>NZ_BLJF01000003.1:0-361666 GCF_009932335.1 Pseudomonas asiatica
AACAACACAAGATCCATACAGGATCTTGATCGTCTTCAACCATGAATCAAGCAATTCGTGTGGGAGCTCATCAGCAGGCTGATGTCGTCGATTAAGGAGGTGATCCAGCCGCAGGTTCCCCTACGGCTACCTTGTTACGACTTCACCCCAGTCATGAATCACACCGTGGTAACCGTCCTCCCGAAGGTTAGACTAGCTACTTCTGGTGCAACCCACTCCCATGGTGTGACGGGCGGTGTGTACAAGGCCCGGGAACGTATTCACCGCGACATTCTGATTCGCGATTACTAGCGATTCCGACTTCACGCAGTCGAGTTGCAGACTGCGATCCGGACTACGATCGGTTTTGTGAGATTAGCTCCACCTCGCGGCTTGGCAACCCTCTGTACCGACCATTGTAGCACGTGTGTAGCCCAGGCCGTAAGGGCCATGATGACTTGACGTCATCCCCACCTTCCTCCGGTTTGTCACCGGCAGTCTCCTTAGAGTGCCCACCATAACGTGCTGGTAACTAAGGACAAGGGTTGCGCTCGTTACGGGACTTAACCCAACATCTCACGACACGAGCTGACGACAGCCATGCAGCACCTGTGTCAGAGTTCCCGAAGGCACCAATCCATCTCTGGAAAGTTCTCTGCATGTCAAGGCCTGGTAAGGTTCTTCGCGTTGCTTCGAATTAAACCACATGCTCCACCGCTTGTGCGGGCCCCCGTCAATTCATTTGAGTTTTAACCTTGCGGCCGTACTCCCCAGGCGGTCAACTTAATGCGTTAGCTGCGCCACTAAAATCTCAAGGATTCCAACGGCTAGTTGACATCGTTTACGGCGTGGACTACCAGGGTATCTAATCCTGTTTGCTCCCCACGCTTTCGCACCTCAGTGTCAGTATCAGTCCAGGTGGTCGCCTTCGCCACTGGTGTTCCTTCCTATATCTACGCATTTCACCGCTACACAGGAAATTCCACCACCCTCTACCGTACTCTAGCTCGCCAGTTTTGGATGCAGTTCCCAGGTTGAGCCCGGGGCTTTCACATCCAACTTAACGAACCACCTACGCGCGCTTTACGCCCAGTAATTCCGATTAACGCTTGCACCCTCTGTATTACCGCGGCTGCTGGCACAGAGTTAGCCGGTGCTTATTCTGTCGGTAACGTCAAAACAGCAAGGTATTAACTTACTGCCCTTCCTCCCAACTTAAAGTGCTTTACAATCCGAAGACCTTCTTCACACACGCGGCATGGCTGGATCAGGCTTTCGCCCATTGTCCAATATTCCCCACTGCTGCCTCCCGTAGGAGTCTGGACCGTGTCTCAGTTCCAGTGTGACTGATCATCCTCTCAGACCAGTTACGGATCGTCGCCTTGGTGAGCCATTACCTCACCAACTAGCTAATCCGACCTAGGCTCATCTGATAGCGCAAGGCCCGAAGGTCCCCTGCTTTCTCCCGTAGGACGTATGCGGTATTAGCGTTCCTTTCGAAACGTTGTCCCCCACTACCAGGCAGATTCCTAGGCATTACTCACCCGTCCGCCGCTGAATCAAGGAGCAAGCTCCCGTCATCCGCTCGACTTGCATGTGTTAGGCCTGCCGCCAGCGTTCAATCTGAGCCATGATCAAACTCTTCAGTTCAATACTGCTTGGGTTTTTAAGAAACCCTAAACTTGGCTCAGCAATCTCAAATGACTATGTGATTTCTCGCATGGCCACTTGTGATGCTGATAATCTTTGTGACTATCAGTCCGTACTCACAAGCACCCACACGAATTGCTTGATTCGATTTGTTAAAGAGCGTTTGGTTAAGAGCCTTTCGTCTCAACCGAGGCGCGCATTTTACGCTTTCCTCATTTGCTGTCAAGCGTTTATTTTGAAGTTTTTTGCGAGAAACTCCTTTAGCTTCAAACACTTGACTCGCTGCGATCTCTCGTAGCGGGAGGCGAATCATACAGCGTTTAGAAGCGCTGTCAACCATCATCTCAACCGCTGCCGATCATTCGATCGAAGCGCTCCTGACACTACCTGAATCGCCTAACTAATTGATTTGCAAGAAGTTTTGCGCTTCGACTACGTCAGAAGTGGGGCGCATTATAAGGGGATTCGAAACCGCGTCAACCCTTAATTTCAAGAAACTTTGATATCGCTGAAAAGCAAAGCGGGAAGGCCTGACGGCCTCCCCGCTTTCACCTAGGCCACAGGCCCTTAAAGGACGCCAGCACTGCGTAGCCGTTGCACCTCACCGGCACCCAGCCCCAATACATCCTCCAGCACCACCTCGGTATGCTCACCCAGCAGCGGCGGCGCCCGACGGTACTCCACCGGCGTCTCCGACAGCCGTATCGGGCTCGCCACCTGCGGCACGCTTCCCGCCAACGGATGCGGAATGCTTACCGCCAATCCGCGCGCCAGCACCTGCGGGTCCTGGAACATCTGCGCCAGGTCATTGATAGGCCCGCACGGCACACCTGCAGCCTCCAGTTGGCTCACCCATTCCGCCGTGGTCTTGAACACCGTGGCCTGGCGAATCAGAGGAATCAGCTCAGCCCGGTTGGCAACCCGCAGCTTGTTGGTAGCGAAACGCGGGTCGTCCGCCCACTGCGGCTGCCCGGCCACCTCGGCGAACTTGCGGAACTGGCTATCGTTGCCCACGGTAAGGATGAAGTCGCCATCCGCCGTCGGAAAATCCTGATAAGGCACGATATTGGGGTGCGCATTACCCAGGCGACGAGGCGGGTTGCCCGTGGTCAGGTAGTTCATCGCCTGATTCGCCAGGCAGGCCACCTGCACATCGAGCAACGCCATGTCGACATGCTGGCCCACCCCGGTCTGCTCGCGATGGGCGAGGGCAGCGAGGATCGCCACCGTGGAATACAACCCGGTAAGGATGTCGGTCAGCGCCACCCCTACCTTGACCGGCCCCGCACCTTCCTCACCTTCCGGGCGGCCGGTCAGGCTCATCAGCCCGCCCAACCCCTGGATCATGAAGTCATAACCCGCGCGCCTTGCATAAGGCCCGGTCTGCCCGAACCCGGTGATGGAACAATAGATAAGCCGCGGGTTGATCGCCTTCAGGCTCTGGTAGTCCAGACCGTAGGCAGCCAACCCACCAACCTTGAAGTTCTCGATGACGATATCGGACTTCTCCGCCAACTCACGCACCAGGCGCTGCCCCTCGGCCTGTGTGAAGTCGATGGTAACCGAGCGCTTGTTGCGGTTGGCCGACAGGTAATAGGCCGCCTCACTGGTGTTCTCACCCTCGGCATCCTTGAGGAAGGGCGGCCCCCATGAGCGTGTATCGTCACCACTGCCAGGGCGCTCGACCTTGATCACATCGGCACCAAGGTCAGCGAGAATCTGGCCAGACCATGGGCCGGCCAACACGCGAGAAAGGTCCAGCACCCGCAGATGTGATAGCGCGCCCATGGGCTGGCTCCTTATCAATAGAAGGCCTGGATGCCGGTCTGCGCACGCCCCAGGATCAGTGCATGCACATCGTGAGTACCTTCATAGGTGTTGACCACCTCCAGGTTGACCAGGTGACGAGCCACGCCGAACTCATCGGAAATGCCATTGCCACCCAGCATGTCACGCGCCATGCGAGCAATATCCAGCGCCTTGCCACAGGAGTTGCGCTTCATGATCGAGGTGATCTCCACTGCAGCTGTGCCTTCGTCCTTCATGCGCCCCAGACGCAGGCAGCCCTGCAGTGCCAGGGTGATTTCCGTCTGCATGTCGGCCAGCTTCTTCTGGATCAACTGGTTGGCAGCCAACGGGCGACCGAATTGCTGACGGTCCAGGGTGTACTGACGCGCGGTGTGCCAGCAGGCTTCCGCAGCGCCCAGCGCACCCCACGAGATGCCATAGCGGGCGGAGTTCAGGCAGGTGAACGGGCCTTTGAGGCCGCGTACATCCGGGAAGATGTTTTCCTCCGGCACGAATACGTTATCCATGACGATTTCGCCAGTGATGGAGGCGCGCAGGCCGACCTTGCCGTGAATCGCCGGCGCGCTGAGGCCTTGCCAACCCTTTTCCAGAACAAAGCCGCGGATATCACCCGCATCGTCCTTGGCCCAGACCACGAATACATCGGCGATCGGGCTGTTGGTGATCCACATCTTGCTGCCAGTCAGGCGGTAGCCGCCGTCGACCTTCCGGGCACGAGTGATCATCGAACCCGGGTCGGAGCCGTGGTTGGGCTCGGTCAGGCCGAAGCAACCGATCCACTCGCCGCTGGCCAGCTTGGGTAGGTACTTCTGCTTTTGTGCCTCGGTACCGAACTCGTTGATTGGCACCATCACCAGCGACGACTGCACGCTCATCATCGAGCGGTAACCCGAGTCGATGCGCTCTACCTCGCGAGCAATCAGGCCGTAGCAAACGTAGTTCAGGCCACTGCCACCGTATTGCTCGGGAATGGTGGCGCCCAGCAACCCGACCTCACCCATTTCACGGAAGATCGCCGGGTCGGTCTGTTCATGACGGAAGGCCTCGAGCACACGCGGGGCCAGCTTGTCCTGGGCGAACTGATAAGCGCTGTCACGCACCATGCGCTCTTCTTCAGTGAGCTGCTGATCGAGCAGCAGCGGGTCGATCCAGTTGAAGCTTGCTTTACCGGCCATGAGCGAAATCCTCGAAATAGGGGGCAGTTTTTTGTGCCTTTGAGCCTAGGCCTGATCGGCCGCCGGGACAAACGAGGATTGCGCACCAATTAGTGATAATTTGTCACTTCGTAAATCGGCAAAACGCCATATTGACAGCCTTACGAGTGAGGTTGACGTACATGCGCCGCAAGATCCCCAGTACCACCGCCCTGGTTTGCTTCGAGGCGGCGGCCCGCAACGAGAGCTTTACCAAGGCCGCCCAGGAACTTGCACTGACCCAGGGCGCCGTCTGTCGGCAGATAGGCGGCCTGGAAGCCTTCCTCAATGTGGAACTGTTCCGCCGCTCGCGCCGCGGCGTGAAGCTGACCGAAGCAGGCCTTTCCTATAGCCGCCAAGTGGCCGCCCAGCTGGACGCGGTAGAGCGCGACACCTTGTCAGTCATGCGCCAGCAGGGCGCCAACGTGATCGAGCTGGCCGTCGTGCCCACCTTCGGTACCCAATGGCTGCTACCACGGCTAAAGGACTTCCAGCAGCGCCACCCGGAGGTCACGGTAAACCTCACCAACCGCACCCGGCCATTCCTGTTTGCCGACACCACCTTCGATGCCGCTATCTACTTCGGCGATGCCGACTGGTCCGGCACCCAGTCGCACCGGCTGATGGGGGAAAACCCGGTACCGGTGTGCAGCCCGGCGCTGCTGGGCGGGCAGGGCACACTCGACGCTCAGCGTATTGCCCAACTGCCACTGCTGCAGCAGAGCACGCGCCCCTATGCCTGGCGGCAATGGTTCGGCAGCGTCGGCATGAATGTGGAACGCGACATGACAGGCCCGCGCTATGAACTATTCTCGATGCTCGCTCAGGCGGCCATGCATGAGATGGGCATCGCCCTGATTCCACCGTTCCTGATCCAGCGCGAGCTGGAGGAGGGTAGGTTGGTGGTCGCTAACAGGCATGCCCTGAGTAGTGACAAGGCCTACTATCTGATGATTCCGGAGCGCAAAGTGGAGTCGGCTTCGCTGCGCGCCTTCCGTGACTGGCTGGTAAGCCAGGCCCAGGCGTACACGGCCAAGACGTGAGCCGGCACGATAAACTGACTCCGTAGTCAATTATTTTTAACACCTACAGATATATGTATTTGTCGCATATACATAAACTGTTATGCAGGAGCAAAAATCCGCTTTAACCCTGCTTACGGCGCGGCTTCGCGGGTTATTTTGCGACATTCACCAAGCCGTAAGCGAATCAACCGCAAATTTTTTGTTTTTTTCTCCTAATCTGCCAATAGCCTATGTTTGACAGGCTGCAGCCTGGCCGTTGCGACATACGGTCACAGGGTGACTTGTAGTTTTGACTTCGTTTCGCTCCAGAACCGGTTGAAGGCCTCTGGCTTCGTCTGCAAAATGCTTCGCCCGCCCGGAATTCGGCGGGTCGGCGCTCCACAGCCGCCCCAGCGCACCATCCGAAGTGCGCTGGCTTTTAAAAAGACAAAAGGTCACCGCAGGAGAAATAGTCGTGCACATTGGTGTTCCTCTCGAGACGCAGACCGGTGAGACAAGGGTCGCTGCGACCCCGGAAACCATCAAGAAACTGATTGGCCAGGGCCATCAGGTCACCGTCCAACGGGGGGCAGGGCTCAATGCCAGCATTCCGGACAGTGCCTATGAGGCCGTGGGTGCTTCCCTAGGGAGTGCAGCCGATGCCTACGGCGCCCAATTGGTGCTCAAAGTGGTCGCCCCCAACGACCAGGAACTGGCCCTGATCAACAGTGGCAGCCTCCTGGTGGGCATGCTCAACCCCTTCAACAGCGAGCTGATCGGCAAGATGGCCGAGCGCGGCATTACCGCGTTCGCCCTGGAAGCCGCGCCGCGCACCTCGCGGGCGCAGAGCCTGGACGTGCTGTCGTCGCAGGCCAACATCGCCGGTTACAAGGCGGTGTTGCTGGCTGCCCATCACTACCCACGCTTCATGCCCATGCTCATGACCGCCGCCGGTACCGTCAAGGCCGCGCGCGTGCTGATCCTGGGCGCGGGCGTAGCCGGCCTGCAGGCCATTGCCACGGCCAAGCGCCTGGGCGCGGTGATCGAGGCATCCGACGTACGCCCGGCCGTGAAGGAGCAGATCGAGTCGCTGGGCGCCAAGTTCATCGACGTACCCTACGAAACCGATGAAGAGCGCGAGTGCGCCGAAGGTGTCGGCGGTTATGCCCGTCCGATGCCGGCAAGCTGGATGCAACGCCAGGCCCAGGCCGTGCACGAACGCGCGAAGCAGGCGGATATCGTCATTACCACTGCGCTGATCCCGGGGCGCAAGGCGCCGACCCTGCTCAGCGCCGAAACCGTCGCGCAGATGAAGCCCGGCTCGGTGGTCATCGACCTCGCAGCAGCCCAAGGCGGCAACTGCCCACTGACTGTCGCCGACCAGGTGGTACAGGAGAACGGCGTGATCATCGTTGGCCCGACCAACCTGCCGGCCCAGGTGGGCGCCGATGCCTCCGCACTGTATGCACGCAACCTGCTGGACTTCATGAAGCTGCTGTTCGACAAGGACGGCGCGCTGGTCATCAACCTCGAAGACGACATCGTCGCGGCCTGCCTGATGTGCCGTGATGGTCAGGTCGTCCGCAAGAACGGCTAAGGAGCACGACAATGGAAGACATGCTGATTTCCCATGGCATCTACAACCTGATCATCTTCGTGCTGGCCATCTATGTGGGCTACCACGTGGTGTGGAACGTCACCCCGGCGCTGCACACGCCGCTGATGGCCGTGACCAACGCCATCTCCGCGATCGTCATCGTCGGAGCCATGCTGGCCGCCGCCCTGACGGTAACCCCGGCCGGCAAGCTGATGGGCACCCTGGCGGTGGCCCTGGCCGCGGTCAACGTGTTCGGTGGCTTCCTGGTCACCCGTCGCATGCTTGAGATGTTCAAGAAGAAAACCAAGAACGAGGCGCAGAAGTAAGCATGAGCATGAATCTGGTAACGCTCCTCTACCTCGTCGCCTCGGTGTGCTTCATCCAGGCGCTCAAGGGCCTGTCGCACCCGACTACCTCGCGCCGCGGCAACCTGTTCGGCATGATCGGCATGGGTATCGCCATCGTCACTACGGTCGGCCTCATTTATAAGCTCGGGGCCGAGCTTGCCACCGCCGGCATCGGCTACGTCCTCGTTGGCTTGCTGGTCGGCGGCACCGCCGGTTCGATCATGGCCAAGCGCGTCGAGATGACCAAGATGCCGGAACTGGTCGCCTTCATGCACAGCATGATCGGCCTGGCAGCGGTGTTCATCGCCATCGCCGCGGTGCTGGAACCGCAATCGATGGGCATCGTTGCCGCCATGAGCGACCCGATCCCCACCGGCAACCGCCTGGAGCTGTTCCTCGGCGCAGCCATCGGTGCCATTACCTTCTCCGGCTCGGTGATCGCCTTCGGCAAGCTGTCGGGCAAGTACAAGTTCCGCCTGTTCCAGGGTGCACCGGTACAGTTCGCCGGCCAGCACAAGCTGAACCTGATCCTCGGCCTGACCACCATCGCCCTGGGCCTGCTGTTCACCTTCACTGGCCACTACAGTGCCTTCACCCTGATGCTGGTATTGGCCTTCATCATGGGCGTGCTGATCATTATTCCGATCGGGGGCGCCGACATGCCGGTGGTGGTGTCGATGCTTAACAGCTATTCGGGCTGGGCAGCGGCCGGTATCGGCTTCTCGCTGAACAACTCGATGCTGATCATCGCAGGCTCTCTGGTCGGCTCGTCCGGTGCCATCCTTTCGTACATCATGTGCAAGGCGATGAACCGTTCGTTCTTCAACGTCATCCTCGGTGGCTTCGGTGGTGATACCGATGCTGGCGCGGCGCAAGGCTCCAAAGAGCAGCGCCCGGTGAAGTCTGGCTCTGCCGACGATGCCACCTTCCTGCTCAGCAACGCCGACAGCGTGATCATCGTCCCGGGTTATGGCCTGGCGGTGGCTCGCGCCCAGCACGCGCTCAAGGAACTGACCGAGAAGCTGAGCCACAACGGTGTGACCGTGAAGTACGCGATCCACCCGGTGGCCGGCCGTATGCCCGGGCACATGAACGTGCTGCTGGCGGAGGCCGAAGTGCCGTACGACCAAGTGTTCGAGATGGAAGACATCAACGCCGAGTTCGGCCAGGCCGATGTGGTGCTGGTGCTGGGCGCCAACGACGTGGTGAACCCTGCGGCGAAGAACGACCCCAAGTCGCCGATCGCCGGCATGCCGATCCTCGAAGCGTTCAAGGCCAAGACCATCATCGTCAACAAGCGCTCCATGGCCAGCGGCTATGCCGGCCTGGACAACGAACTGTTCTATCTCGACAAGACCATGATGGTGTTCGGCGACGCCAAGAAGGTCATCGAAGACATGGTCAAGGCCGTGGAGTGACAATGGCAGCTGCAAACCAGCTGATATAAAGGAAGCCCCGGTCAGAATCTGCCGGGGCTTTTCTTTTATTGATCCGGATCAACGGCTCTATTCCAAGGCTTCTCATACGACCATGGTCGTGGGACGGCAAGGGGCGAAGTCTCTAGACTGCGCTGCAGTAGTTTCAGTAGCCCGAGATAACAATCCATGTACCGTGATCGTATCCGCTTGTCCTCCCTGCACAGCAAGGTAATGAGTGCGGCTGATGCCGCTGGTCTGATCGAGGACGGCATGACCGTCGGCATGAGCGGTTTCACCCGCGCCGGCGAAGCCAAGGCCGTACCACATGCACTGGCCGAACGTGCCAAGCAGTCGCCACTGAAAATCAGCCTGATGACCGGCGCCAGCCTGGGCAACGACCTGGACAAGCAATTGACCGAGGCCGGCGTGCTGGCTCGCCGCATGCCGTTCCAGGTCGACAGCACCCTGCGCAAGGCCATCAACGACGGCCAGGTGATGTTCATCGACCAGCACCTGTCGGAAACCGTCGAGCAGCTGCGCAACCAGCAGCTGAAGCTGCCGGACATCGCGGTCATCGAAGCCGTGGCCATCACCGAGCAAGGCCATATCGTGCCAACTACCTCGGTGGGCAACTCGGCCAGCTTCGCGATCTTCGCCAAGCAGGTGATTGTCGAGATCAACCTCTCGCACAACACCAACCTCGAAGGCTTGCACGACATCTATATCCCGACCTACCGCCCGACCCGCACGCCAATCCCGCTGGTCAAGGTCGACGACCGTATCGGCAGCACCGCCATCCCGATCGACCCGGCCAAGATCGTCGGCATCGTCATCAGCGACCAGCCGGACTCGCCGTCCACCGTATTGCCGCCGGATGACGAAACCCAGGGCATCGCCGACCATCTGATCAACTTCCTCAAGAAAGAAGTCGAAGCTGGCCGCATGACCAACAAGCTCGGCCCGCTGCAGGCCGGTATCGGCAGCATTGCCAACGCAGTGATGTGCGGCCTGATCGAGTCGCCGTTCGAAGACCTGACCATGTACTCCGAAGTACTGCAGGACTCCACCTTCGACCTGATCGACGCCGGCAAGCTGAGCTTCGCCTCGGGCAGCTCGATCACCTTGTCGACCCGCCGCAACGCCGACGTGTTCGGCAACCTGGAGCGTTACAAGGACAAGCTGGTACTGCGCCCGCAAGAAATCTCCAACCACCCGGAGGTGGTCCGTCGCCTGGGCATCATCGGTATCAACACCGCGCTTGAGTTCGATATCTACGGCAACGTCAATTCCACACACGTGTGCGGTACCAAGATGATGAACGGCATCGGCGGCTCGGGTGACTTCGCCCGTAACGCCCACCTGGCCGTGTTCGTCACCAAGTCGATTGCCAAGGGTGGCGCGATTTCCAGCGTGGTGCCGATGGTCAGCCATGTCGACCACACCGAGCACGATGTGGACATCCTGGTCACCGAGCAAGGCTTGGCCGACCTGCGCGGCCTGGCGCCACGCGAGCGCGCCCGGGCGATCATCGACAACTGTGTGCACCCGGACTACCGCGCAGCACTGAGCGACTACTTCGATCGCGCCTGCCAGCGTGGCGGCCATACCCCGCACATCCTGCGTGAAGCCCTGAGTTGGCACGAGAACCTGGAAGAAACCGGGCGCATGCTGGCTAGCTGATACAAATGAGGAATGGAACGGCGGCCCTGCTTCCGCTGTTCCGGTCTTTATTCTTGTGATCCTGGGGCCGCTTTGCGGCCCCTTTCGCGACACAAGGCCGCTCCTACAGGAGCAAGCATTACAGCACCAGTTATTTTTAAACAAAACTGTACTACTGTACTTGTTATTTTTAGCCCTTCCGCCTGAAAGATCCCGTCTCCGAAGCCAGAACGCACCAAAAAAGGGCGGACCAGTACAGTTACGCCAGTTTAGAGTGCAACAGTAGGGTTACACAGTTAACTGGACCATCGTCTTTCAACCGAACTGTATCTACTGTTATGGACGACAGAGGAGGATCATTGGCATCAGTTAAATCACTACCTAATCCCGCCATAAGCGGAAGGATGAAACATCATGGAACGTACCCTCAGTTCCGGTCTGGTTTTTGAAAGCAACGCCCAACAATCCAACGCTTCGCTGCCGCTGCGCGCTCTGTCCACCTTGCTGCTGTGGCAGCGCCGCATGGCCAGCCGCCGTCAACTGGCTCGCCTGGACGCCCGCCTGCTGGCCGACGCCGGTATCAGCGAGTCGCAGCGTTACGAAGAGCTGAGCAAGCCATTCTGGCGCTAAGCTCCGGCTTGCCGGCTTCGGCCGGCACCGCGAATTCCCGAAACCCGTTGCAGGTGACTGTGACGGGTTTTTTGTTTGCAGGCGGCATGCCAGAGCCTTTTACAAGCGTACCTGTACAGTTTTAAAAATCATAAAACAGACCATAACAGTTTATTGGTGCGCTGTTCATTAACATCCAGAAACACCGGCGCGTGATACGCTTGGCGTAACAGTCTGGTAGAACGCACTGTTGAAAAGTACCGCGACGAGCTGTGCGAGCGTCCGATAAAGCAGAACCACCCGACCCTAGTCCAGGAGTCCACGATCATGTCCCGTAAATACCTGATTGGCGCCGCCCTGATGCTGAGCCTGGCCGGCACCGCAAACGCCACCAGCTTCGTTGTAACCACCGACGCCGTCGTTGGCGCAGTGGCCGCGTCCACCGATGCCACTTCCGATATTTCCTCCTCGTTCCGTGACGACAAGATCGTCCAGGCCGCCCGTGACGACGCCGCCAGCTTCGTTGGCAGCCAGGGCGACATCCGCGGTGCCAAGCTGGAAAGCGCTTTCCTGCACATCCGCTCGCAGATGCCAACCCTGCAGGCCAGCGACGCGCAACTGGCCCAGGCCATTCTGGCGCTCTGACCCCGCCTGAGCCGTTCAGCTGTGCTGGCCACCACCAGCACAGCCGTACTCACCATTGCCGCCCACGTTTCCAGCTGTTGTAGAGCCCATGCGTTATCTGTTGCCGTTGCTGTTCTCCGTTATTGGCATGGCCAGCGCCCATGCCATGGATACCACTACGCAAAGCCTGGTCATCACCGGCTATGTCACCAGCCAGGTCACCAGCGCACCGTTCGACCGCAAACTGGTCCGCCAGGCCCAGGACGATGCCGCTGCCTTCGTCGCCAGCGACGGCCAGATCCGCGGTGCACGGCTGGAGGCAGCACTGGAATCATTACGCCACAATTGCGCACGGCATACCGTCGGCGATCTGGAACTGGCGCAAGCAATTCTCGTCCAATAATTAAATCTGACTCCCTGTATTTTTCGGAGATGCTCCATGCGTAAACCGCTGATTGCCGCTACCCTCGGCATGCTGCTGCTGGCCGACCTGGCCCAGGCACAGACCCTGGTGGCCACCAGCAATATCATCGTGCGCGCCTTTGGCCGTTCGATCGATTTCACCTCTGACACCACCACCTCGATCCGCGATTCCAAAGTGGTGCGCGAAGCCCATGACGACGCCGCCAGCTTTGTCGCAAGCAACGGTGAGATCCGCGGCGCCCAGCTCGAGGCCGCCTTCAACACCCTGCGCGAGCGCGTGCCGCAAGCGCGTGACGCCAGCGACCAGGTACTGGCTGAAGCCATCCTCGCGCTGTGAACCGCGTGCGCGCCTGGCTGCTCGGCTGCGCCCTGACGCTGCTCGGCACGCCCGCCCTGGCCGACCTGCAGCTCGAGCTGCAGGCGTCCGGCCTTGACTCACAGCAGGCCCTGGCCACTCAGGCTCTGCTCGACGAAGCCATGGGCAAGCTGCCCCCCAGCTTCAAGCAACAGCTGAACCGCCGCGTGCGTGTCAGCTGGAGCGACAACATGCCTGCCGACGCCTATGGCCAGGCATCGCTGGTCTCTACCCTCGAACTCAATCGCCGCCTGCTGCCCAGCCTCACCGATGGCAGTGCGGCCACCGAACGCACCAACCGCCCGCATGGCACGGTGCGAGAAGAACTGCTGGCCACCGTGCTGCACGAACTCACCCATATCTATGACCGTGCCCGGCTGTGGCCCAACGCCGAGAACGCGCTGATCGCCCGTTGCAAGCGCCAGCAAGGTACGTTGGGCAAGGTCGGCCTGCCCGAAGCATGCCGTGGCCAGGCCGAGCGCCGCTTCACCCTCAGCGACGACCCACGCCTGCTTGACCTGGCCGGCTGGCAGCAGTACGTGGGCCGACGCGGCGAGCGCGAGCAGCACAACGGCCAGTTCGTGCGCAGCCCCGACAGCTATGAACTGAGCAGCCCCAAGGAGTACATCGCGGTCAATATGGAGTACTTCCTCCTCGACCCGAGCTACGGCTGCCGCCGTCCGGCGCTGAACCAGTACCTGCGTAAACACTTCGGTTGGGCACCGCAGCAGGACAGCTGCGCCAAGGGCCTGCCGTTCATCAATGCCGGCAGCGACTTCGCCCGCCAACCGCTGGGCGAAATCGACCCTGAGCGGGTTTATGAGGTGGACTACCTGCTGGCCGAAGCCAACCAGAACCTGGTCAGCCGCTGGGGCCACAGCATGCTGCGCCTGGTGATCTGCAAGCCGGGCCGCCCACGCGGGCCGGACTGCCGCCTGGACCTCGACCAGAGCCTGGTGCTGTCGTACCGTGCCTTCGTCAACGATGTGCAACTTTCCAGCTGGGACGGCCTGGTCGGCGCCTACCCCTCGCGCCTGTTCGTGCTGCCGCTGGGCCAGGTGATCGACGAGTACACCAAGACCGAACTGCGCAGCCTGGCCTCGGTGCCCTTGCGGCTCGACCGCGACGAGATCGAGAACCTGGTGCGTCAGGCCGCCGAAATGCACTGGAGCTACGATGGCAACTACTGGTTCCTGTCCAACAATTGCGCAGTAGAGTCGTTGAAGCTGCTGCGCAGCGGCACCGCCAACCCGCGCCTGAACGACCTCGACAGCATCATGCCCAATGGCTTGCTGGCTGTGCTCAAGGGCAGGGGACTTGCCGACACCAGTGTGCTCGACGACCCCCGCGAAGCGTTGCGCCTGGGTTATCGCTTCGACTCCTACCGTGACCGTTACCAGGCCATGTTCGAGGTGTTGAAGAAGCAGTTGCCAATAAAGCAGGACAAGGTCGAGGACTGGCTGGCCCTGGACGCCGAGCAACGGCGGGCCTGGTTCGCCCAGGCCGACCTGCGTACCAGCGCCGCCTTGCTGCTGCTTGAACAGGCCAGCTTGCGCCGGCAACTGCTGCTGGCCCAGGACGAGGTCAAGCAGCGTTACCTGAACGCCGCCGCGCTGAAGGATGGCAGCGTCAGCAAGGCCGATGCGACCCTCAGACAAATGCTCGCCAACAGTGGCTTCCTCAGCCGCCCGGCAGAGTTGCTCGACAGCAAGGGCTACGGGCTGCCGCAGCCGCAGGAGCGCAAGCATCTGCAGCAGGTCAGCAGCGAGCGGCAAGCGCAGTTGCTGCGCTTGAGCACGAGCCTGGACAAAGAGGTGAGGGCGCTGCTGGAGCCGTCGCGGGCCAAGGAAATTGCGGCGGTGGAAGCCAATGTGAAGCAAGTGGGCGAACATCTGCGGGCATTGCACAAGGCTGCAGGAGGCCTGCAGTTGTAAATATGGCTGTACTGGCCCTATCGCCGGCAAGCCAGCTCCCACAAGATCACCATAGGTCTGAAGGTGGTGGGACACCTGTGGGAGCTGGCTTGCCGGCGATAGGGCCATCAGCACCAACACAATCTCTTACAGGTTCTCCTCGGCCTCCGAAGGCAAATCCTCATCCAGATGCAACCAAGGCAACCGGCTACCCACCCAGATATGCCGGTTGGCCCTGACCCGTTCCGGGTGGTCCAGCGTCGCCACCGTCACATCCACCGTCTCCGGGCTATGTGTAGTCACCAACGCCACATGCGCCCCGCAATGCCCACAGAAGTACCGGCTGCAACTGGCCGGCGCCACATAGCAGTTCGGCTCGCCCGCCAGCCACCGGAACCCCGAGCGGGGCAGGGTGAGCCAGGTCATCACCAGCCCGCCACTGACCCGCCGGCAGATCGAACAATGGCAATGGGCAATGTCCGTCAGGTCGCCCTCCAACCGATAACGCAAGGCGCCACAATGGCAGCCACCCTCGGTCACATCCTGCATCACCTACCTCTCGTCGCCTTTGCTTCGGCGAAAGCTGGCTGAAAGCTTGCCCTCATAGGATAGCCCCCACTACCGGCACAAGACCGGTCAGCCAGGGCACCCGGTAACCACCGCGCCCGGCCCAATCAACAACAACAATGGTGATTCTGATGTATTCCTGTGCCCAACTTTCCGTAGCCCCCCTCCGCATGCTCCCTGCACAGCGCCAAGCGCGCTGATCCGCCCGAATCGACGTTCCTTTCGCCGCGCCACGCCTGGAGTACTGCCATGCTGACCTTCCTCGGCTTTGCCATGGTCATCACCTTCATGTACCTGATCATGACCAAGCGCCTTTCGGCCTTGATCGCGTTGATTCTGGTACCGATCCTGTTCGCCCTGTTCGGCGGTTTTTCCGCCAAGATCGGCCCGATGATGCTCGAGGGCATCAGCAAGCTCGCACCTACCGGCGTGATGCTGATGTTCGCCATCCTCTATTTCGCCCTGATGATCGATTCCGGCCTGTTCGACCCGGCCGTGCGCAAGATCCTCAAGCTGGTCAAGGGCGATCCGCTGAAAGTGTCCGTCGGCACCGCGGTACTGGCCCTGGTGGTCTCGCTCGACGGTGACGGCGCCACCACCTACATGATCTGCTGCGCCGCCATGCTGCCAATGTACAGCCGCCTGGGCATGAGCCCGCGGATCATGGCCGGCCTGATCATTCTCGCCGGCGGGGTAATGAACATGACCCCCTGGGGTGGCCCGACCGCCCGCGCCGCCAGCGCCCTGCACGTGGACCCGTCGGACATCTTCGTGCCGATGATCCCCGCCATGCTGTTCGGTGTGCTGGCGATCCTGGCCATCGCCTACATGTACGGCAAGCGCGAACGTGCCCGCCTGGGCGAGTTGCACCTGCCCACCGACGACATCGACCACAGCGAAATTACCGTTTCGCAGTACCCGGACGCGCGCCGGCCAAAATTGCTGTACTTCAACGGTGCCCTGACCGCTGCCCTAATGGTCGCGCTGATTGCCGGCGTGTTACCGCTGCCCGTGCTGTTCATGATCGCCTTCAGCATCGCCATGATCGTCAACTACCCGTGCCTGCAGCAGCAGAAAGACCGCATCGCCGCCCACGCCGGCAGCGTGCTGGCGGTCACCGGGCTGATCTTTGCCGCCGGCATCTTCACCGGCATCCTGTCGGGCACCGGCATGGTCGACGCCATGTCCAAGAGCCTGCTGTCGGTCATCCCCGAGGCGTTGGGCCCATACCTCGCGGTGATAACCGCGATCGTGAGCATGCCGTTCACCTTCTTCATGTCTAACGACGCGTTCTACTATGGCGTGCTGCCGGTGCTGGCCGAAGCTGCCAGCCACTATGGCATCAGCCCGGTGGAAATGGCCCGTGCGTCGATCGTCGGGCAGCCGGTACACCTGCTAAGCCCCCTGGTACCCTCCACCTACCTGCTGGTGGCCCTGGCCGGGATCGAGTTCGGCGATCATCAGCGCTTCACCTTGAAGTGGGCAGTGCTGGTGTGCCTGTGCATAATGCTCGCCGCGCTGCTGATGGGGATTTTCCCGCTGTTCAGTAGTCTTTAATAAACACGTATTTCCCTAACGCGACGCGCCCGGATCCGGGCGCGTCGCCTTTACCGTTCGAAGGAAGACACATGGAATGGCTGACCAGCCCGGAAATCTGGGTTGCCTTTTTTACCCTTACCGCGCTTGAGATCGTCCTCGGTATCGATAACATCATCATGATCTCGATTCTGGTCAGCCGCATGCCCAAGCACATGCAGCCGCGCACCCGGATCTTCGGGCTGGCCCTGGCCATGGTCACTCGTATCATGCTGCTGCTGTCGATCACCTGGGTCATGCGCCTTACCGCCGACCTGTTCGTGGTCATGGGCCAGGGCATCTCCGGGCGGGACCTGATCCTGTTCTTTGGTGGCCTGTTCCTGCTGTGGAAAAGCTCGCAAGAGATCTATCACGGCCTGGAAGGCGAGGACGAAAACCCGGAAGAACCGAAAGGCGCGGGTGGCAAGTTCTTCTACACCATCATCCAGATCGCCATCATCGACATCGTGTTCTCGCTGGACTCGGTGATCACGGCGGTGGGCATGGTGTCCCACGTACCGGTGATGATCGCCGCGATCATCGTCGCCGTGCTGGTGATGATGCTGTGCGCCGGCACCATCAGCGATTTCATCGACAAACATCCTTCGTTGAAGATGCTCGCACTTTCGTTCCTGATCGTGGTCGGTACCGTGCTGATCGCCGAATCTTTCGACGTACATGTGCCTAAAGGCTATGTCTACTTCGCCATGGCGTTCTCGCTGGCGGTGGAAGCCATCAACATCCGCATGCGAACTGCCTTGGCCCGCAAGAACGGCAAAGAGCACGAGCCAGTGAAACTGCGCAAGGACATTCCGGGTCAATAAGATCAGGAAGTGCAGGACAAAGGGCCCTTCGGGCCCTTTTTTCATTTCCGCCGTATTTCAAACAAATGACAGCCATGCGAAGCTGGCGACAGCTCCGCAAAACAACTAAAGCTTTGAGTGAGCACTGAAAATTCTTCAAACGCTCACGCTTCGTCTCTTGGCCCTCTGGGCCGATGCAACAGGGGGCCGTCGCCATGCTGACCCTGCTCAACCTGCTCTCGGCCGTTACGCTTCTGGTCTGGGGCACCCACATCGTGCGTACCGGCATACTCCGGGTATTCGGCTCGAGCCTGCGGCGCATCATCAGCCAGAACATGAGCAAACGCCCGCTCGCGTTCGTCGCAGGCATTCTGGTCACAGCCCTGGTGCAAAGCAGCAACGCCACAGCCATGTTGGTCACCTCGTTCGTCGGCCAAGGTCTGATGGCCATGACCCCGGCCTTGGCAATCATGCTCGGCGCCGACGTGGGTACCGCGCTGATGGCCCGGGTGCTGACCCTGGACCTGTCCTGGCTGTCGCCGCTGCTGATCTTCCTGGGTGTGATCTTCTTCCTCTCGCGCAAGCAGACGCGGGCGGGGCAGCTGGGCAGAGTAGGCATCGGGCTTGGCCTGATCATCCTGGCACTGGAGCTGATCGTGCAGGCAGCTACACCGATTACCCACGCCCAGGGCGTAAAGGTGCTGTTCGCTTCGCTGACCGGCGACATCATGCTCGACGCCCTGGTCGGCGCACTGTTCGCCATGATTTCCTATTCCAGCCTGGCCGCCGTGCTGCTCACCGCGACACTGGCCGGCGCCGAAGTGATCAGCCTGCCGGTGGCTATCGGCCTGGTGGTGGGCGCCAACATCGGCAGCGGATTGCTGGCCTTCATCAGCACCAGCATGCAGAACGCCGCTGGACGCCGTGTGGCCCTGGGCAGCCTGCTGTACAAGCTGATCGGCCTGCTGCTGATCATCCCAGTGCTGCACCCGCTGGTGGGTTGGATGGACTCACTGAGCTTCAGCCCACAGGAGCTGGTCATCGGCTTCCACCTGCTCTACAACACGCTGCGTTGCCTGATCATGCTACCCACGGTCAAACCTATGGGCCGGCTGTGCAACACCCTGCTACCCGAACGGGAAAACGGCAACGGCCAGATTCGCCCGCGCCATCTCGACACCTCGGCGCTGGAAACACCCAGCCTGGCCCTGGCCAACGCCTCCCGCGAAACCCTGCGCCTGGGCGATATCGTCGACAGCCTGCTCGAAGCCATGCTCGGTGCCCTGCGCGGTACCCAGGCCGCCTTGCCGCAACAGGTCCGCGCCCTTGGCGAGGACGCCGAAGCCTTGTACAGCGCGATCAAGCTGTACCTGGCGCAGATTTCACGTGAAGGCCTCAGCGAACAGGACAACCGCCGCTGGGCAGAAATCATCGAACTGGCGATCAACCTCAAGCTGGCCTGCGACCTGATCGAGCGTATGCTGCGCAAGGTCCAGCAGCAGAAAACCAGCCAGCGCCGGGAGTTCTCCCAGGTGGGCCTGGAAGAACTCACCGGCTTGCAGGAACAGCTTCTGGCCAACCTGCGCCTGGGCTTGTCGGTGTTTCTCAGTGCCGACCCGGAAAGCGCCCGTCTGCTGCTGCGGGAAAAACGCCGATTTCGCGCCCAGGAACGGCGCCTTGCCCACGCCCATGTCAGCCGCCTGCAGCGCAAGGTAGTGCAAAGTATCGAGACCAGTTCGCTACACTTGGAGCTGATCGCCGACATGAAACGGTTGAACTCTTTGTTCTGTAGCAGTGCCTATGTGGTACTGGGCGGCTCGGACACGGGCGGGCTGATGCTCGACAGCGTGCCGGACGAAGCCCGCCTGCCGTGATTTCGCCTACCTGAGGACCCAAGCTCGCCCATGCGTTGCCTGATGTTCGTTTGCCTGCTGATCTGCAGCCTGCCCTCATTCGCCCTCGACCGCTCGCGAGTTGAAGGTTACCTGTTGCCCAACGGCCTGCAGGTCATCCTGAAAAACGGCTATGAACGTGACCATGTAGCGATTCGCCTGGTGGTCGGCGTCGGCCTGGATGACTTCAATTGCGAGCAGAAAGAGCTGCCGCACCTGCTCGAGCACCTGCTGTTCAGCGGCATCGACGCAACCGGCGAGGGTGGCCTGGAAGAGCGCCTGCAATCGCTGGGCGGCGAGTGGAACGCCTACACCAGCAGCGCCGACACCACCTTCGTCATCGAAGCCCCGGCGCGCAACCAGCGCAAAGTCCTCGACCTGCTACTGGCGGTGATCCACGAAACCCGCATAGATGCCAAGGCCCTGGCCACCGCCAAGCGCATCATCGAGCGTGAAGATGGCGGCCATTATGGCCACCTGCAGCGCTGGCTCGACCGCCAGGACATCGGCCACCCCGCCAGCGACCAGTTGGCCACCGAGCTAGGCCTGAAATGCCCGGAGCGCTCCAACCTCGACGACATGACCCTGGAGCAGGTGAACACCTTGCGTGACCGCTGGTACGCGGCCAACAACATGACCCTGATAGTGGTCGGCGGCCTCGACCGCCTGCTGCCGGCCTACCTGGAGCGTACCTTTGGCGAATTGCCCGCCACCGAGCCGGAGGAGCGCCGCACCCTGGAAAGCATCGGCCAGCAAGCTGAACAGCGCCGCGACCTGACCCGCGGCTGGCTGGGCGACAGCGTCAAGCTGCACTGGCTGTTCGTCGAGCCGGTGCTGGACAACGACCATCAGGCCACCCTCGACCTGCTGTCGCACTACCTGGATTGGGCGCTGTATGACCAGCTGCGCTTGCGCAACGGGTTGTCCTACGGCCCTTCGGCACAACGCGAGAGCTTCGGCGACACTGGCCTGCTAAGCCTCAATGCCGACCTGGAGCGCGAGGACATCGACCAGGCGGTCGAGGTGATGCAGAAATTGTTCGATCACCTGCGCAAGGAAGGCCTCGACCCGGACACCTTCGAGCGCATCAAGTACGCCAGCGTCGCCAAGGAAAGCTGGAGCACCCAGGGCAACAGTGCCTTGGCCGACTACTATTGGGGCGCGCTGAACGACTATAGCGACGGACGCTTCGCCAACCCGGTGCGCAAGCTGCGGCAGGTCAGCCTGGCGCAGGCCAACGAGGCGCTGAAGGAACTGCTCAAGGAAGATGGCTATGTGCGTATCGAAAAGCCGTTGCTTGGCTATGATGAACTCTATGGGCTGGTTGCCTTGCTATCGGGGCTGATCCTGGCAGCGGGGCTGTTGCGCTGGCGTCGCCACGGTCCGGAAAAACCGAGCGGTGCTACACGCTAGCGGTGAATCGGCGGTATCCTTTTGCCAGTACCGGCCCCTTCGCGGGTATCGCAACGCGGTCCCTGTGGGAGCGGGTTCACCCGCGAAGAAGCCGGCACAGCCACCATATCCTTTCTGTTGTAGCCCCCAATGCCCCAAATCCCCCACATCGTCCAGCGCATCATCGAACTGCTCAAACGCTACCCCGGCATCATCGCGCTCGGCGGTTTCCTCTCCGGCATCGGCAGTTTCATCCTGGTCGACCGTCAGGCTGGCCTTGCCAGCTGGGTAGCTGTGCTCATGCTGGTCAGCTGGCTCTGGCTGATGCTGGAAAACACCCTCACCGGCCTGTTCGCGCGCACCTTCAACCGCGAAATACCGCAGCCATTGCTGCGCTACGCGACACAGATGATCCACCAGGAATCGCTGTTCTTCGTGCTGCCATTCTTCTTCATCACCACCACCTGGAACAGCGGCCAGTTGGTGTTCACCGGCCTGCTTGGTGCCGCCGGGCTGATTTCGATCATCGATCCGCTGTACTACAAGTGGCTGGCACCGAGGCGCTGGCTGTTCCTGGCGCTGCATACCCTGACCCTGTTCGCCGCCCTGCTGACCGCGCTGCCGATCATCCTGCACCTGACCACCGCGCAAAGCTTCAAGCTGGCCCTGATCGCAGCCATGGCCCTGTCGTTTCCCAGCCTTGCCAGCAGCTTCCCGATCAACAACTGGCGCCGTGCCGTGGCCCTGGTGCTGGTCACCCTGTCGGTCGGCGGCGGGGGCTGGCTTCTGCGCTCCTGGGTGCCACCAGCAACCTTGTGGATGACCGAAGTGGCGGTCAGTACCGAAGTGCTGAACCGCCAGCCGGGCGATTCGCTGCACGAAATTGCCGCCAGCCGCATCCGTAGCAGCGGCCTGTACGCCTACACCGCGATCAACGCGCCACGCGGCCTGAACGAGCGGATCTATCACGTGTGGCAAAAGGACGGCCAGGAAGTTGATCGCATTGCCCTGGACATCCATGGCGGGCGCAAGGAAGGCTACCGGGCCTGGACCCACAAGCAGAACTTCCCGCCGAACCCGGTGGGCAAGTGGCAGGTGAGGGTACTGACAGAGGATGGGCAGGTCATCGGTGTGCTGCGCTTCAAGGTGGTCGATGACGCGCCCGCAGGGTGAGTGTAAGGGGGCCCCTTTGCGGCCCCCAAGGTCCGTGAAGACAGCACATAATCACCAAACAGCCCATGCCCGCTGCGCTATGATCAGGCCCTAAGCCTTAGCGCCGAGTCAGTAGCATGGAGCCGATGACCACCCCCAGCGCCACCCTGGACACCAGTAGCCAACCGGCTTGCCTGCGCATTACCGGTGACTGGACCCTGGCGCACTACGCCAGCCTCAAGCGTGAGAGCAAGCGCCTGCGGGCGCAATATGCTGCCGATACCGTCGCCGACCTTAGCCAACTGGGACGCCTGGATACCGCCGGTGCCTCGCTGCTGGCCGAACTGCTCGGCTCCGAACGCCTGTCCCGCTGCACCGATGGCCTGCCCGAAGCCAGCCGCGCCCTGCTCAAGAATGTCTACTGCTCGGTGCAGGACTACTGCATTCCGGTCAAGGAACCCGAGCGTAACGTGCTGCTGTTGCTACTAGAGCGCATCGGCTGCGCCGTTGGCACCTTGTGGCAAGACACCCTGCAGGTGCTCGGCTTCGTTGGCCTGATCCTCGAAACCCTGCTGCGCCGTGCCCTGCAACCCCATCGCTGGCGCTTTACCCCGGTCGTGGCGCACATCGAACAGACCGGTCTGGACGCCGCGCCGATCGTCGCCCTGCTGACCTTCCTGGTGGGCGCGGTGGTGGCCTTCCTCGGCGCCACGGTGCTGGCCGATTTCGGCGCGACCATCTTCACCGTCGACCTGGTGGCATTCTCGTTCCTGCGAGAGTTCGCCGTGCTGCTGACCGCCATCCTCATGGCCGGCCGCACCGCCAGCGCGTTCACCGCGCAGATCGGCTCGATGAAGGCCAACGAGGAAATCGACGCCATCCGCACCCTGGGCCTGAACCCCATGGAGCTGCTGGTGGTGCCGCGCGTACTGGCGCTGTTGATTTCGCTGCCCTTGCTGACCTTCATCGCGATGATCTGCGGCATCGTCGGCGGCGCGGTGGTGTGCGCGCTGACACTGGACATCTCGCCAGCCATGTTCCTGTCGCTGCTGCAAAGCGACATCGGCGTGCAGCACTTCCTGGTCGGCCTGGCAAAAGCACCGTTCTTCGCCTTCCTGATCGCCGCCATCGGCTGCCTGGAAGGCTTCAAGGTCAGCGGCAGCGCCGAATCGGTGGGCGCGCACACCACCTCGGCGGTCGTGCAGTCGATATTCGTGGTCATCGTGCTGGATGCGGTGGCTGCGCTGTTCTTCATGGAGATGGGCTGGTGAGTGGCCAGGAACGTGTGATCGAGGCCCGCGGCATCTGTAACCGCTTCGGCCGCCAGAGCGTGCACGAAAACCTCGACCTCGACCTGTATCGCGGCGAGATACTCGCCGTGGTCGGCGGTTCGGGCAGCGGCAAGTCGGTGCTGCTACGCAGCATCGTTGGCCTGCGGCGGCCCGACGAAGGGCAGATCAAGGTGTTCGGCCAGGACTTGGCCGGCCTGCGCGAAGAGCAGCGCTCACTGGTCGAACGGCGCTTCGGCGTGCTGTTTCAGAAGGGCGCGCTGTTCTCTTCGCTGACCGTCACCGAAAACGTGGCATTGCCGCTGATCGAGCACGCCGGGCTGTCCCGCGCCGATGCCGAGCACCTGGCCGGGGTGAAACTGGCCTTGGCCGGGCTGCCAATCTCGGCCGCCGACAAATACCCGGCCTCGCTGTCCGGGGGCATGATCAAGCGCGCCGCGCTGGCCCGGGCACTGGCACTGGACCCTGACATCCTGTTCCTCGACGAACCCACCGCCGGCCTGGACCCGATCGGTGCCGCCGCCTTCGACCAGTTGATCCTTACCCTGCGTGACGCCCTGGGCCTGTCGGTGTTCCTCATCACCCACGACCTCGACACCCTGTACACCATTACCGACCGCATCGCCGTGCTGTCGCAGAAGAAGGTCCTGGTGGCCGGCCCGCTGGCCGAGGTCGAGCAGACCAACGACGCCTGGATTCAAGAATACTTTCATGGCCCACGCGGGCGCGCGGCCGAGCAGGCCGCCACCCGTGCCGGGCAGGAGCGCTGAGCAATGGAAACCCGAGCCCATCACGTTCTTATCGGCCTGGTCACCGTCCTGGTGGTGGCCGGCGCCATGCTGTTCGGCCTGTGGCTGGCCAAGTCGAGTGTCGACGACGCCTTCAAGGACTACGAAGTGGTGTTCAACGAAGCCGTCTCCGGCCTGTCCCGCGGCAGCCCGGTGCAGTACAACGGCATCAAGGTAGGCGATGTGTCCACCCTGCGCCTGGACCCGAAAGACCCGCGCCGGGTACTGGCACGGGTGCGCCTGAGCGCCGACACCCCGGTGAAGGAAGACACCCAGGCCAAGCTCACCCTGGCCGGCGTGACCGGCAACTCGTTCATCCAGCTCAGCGGGGGCACCCCGCAAAGCCCCGAGTTGAAAGGCAAGGACGGCAAGCTGCCGGTGATCATCGCATCGCCCTCGCCAATCTCGCGCCTGCTCAATGACAGCAGCGACCTGGTGACCAACATCAACCTGCTGCTGCATAACGCCAACCAGATGTTTTCCGAGGACAACATCGGCCACCTCAGCAACACCCTGTCCAACCTCGACAAGACCACCGGCGCCTTCGCTGGCCAGCACGGCAGCATCACCCAGGCCATCGAGCAACTGGTGCAGGTGGGCAAGCAGGCCAGCGCCACCCTGGCCGAAACCCAGGCACTGATGCGCAATGCCAACGGCCTGCTGGGCAGCGAAGGCAAGCAGGCAATCGGCAGCGCCGAGCAGGCCATGCAGTCACTGGCCGGGAGCACCGCCACCATCAACCGCCTGCTCGAGGACAACCGCGAAGCCATCGGCGACGGTGCCCAGGGCCTGAACCAGCTGACCCCGGCGATTCGCGAGCTACGCGAAACCCTAAACGCACTCAAAGGCATTTCCCGGCAACTGGAGGCCGACCCTAGCGGCTACCTGCTCGGCCGCGACAACAACAAGGAGTTCCAACCATGAAACCGTCGCCGCGCCCGTTGGCCCTGGCGGCCGCACTGAGCCTGGCCAGCGCCTGCTCGATCCTGCCGCAGAGCGAGCCCGTCGACCTGTACCGTCTGCCGGTGAACCAGCCCGGTCGCACAGCGCCGGCGCTGGACTGGTCATTGCGCCTGAACAAGCCGCTGGCCAGCGAAGTGCTGGCCGGGCCACGGATTGCCGTGATTCCCCAGGGCGATGTGGTCAGCAGCTACAAGGGTGCGCGCTGGAGCGACGCAGTGCCGGTGCTGCTGCGCAACCGGCTGCTAGACGGTTTCCAGCGTGACGGCCAGGTACAGCGCCTGAGTGCCGACGACAGCAACCTGCAGGCCGACTACGAGCTGGCTGGCGAGCTGCAGGCATTCCAGACCGAATACCGCGCGGGCGGGGCGGTGGAGGTGGTGATCCGCTATGACGCACGCCTGGTTCAAGGCCGCAACCAACGCATTCTGGCCAGCAAACGCTTCGAAATTCGCCAGCCGCTGGCCGACAAGCAGGTGTCAGCAGTAGTTGCCGGTTTCGGGAAGGCCTGCGACCAGCTGACCGGGCAGGTGGTGAGTTGGACCATTGCACAGGCGGGTAGTACACAACCACCATCTGTCCGTTGAGTCAGGCCCGGTTCTATCTCCTGTCAGGGCCTCATCGCCGGCAAGCCAGCTCCCACAGGTACTTCGCATGCCTTGAAGTCTGTGAGGTCAAGGTGGGAGCTGGCTTGCCGGCGATGGGCCGCAAAGCGGCCCCAAAAAGGTCAGGCGAAAAACCAGTAACAGACGAAGATCGCCGCGATCACACCGGAAAACTCCGCCAGCAAGGCGCAGCCGACGGCATGGCGCACGCGCTGGATACCCACCGCACCAAAGTAAACCGCCAGCACGTAGAAGGTGGTTTCGGTACTCCCCTGAATCGTCGCTGCCACCAGCGCCGGGAAGCTGTCCACACCGTGGGTCTGCATGGTCTCGATCAGCATCGCCCGCGCCGCACTGCCGGAGAACGGTTTGACCAGCGCCGTGGGCAAGCCCTCGACGAAGCGGGTGTCCAGGCCCAGCCCAGTCACCGCATGACGAATACCGTCCAAGGCCAGCTCCAGGGCGCCTGAGGCCCGCAATACACCCACCGCCACCAGCATCGCCACCAGGTAAGGCAACAGGCCCTTGGCCACATCGAAACCTTCCTTGGCGCCTTCGACAAAGGCTTCATACACCTTGACCCGCTTCAAGGCGCCGATCACCAGGAACAGGGTGATCACGCCAAACAACGTGAGGTTGCCCAGGATCGACGACAGGCTGGCCAGCGCGGCCGCCGAAAGGGTGCCGAGAAAGGCCATGAAGCCGCCCAGCAGCAAGGCACCGGGAATCAGGTAGGCAAGCACTACCGGGTCCCACAGGCGCAGGCGCTGCATCACTGCCACCGACAGCAGGCCGACCAAGGTGGAGACGCTGGTGGCCAGCAGGATTGGCAGGAACACCATGGTCGGGTCCGCCGCACCTTGCTGGGCCCGATACATGAAGATGGTCACAGGCAGCAGGGTCAACGACGATGCGTTGAGCACCAGGAACAGGATCTGCGCGTTGCTCGCCGTGGTACTGCTGGGGTTCAACTCCTGCAGCGCGCGCATGGCCTTCAGGCCGATCGGCGTGGCGGCGTTGTCCAGCCCCAGGCCGTTGGCGGCGAAGTTCATGGTGATCAGGCCCAGGGCCGGGTGGCCGGGCGGAACTTCCGGCATCAGCCGGGCAAACAGCGGGCCGAGCACCTTGGCCAGCCACTCGACGATGCCAGCCTTCTCGGCGATCTTGAGAAAGCCCAGCCACAGGGTCAGCGTGCCGAACAGCAGCACCATCACCTCGACCGACAGCTTGGCCATGGCAAAGATGCTCTCGACCATCGCCGCGAAGATGCCGGCGTTGCCGCCTACCAGCCATTGGGCCAGGGCGGACACTGCCGCCACCAGGAAAAAGCCAAGCCAAAGGCCGTTGAGCATCCGTGTGTTCCCCCTGAAAAATGCCCGAATGATAGCGTATCGGGGCCTGTGACTGGCGATCGCGATCCTTTGTAGGAGCGGCCTTGTGTCGCGAAAGGGGTGCGCAGCGCCCCCCAAGATTTCAGCTCCGCTGCACAAATTGCCGGGGCCGCTCTGCGGCCCTTTCGCGACACAAGGCCGCTCCTACAAGGGTTCGCAATTGGCTCCCAAGATCTCACAGGCAACAAAAAGCCCCGACAAGTCGGGGCTTTTGGTCAAACAGCAGTCAGGCTCAGCGCTTGGCAGCTTCGCCAACCATGGCCGCTTCCTGCTTGCCGGCCATCAGCGAGGCGTAGTACTTCTCGCCTTTGGCGGCGTCGTACATGCCTTCCCAGCGCGCGATGACCAGGGCTGCCAGGGCGTTGCCCACAACGTTCAAGGCGGTACGGGCCATGTCCATGATGCGGTCGACACCGGCGATGAAGGCCAGGCCTTCCAGCGGGATACCCACGCTGCCCAGGGTGGCCAGCAGCACCACGAAAGAAACACCCGGTACGCCAGCGATACCCTTGGAGGTGACCATCAGGGTCAGCACCAGCAGCAGCTGCTGGCTCCACGACAGATCGATACCGTACAGCTGGGCAATGAAGATGGCCGCGATGCTCTGGTACAGGGTCGAGCCGTCGAGGTTGAACGAGTAGCCGGTCGGTACCACAAACGAGCAGATCGACTTCGGCGCACCGTACTTCTCCATCTTCTCGATCACGCGCGGCAGCACGGTTTCCGAGCTGGAGGTGGAGTAAGCGAGAATCAGCTCATCTTTCATGATGCGCATGATCTTGATCACCGAGAAGCCGAACAGGCGGGCAACCAGGCCCAGCACCATGAAGGCGAAGAAGGCGATGGCGAAGTACACCAGTACCACCAGCTTGGCCAGCGGCAGCAGCGAGCTGAACCCGAAGTTGGCCACGGTCACGGCGATCAGGGCGAACACGCCGATAGGGGCGTAGTTCATGATCATGTGGGTGACCTTGAACATGGTCTCGGAAACCGCCTGGAAAGTACGCACCAGCGGGTCGCGCAGCTCTGCCTGCAGGCTCGACAGACCCAGGCCGAACATCACCGAGAAGAAGATGATCGGCAGCATTTCGCCACGCATCAGCGCTGCGAAGATGTTCGACGGGATCAGGTTCAGCAGGGTTTCGATGAACGCATGCTCATGCTGCACCTCGGCCGCGGTAGCCTGGTACTTGGAGATGTCCACTGTACCCAGGGTGCTCATGTCGATGCCGGCGCCCGGGTGGAACAGGTTGGCCAACACCAGGCCGACGACGATGGCGATGGTGGTCACCACTTCGAAGTAGATGATGGTCTTCAGGCCGATGCTGCCCAGTTTCTTCGCGTCGCCAACCCCGGCGATACCCACGATCAGCGACGAAATCACGATCGGGACGACGATCATCTTGATCAGGCGAATGAAGATGTCACCAGCGGGCTGGAGGACGTTGCTGATCCACCATGCCTTTTCTGCACTGAAATGATTCAGTAGAGCGCCGATTGCAACACCCAGGACCAGACCGATGACGATCTGCCAGGCGAGGCTCAGTTTTGCCTTCTTCATGTCTTTACCCTTTGTTCTAGTGGTCATGGGCACCCAACGGAAACGCGCGTAACAGAGCCGTTGGCTAGGTCACGGGCAGCAGCTGCTTCCGTCCGGCGACTTCATGTAAGGACACCGCAGGCGAGCGACAGGGCGCTCGGCCGGCGAAAAAGGCGGCAACTATTGCGATGGCAAAGGGGGAAATCTAATGCCTGAAGCGCATGGCCCATGCCGTTTATGCATAACGTTTCTGACCAGAACGAGAGGTTCGCAAGTGCTTGATTTACAACGTTCGGAATCCCGAACAAGACCAAACCGCCATATTTAGGCAGATTTGGCAGGGTAAAAAGAACAGGGGCGATGGCTTGTTCGACAATCCGAATGGCCGAAATGCCACTTGAACAAGCGCCGAGCTGATCGAAAAAAATTGATGTGCGGTCGAGACAAAATGTGTCTCGAAGAGGAAATCGCGCAGGGAAGAGACGTTTCCTACATGGCTCCTCGGAAGTCAGGTCTGGTCAGATGCCCCTATGGCACCGCCGACCTGAAACTTCCGATTCCGCCGTTCCTGACCCGGCCCATGGCTGGAGGCACTCCCTGTACCCCTAGGCCACTCCGATCCTGCAACAATCAGAACAGCCCGGCCCCTTGGTCATGTGCAGCCCCTCCTCGGGGCGGCGCATCATAGAAGGCTGAAATATAGACAGGTTCAGCTTCTATTACGTGACAGTGCATGACCTTTCATCCGTACCGGCTACAAACGCTCAGTACCAGTTCGGGTCACGCTTGAGCTGCTCCTGCAGCATTGCCTTCATGCCGTCATCCGGCTCACCCAGCCAGCGGTACTGCGCGTGGCGGGTGGGCGACTTGTCGTTCGGCAGACCTTCGGGCACCTCCACGAGCATCCCGTAGGCATCATCCTTGTCCCAGCTGAACGCCACGATCAGGCGCTTGTAGGTGCAGTTGTCCTGGCCTTCGCACAACGGGCCGACCAGGTACTTGTCGCCGTCTTCGGTGACGGCAGACATCTGCTGCTGGGAACTGCCGGTCAGATTGACCACCCAGTCAGGCAGGCGTTCCTCGCCTTTGATCGTGTCCTGCCAGGTTCCCCTGTACTCCGGGTCCGAGCCGAGCAACTGGTCGACCCGGACCTGGCCGTCATTGGCCGCCATCGCCGCCGCACTGCCACCCAGTAACAGGGCGGCAGCCAGGGCTGTCCAACGCTTCCTGCCCATCTTCAACCTCGTCCACGTCCAAAGAAGAAGGAGGCTACGAACAGCACCAGGAAGACAATGAACAGAATCTTCGCGATACCCGTGGCAGCGCCCGCGATACCACCGAAGCCCAGTACGGCGGCGACAATGGCGATGATGAGGAAAGTGATAGCCCAACTCAGCATGGTGGTTCTCCTTTCTTTTTCGGAATCGGTTCAACCGGCGGTCAGAACACCCAGCGGTCCTGGGGTACGACATTTTCCAAGGTGCCCGGTGACGCACTGGCCTGGCCGGTTGGCAGCGGGTCGGCGGCCTTGACCAGGGTGTTGGCACGGGTTGCCTGAATGTGCGTCAACAGGGCGGTCTGCGCCGCCACTTGCTCGGCCAGGCGCGCGGTCTGCCAGCTGTAATAGAAGAGGCCAGCGGCCAAAGTCAGTACCAGCGCCAGGCCGAGTGACAACACCTGGCGCAGGGGCAGTGCGGCGCTCTGCAAGCGGTTGACGGATTGGCAGTTCATGCCGGCTCCTCCTGCTGTAATTCTTGTTCAAACCTGAATAAGTAATTGCAGCCTGCATGCCAGCCTTTTGAATCAAATAAAATCCTTTCAAATCAAGTAGTTACACATAAAGGCGATAATCGACAGGGACGTATCCTGCACGATGCCTTCCGTGGGGTCGTGCGAATTGCACGATCAACCTTCGATCTTGGTCGCCACCTTGAGCAGGTCGGCATCCACCCCGCGCACGCCGATGATCTGCCTAGCGATTTCCACGGCGATGGTTTTTTGCTCGCTGCTGACCACTTCGCCTGAAAGCCGAACCAGCCCCTCTTCGCTGGCCACTTTCAGGTTCAGGCCATCGAGGTTGCGGCTGAAGCGGTAGCTGTTCTGGATCTTGTCGATGATCCAGCTATCACTCGGCTGCGGCCCGGTCGGCAGCCCAACCGGAGCTTCCCGGGCCTTGGCCATGGCGGCGGTATCGAGGCTGACCAGGTTGTTGACCAGGTGTACGCCCTCGGTGGTGCGCGCCACCACGCCGGCCAGCTCCTTGGCCTCGGCACTGTCGACCTTGCCGCGCAGGGTCACCACACCTTCGCTGCTCTGTACATCTATAGGTGCCTTCTCGGTTATGCGGCTCCATAGCAGCCGAGCACGGATCACGGCGGCCAGGGTGGCATCCTCCAGGCGCTGGGCGTAGGCACGCAACGCCAGCGGGCGCTCCACCAGCTGGGCATTGACCCGCAGTTGGTTGTCAACCTGCTCGATGCCACGGGTAGCCAGAGCCACATGCTCTGCCAGCTGGCGCTCGACGTCGTTCTCCACCTCACCGGAAAGCCGCGCCTGCTTGCCATCCACCTCGACCTGAATACGGAACGGGTCGAGCATGCGGTTCAGCGACAGGGCAGTTTGCAGGGCCCCCTCCAGGCGGGCGTCTTGCACCGGATCGGCGAATACCGGCGTGAACACCGGTAGCAGTGTGGCTGCCAACATGGCGGCTCGGATGGAAAAGCGCATGGCAGTGCCTCCTTTTGTAGGCAAAAACTGAAAATCCTCGCAACCAATGTGCCACCGTGCGCCTCTAAGAAAATCATCTGGATAACGCGGCCTCCACGCGCTGATTGGCCAGTGGCTAGCATGCAAAGGACAGGTTCCTTCACAATGGACCATGCAACTTGCCCGATTTTTCCCACACTAAATGAAGATCTTTCCTAAAGGAGCGCAGCACATGGAGTCAGCCCAGGACAACCAAGGCCGCATTCTGCTGGTGGATGACGAGTCCGCGATCCTGCGCACCTTCCGCTACTGCCTGGAGGACGAGGGCTACAATGTGGCAACGGCCAACAGCGCCGCCCAGGCCGAAGCCTTGCTGCAGCGCCAAGTATTCGACCTGTGCTTCCTCGATTTGCGCCTGGGCGAGGACAACGGCCTCGATGTGCTGGCGCAGATGCGTATCCAGGCCCCCTGGATGCGGGTGGTGATCGTCACCGCGCACTCAGCGATCGATACGGCGGTAGACGCGATCCAGGCCGGCGCCGCCGATTACCTGGTAAAGCCGTGCAGCCCCGACCAGCTGCGCCTGGCTACCGCCAAACAGTTGGAAGTGCGCCAGCTTTCCGCGCGACTGGAGGCCCTGGAAGGTGAAGTGCGCAAACCCAAGGACGGCCTCGACTCGCACAGCCCGGCCATGATGGCGGTACTGGAAACCGCCCGCCAGGTCGCTACCACCGACGCCAACATCCTCATCCTTGGCGAGTCGGGCACAGGTAAAGGTGAACTGGCCCGGGCCATCCACGGCTGGAGCAAGCGCGCGCGCAAATCCTGCGTGACCATCAACTGCCCGTCACTGAACGCCGAGCTGATGGAAAGCGAGTTGTTCGGCCACACCCGCGGCGCCTTCACCGGCGCCAGCGAAAGCACCCTGGGGCGAGTCAACCAGGCAGATGGGGGCACGCTGTTCCTCGACGAGATCGGCGATTTCCCGCTGACCTTGCAGCCCAAACTGCTGCGTTTCATCCAGGACAAGGAATACGAGCGCGTCGGCGACCCGGTCACCCGTCGCGCCGATGTGCGTATCCTCGCCGCCACCAACCTCAACCTCGAAGAGATGGTGCGTGAGAGCCGTTTCCGCGAAGACCTGCTGTATCGCCTGAACGTCATCACTTTGCACCTGCCGCCGCTGCGCGAGCGCAGTGAAGACATCCTGACCTTGGCCGACCGCTTTCTCGCCCGCTTCGTCAAGGAATACTCTCGGCCTGCGCGCGGCTTCAGTGATGAAGCCCGCACAGCCCTGCTCAACTACCGCTGGCCCGGCAACATTCGCGAACTGCGTAACGTGGTGGAGCGGGCCAGTATCATCTGCCCGCAGGAACGCGTGGAAATCAGCCACCTGGGCATGGGCGAGCAGCCTGCTGGTAACGCCCCTCGCATAGGCGCCGCGCTGAGCCTTGATGAGCTGGAGCGCGCCCACATTGGCGCGGTGCTGGCCGCCAGTGACACCCTTGACCAGGCCGCCAAGACCCTGGGGATCGATGCATCCACCCTGTACCGCAAGCGCAAGCAGTACAACCTATGAAATGGCCGCCCATGAAGCTGCGCACGCGGCTTTTCCTCAGCATTTCGGCGCTGGTCACCGTGGCCCTGCTCGGGCTGCTGCTGGGCCTGGTCAGCGTGCTGCAAATGGCCACGGTGCAGCAGCGACTGGTGCGCGATACTACCCACACCTTGGAAATAGGGCTGAAGCTGCGCCAGAACCTTGGCGAACAGTTGACTCTGATCCTCGATGACGAGACCGCCCCGGAAAACCTGCGGCTGCTGCAAGACAACTTCCAGACCCTGCTGAACCAAGGCCTGGACCAAGGTGGCGAGCGCACCGGCTTCAGCAAGGCCAGCAGCAATTACCAGGCCTTCCTCCAGGCCTACCGCGACAGCCCGGCGCCCTCCCGCAGCATGGGCGTTGACCAACCACTCGGGGCCGCGTTCAACCAGGTCCGCACCGATCTGATCGATTCCCACAAGCAGGCCTTGGAGCACATCACCCGCAGCGAGGAACACACCCGCGCCCACGCCCTCCTGGTCAGCGGCGTACTCGGCCTGATGGGTTTGGTGGTACTGGTACTGGGCTTCATCACTGCGCACAACATCGCCCGGCGCTTCGGTCAGCCGATCGAAGCATTGGCTAAAGCGGCCGACCAACTCGGCAAGGGCGATTTCGACGTCACCCTGCCGGTCACACAGGCCACCGAACTGAACCAGCTCACCCGCCGCTTCGGCCTGATGGCCGATGCCTTGCGCAAGCACCAGGCCACCAACGTCGATGAACTGCTGGCTGGCCAGCAACGCTTGCAGGCCGTGCTGGACAGCATCGACGATGGCCTGCTGATCATTGATCGCCAGGGCCGCCTGGAACACCTCAACCCGGTGGCGCAGCGCCAGCTGGGCTGGACCGACAGCCGCGCCGGCAGCAGCCTGGCCGAAGCCCTGCAGCGCCCGGAACTGGAACAGCAGCTACGGCAGGTACTGCGCGGCGGCAACCTCGACCGCCAGCCAGACGACCTGAACATGGACGTCGATGACGAAACGCGCCTGCTCGCCTACAGCCTGACCCCGGTCAGCCACCCGCAAGGGCCGATACTTGGCGCAGTGATGGTGCTGCATGATGTAACCGAGCAGCGCGCCTTCGAACGCGTGCGCAGCGAGTTCGTGCTGCGCGCTTCCCACGAGTTGCGCACCCCGGTGACTGGCATGCACATGGCCTTCGGTCTGTTGCGCGAGCGGCTCAAGTTCCCGCCAGAGGCGCGCGAGCATGACCTGCTGGAGACCATCGGCGAGGAAATGCAGCGCCTGACCCAGTTGATCAACGACCTGCTCAACTTCAGCCGCTACCAGAGCGGGATGCAGAAGCTCGAGCTGGCTCCCTGCGCCATAGACGAACTGCTGGAACGTGCACAACATCGCTTTGCCGAGCCAGCGGCGAACAAGCAGATCGAGTTGATCACGGAGCTGGAACCGCCGCTACCGCGTATCCAGGCCGATGTCGCCCAACTCGACCGGGTGCTGGACAACCTGTTGCACAATGCCATCCGCCATACCGCCAGCGGCGGTCGTATCCGCCTGCATGCACGACGGCATGCGGAGCGGGTCATCATCAGTGTCGAGGATAACGGCGAAGGCATTGCCTATGGGCAACAGGGGCGCATCTTCGAGCCCTTCGTGCAGGTAGGGCGCAAGAAAGGCGGCGCGGGGCTGGGGTTGGCGCTGTGCAAAGAGATCGTGCAGCTGCATGGCGGGCGCATGGGCGTGTTTTCCCGACCGGGGCAGGGGACCCAGTTCTACATGGCACTACCGGTCTGAATGTACCCTGCCCCCGGCCCCATCTTCGGTGCCGGATCAGTCAATGCTCAACCCGCCGCGGCAGCCGACCTCGAGTCACCAGTTCGGCAAACTGCCGGGCATTCAGTGGCCGGGCAAAAAGCCAGCCCTGGCCATAATTGACCCCTTCGCTGTTCAGCAGCACCGCTTGGTCTTCACACTCGATTCCTTCGGCAATCACCCGCAGGTGCAGGTCGTGAGCCATGCGAATGATATGCGGGGCAACACCGCTACTGGCGGCGTCGTGCCCCAAGGCATCGATAAACGCCTTGTCGATCTTCAGGCAGTCCACTGGCAGGGTTTGCAGGTACGCCAGGCTGCAATAGCCAGTCCCAAAATCGTCGATCAGCACTTGATGCCCCACTGCGCGCAGCGCCTGGAGGTTGTCGCGGGCCACAACCACATCGATCAGGCCGCGCTCGGTCACCTCGAAGGCGATCTGGCTGGCCGACACACGGTGCAAGGCCAGCAAGCGTGCCGCCACCCGCCCGATGCGCGGCACCATCACATCACAGGCCGCCAGATTCACCGAAATGTACAAGTTGGGGTGCGAGCGCAGTAGCTGCCCTAGCTGTTCCAGCACACGCTGCAGGACAAAGTCCGTGATCTGGCGAATCTGCCCGGTGTTTTCCGCCAAAGGGATGAACAGGTCCGGGCTGGTCAGGGTACCGTCCGGGCGGCGCCAGCGCACCAGAGCCTCGGCCCCGACACAGCGTCGGCTGTCGAGCTCGAAGATCGGCTGGTAGAGCACCTGCAGTTCGCCGCGACGCAAGGCATTCTGCAATTCCGAGCTCATCGACCGCCGCTGCAGGATCAGTTGCAGTACCAGCCAGCCGATGCAACAGGCCGCCAGTACACTGCCGGGGAACAGAAGCCAGAGCATGCCGTTCATCCTCAACGGCAGGCTCGCCCGCGGGGCGATCAGCACCAACTGGTAGTCCGGTGACTTGGTCGGCATTCGGTAGATCAGTCGATCGCTGAGTTCAAGCAGCGACTTGTGGCTGGTTGACCAGGCCGAAGGAGGCGGCCATACCTGCGGTGGGCCCAGCACGGGGATGGCCCGGGCACCGTTGTCCAACACCACCACCAGGCTGCCGCCCGGGGGCAAGTCGACCACATCGGTCAGGTGCCCACGAGAGGTGGATACCACGAACTTGCCCCTCCCAAGCATCAGCGCGGCCAGGTTCTCGTTCGGCTCGGTCGTGGTATTCAGCCAGTAGCTGTAGGTCGGCCCTTGAATGTCGGGGGCGCGCAGGGGTTCGAACGCCCGCTCATCACCGCGGTTTGAGCAGGCCACATCTCCATCCACGTACGCCGCTTCATAAATGAAGCGGGAACTCAGGCCTACCTGCTGCAATGCCGTCAGCATCGCCGGGCTGCAGCCGCGCAAGGGTTGCGCCTGCAGCAGGTCGACCCCTTCGCGCAACTGGCCGAACACCTGCTCGAGGCGCTCCAGAAAGCGTTCGCCCTGGGCGTTCATCTGTGCACTCTCGCTTTGCTTCATCTGTTGCAGGGCAATGCCGATGCTTGCAGAAAGCAACAGTGCCGCGCTGGCCAGTGCTGCCAACGTGGCCAGCATCCAGGGACGGTAAAAAATTTGGCGCAGCAAGGCGATGAGGGCTGACATCGAGGGCATCCAGTTGATTACTAGGTTATAGCAACTGAATCAGGAATCACCTTTGCCGTTTGGCGCTTCGCTACAAGCGCCGAAGGCCGCTCCTAAACAAGAGCCCGTCTCACCTTGGCAGATCAACGCATCCGGTTGAGCACCTGCAGCATCGCCGCCGTCTGCGCATCCGGCATGCCATCGAAGCGCTGCGGGCGGAAACGCATCTGGAAGGCGGCGATCACATGGCGGGTGGCAACATCAAGTACCCCAGTCTGCTCGATCGCATAGCCAAACCGCGCCAGCTCCTGCTGGTACCAGCCAACGCTCGGCGGGTTGACGCTGAAATAGGCTTGCTGCCGTGCCACGGCAGTTGCGTCCGGCCAGACCCCCAGCCCGGCGTCGGCCAGGCGTTTCCACGGAAATAGCGGCCCCGGGTCAAGCTTGCGCAGCGGCGCGATATCGCTGTGGCCAATGATGTGCCGTGGCTCGATGTTGTTACGCTTGACGATGTCCTTGAGCAGCGCGATCAGCGACTGGACCTGCGCTTCGCTGTAAGGGTGCCAGACCCGCCCATTCGGCGTGTCGGTGAAGCCCGGGTTGACGATTTCGATACCGATGGACGAGGAGTTCAGCCAGGTCCGCCCCTGCCACTGGCTATCACCGGCATGCCAGGCGCGGCGGCTTTCATCCACCAGCTGGTACACCGTCGCCGGGCCGTCACCAATCAGATAGTGGCTGCTGACTTCCCCATGGGTCAGCAACGCCAGGGAACGCTCCAGCGAAGCATTGGTGTAGTGCAGGACAACGAACTGGATGCGGTTGTCCTGGTTGATCGAAGGGTGGCTACGGTCGATGCGCAGGCCGGTCGAGCAACCGGCGACAGACAACAGCAGGAAGGAAATCAGGGTTTTTTTAAGCGTGGAAAGCACGTCAGTGGCCTCAGCGTATGAGCGCTACAGTATAACGTGCTCCCCAAGGGCCGTGCTTGCCGCGAGTCAGCAGCTACCGGTTATGCCAGCTCGACACGGTTGCGTCCCGATTCCTTGGCCCGGTAAAGCGCCGCATCGGCGCGCTTGAGCACCTGATCGCCGCGCTCGCCGGGACGGAATGCACCCAGGCCGATGGACGTGGTGATCACCACCCGTTCGCCCTTGAAGTGGAACGGGCACGCCTCGACCGTGGCCCTCAGCATCTCGGCTATCTGGGCAGCGGCAGCCGGCGAGGTTTGCGGCAGCAGCAGGACAAACTCCTCGCCGCCAAACCGGGCGATGAAGTCATGGCTGCGCAGGCGCTTGCGCAACTGGTCGGCGACGATCTTCAAGACCTTGTCCCCAGCCAGGTGCCCATAGCTATCGTTGATACGCTTGAAATGGTCCAGGTCGAGGATCGCCATCGCCAGATGGCCGCCGTGTGCCTGCCATTCGAGCATTTCGCGCTCGACCCGCTCGCTCCAGGCCGCACGGTTGGGCAGGCCGGTTAGGGGATCGAGCAAGGCCTTCTGGCGCTGCTCTTCCAAGTGCTCACGGTAGCCGAGCGCCTCTTGCTCCATGTTCGCCACCCGCTCCGACAGCCCTTGCAGGCGTCCAGCCAGCTCCTGTTCGCGGCGATCACGCTCATGCTTGTGCTCATCCATGGTCACCAACAGACCTTCCAGGCGGTTTTCCAGAATGTGCTTGAGGCTGTCGACGTCGGCGGCACCTTGCACACTGCTCTGCAACCCATCGACGTGCTCACGCAGCTGGGTATCCAGCTCGCGAGCGGCTGAGCTGTTGTCGGCATGGCCGGCGCTAGCCTCGTGCAGGTGGCTCTGGAAACCTTCCAGGCGTTCGTTGAGCTGCTGCAGGTAGGTTTCGAATTCGTGCTGGCCGCTGTCGGTGATCGCCAGCATGAGCACAGCCAGGTCATCCAGCACCGGTATCAGCTCATACCAGTTCAAGCCGCGGGCGACGCGTTCACGCATCTCTAGCGCCTGGGCCTTGTGTCGCTCTGGCAGGCTGAGGTCATCGAGCAAGCCGATCAGAGTGTGCTCGATGTGCTCGGCAACCTGGCTGTAGGGCGGCTCCACCGCGTAGGGCAGGGCGTAGGGGCCATCTTCGCCAAAGGTTTCTTCGAGTGTTTGCGCCGGTCCTGCTTCAACCGGCGGCTCGCTGGCGATAGCTACCGCTGCCGGTACATCGTCCGGGAGCGGCTGCGGCAGCGGGGCTGGTGACAGTTCGGCCGTTTCGATAAGCGCCGGGCCTGGTGCCTCCAGCTCGGGCTCCGATATTACGAGGGCTTCGACAACAGAAGCTGAGGAGGCTGGCAGCGGCTGTAGCGCGTCCATGTCGTCGGGCTGCGGGGCATCGACACCGGCAGGTGCCGCCAAGGGCTGCGCCTCGGCAACCGGCAGCGCCAGAGGCACAAGCGCTGGCTCGCCTTGCACACCATCCTCGCGGCTGCCGAACAAGCGCTGCAAGAAGCCGGGGCGGGCCTCCGCCGCCGATTTGCCCAAGGCTGACAGCGCGCGGCCCTGCAAGCCGCTCAACTCGCCCAGCAACGGTGGCAGGTCGCGTGACTGGGCCACTCCGCCATCGAGCTTCTTCGCCAGCTTTTTCAACGGACGCGACACATCGTTCGGCAATGGCAGGCCTTGCAGCTGGTTGACCAGCGCTGTCAGCGCATCGCTGACCTGGTTCATGCGGGCTTCCCGACGCTGTTCGGAGTCCAGTACCGCCTTCTCAAGACGAGGAATCAACCCGGCAAGGCCGGCGTCCATGTTGTCGCTGCGGATGACCTCGCGCATTTCCTTCATGCACTGGTCCACCACCTTGTCGCTGCCTTCGGCAGCCAGGGTGCTGCGTACCAAACCACGACGCAGCAGGTCGAGACGGGCGTCCCAACGGCGCTCGAGCTTTTCCTGCTGCTCGATGCTTTTCAGGTATTTTTCTTTCCAGCGCTCAGCGTCTTCAGTCATGCCCGGGTCCGCAAACGGTGATGGCAATTAGCTCAGGACCGGCAGCGTATCCACAGTCAATGCATCAGGCAATCGAATCTCTACAGCAACGGGAAGGTGGTCGGAAATTGGCTGCGCCAGCACCTCGACACGCTCCAGCGTGAGGCTTGGGCTGAGCAGGATATGGTCCAGGCAACGCTGTGGTCGCCAGCTGGGGAAAGTGGCCTCGACTTGCGGGGCTATCAGGCCCAGGTCGCGCAACGGCGAGTGCTCCAGCAGGTCGGTTGCATGGGTATTCATGTCGCCCATCAGCACCTGGTGGCGATAGCCGCCAATCAGCTCGCGGATGTAGCCCAGCTGCAGAGCGCGCGTCTTGGCGCCGAGGGCCAGGTGCATCATCACCACGATCAGCGCATCTTCACCCTCGCCAAAGCGCACCAGGATCGCACCACGCCCAGCCGGGCCGGGCAACGGGTGATCCTCCAGCAGATGCGGCTTCAGGCGGCTGAGCACCCCGTTGCTGTGCTGGGCAAAACGCCCGAGGTTGCGGTTGAGTTGCTGGTACCAGTAGGGGAAGGCACCCAGGTGGGCAAGGTGCTCGACCTGGTTGACGTAGCCCGAGCGCAGGCTGCCGCCATCGGCCTCCTGCAAGGCTACCAGGTCGAAGTCGCCCAGCAGTTGGCCAATCTTCTGCAGGTTGCCGGCACGCCCGTTGTGCGGCAGCAGGTGCTGCCAGCTGCGGGTCACGTAATGCCGGTAGCGCTCGGTGCTGATGCCCACCTGGATGTTGAAACTGAGCAGCCGCAGGCGACCATCCTCAGGCAGGCCAGGGGCCTGCAGGTGATGCTCGTTGACCTGCGGCTGGTGCAGGCCAATGCCACGCGCGGTTCTGAAGCGGCGCATGGGTTACGCCGCCTACTTAGCGGCGCGCTCCTTGGCGATCAGCTGGTCGGCAACGTTCAGTACGCCTTCCGGCCCGCCGGCGGTACCCAGGTCGAAGCGGTACTTGCCGTTGACCACCATGCTCGGTACGCCGGTGATCTCGTACTTCTTCGCCAGTTCCTTGGCCTGGTTGACCTGGCCCTTGATGGCGAACGAATTGAAGGTGGCGAGGAACTTGTCCTTGTCCACGCCTTGGGTGGCAAGGAAGTCGGCCATGTCCTGCGGGTCGGTCAGGCGCTTGCGCTGGTTCTGGATGGCATCGAACACTGCGGCGTGCACCTTCTGCTCGACGCCCATGGCTTCGAGGGTCAGGAACATCTGGCCGTGGGCGTCCCATGCGCCACCGAACATGGCTGGTACGCGCTTGAAGTTGACGTCCTTGGGCAGTTTATCGACCCACGGGTTGATGGTCGGCTCGAAGTGGTAGCAGTGGGGGCAGCCGTACCAGAACAGCTCGACCACTTCGATCTTGCCAGGTACGGAAACCGGAACAGGGTTGCTCAGCTCGAGGTATTCCTTGCCAGCGACAGGCTCGGCGGCCTGGACGGCAGTCATACCGAATACGCTGGCAGCGACCAGCGCGGCGCTGAGAATCAGTTTACGCATGCTTTACTCCTGGGCAGTCATTGGTCACCACGACGCGACCTGCACTGAGACAGGCCGGGAACGGGCCGAGTTCTGTAGTGTAACGGCTGCGAACGAAAAAAAGGGCGGTCCGGCCGCCCTTTCATCATTGGCCTACAACATTAACTGAAGGTTAATGCGCCGACCGTAATGGCCTCAGTGCAGGCCCTGGATGTAACTGGCCAGCGCCTCTATGTCGTGGTTGCTCAGCTTGCCAGCGATGGTGCGCATGGTCATGGCATCGCCATCGTTGGTGCGGTTGCCTTCGCGGAAGTCGGTGAGCTGCTTGGTCACGTACTGCGCGTGCTGCCCGCCCAGGTGCGGGAAGCCGGCCAAGGCGATACCCGCGCCGTTCGGCGAGTGGCAGCCGGTGCAGGCAGGCATGCCTTTTTCCAGGTCTCCACCGTTGAACAGCGCCCGACCACGTTCGACCAGCTTGGGATCGGCGGCGCCCACGCTGCCTTTCTGGCTGGAGAAGTAGGCGGCGATATCGGCCAGGTCCTGTTCGCTGAACGCGGCCAGCATGCCGGTCATCTCCAGCACGGTACGCTTGCCCGACTTGATATCGTGCAATTGTTTTTCAAGGTAGCGCTGGCCTTGGCCGGCCAGTTTCGGGAAGTTCGGTGCCAGGCTGTTGCCGTCGGGATTGTGGCAGGCGCCACAGACGGCCGTCTTGGCCTGGCCGGCGGCGGCATCGCCTTTGACGGGTTGCGCAGCAGTGGCCGCACCTGCGACACCCAGGGTCAACAGCAGACTCACGACTAGTTTGTTCATCAGCTAATCCAACACGGCTAAGGGTGAAATGTTATGTATCGGGACTGCCACTCATCCAAAGGATGACCAAACGGTAGTCCTCGGCACTGCAGTCCATGCACAATCCACGCGGCGGCATAGCCTTGAAACCCTGGGTCACGTGCTTCACCAGTACATCCATGCCTTGCGCCAGCCTTGGCTCCCATGCTGCCCGGTCACCCTGCCTGGGTGCCTGTGGCAACTGCCCGGTGTGACAGGCCGCACACGTGCGGTTGTACAACACCTCGGGATCCTGTGTAGCCTGTGCGCTGAAAAACGGCAGGAACATACCGACAGCAAGCAGCCATTTCGCCATGCGGAACGACCTTCAGGGTTGGGGGCCGCGCTGCGTTCTGTTGCGCGAGCTATTGTTCGACACCCCATGCCCGTTCTCCTTCGCCGGGAGAATGAGCACACAAAAACTGGGGCATTATATACTTCCGCCATCCAAACGGAAACGACACCGCTTGCCAGGCTCGGGCCTATTGAGTCAGGCAACACCCACATCGGATATCCCATGCAAGTCAAGAACCCCATCCTCGGCCTCTGCCAGAAAGCCAAATTCGCCCTCAGCGCTGCCAAGGTCGAACAATGCCCGGACGACCAGGGTTACGAGGTGGCTTTCGCCGGCCGCTCCAACGCCGGCAAATCCAGCGCCCTCAACACCCTGACCCATGCCAGCCTGGCACGCACCTCGAAAACCCCCGGGCGCACCCAGCTGTTGAATTTCTTCAGTCTGGACGATGAACGGCGTTTGGTCGACCTGCCAGGCTACGGTTATGCAAAAGTCCCGATTCCGCTCAAGCAGCACTGGCAGAAACACCTGGAAGCCTACCTGGGCAGCCGGGAGTGCCTGCGTGGCGTGATTCTGATGATGGACGTGCGCCACCCGATGACCGACTTCGACAAGATGATGCTCGACTGGGCCAAGGCCAGCAGCATGCCGATGCACATCCTGCTGACCAAGGCCGACAAGCTGACCCACGGCGCGGGCAAGAACACCCTGCTCAAGGTGCAGTCGGAAATCCGCAAGGGTTGGGGCGATGGCGTGACCATCCAGCTGTTCTCGGCGCCCAAGCGCCTGGGCGTGGAAGAGGCGTACCGGGTGCTGGCGGACTGGATGGAGCTGGAAGACAAGCCAGTAGCCTGAGGCCCGCACCGCTCGTTGTAGGAGCAGCCTTGTGCTGCGAAGAGGCCATGACAGGCTGTATAGGTCTGTTGGCTGTACCGGCCCTTTCGCAGCACAAGGCTGTTCCTACAGGGGTAGCTGCGCCATCAGGTCAAATTCCGGGCAAAAAAAACCCCGGACTTCGTATGGGGAGGGGGAAGTTCGGGGTCCAAGTCCGGACCGCTAGGGCGGGGTCCAGATATCTGCCAACACTTAACACAACATAGGAGCATCGAAAGGCTTCACCAGCCATTCAGTTACTCTGAGTTCCGCTTCACCGGTTTAGTTCCAGAGCCCTGAAAACTATTTGCGATAGTTTCATGAAACCTCAGCACCGCTGGCACTGAGCAGTGCCAGGATCCGCATCCCTACGACACGGATCCTACACAGCTTTCCCCACCCGATCAGTGAGCTTCGTCCCAATTCGCACCAATTCCTGCCTCGACCAGCAGCGGCACATCCAGTTGCGCGGCCTTGCTCATGTGCTGGCGAATTTCATCTTTCACCTGCTCCACCAGGTCCTCGCGCACTTCCAGCACCAGTTCGTCGTGCACCTGCAGGATCACCCGTGCATCCAGCCCGCTCTCGCTCAGCCAGTTATCCACATTGACCATGGCCCGCTTGATGATGTCGGCTGCAGTACCCTGCATCGGGGCGTTGATCGCCGTGCGCTCGGCGCCTCTGCGCAGGGCCGGGTTCTTGGCATTGATATCCGGCAGGTACAGGCGGCGGCCGAACAGGGTTTCTACAAAGCCTTGCTCCGCCGCCTGGGCGCGGGTGCGCTCCATGTACGCCAACACGCCCGGGTAGCGGGCGAAGTAGCGGTCGATGTAATCCTGCGACTGCTTGCGGTCTACGCCGATCTGCTTGGCCAGGCCAAAGGCGCTCATGCCGTAGATCAGGCCGAAGTTGATGGCCTTGGCACTGCGGCGCTGATCGGTGGTGACGTCTTCCAGGGCTACGCCGAATACTTCCGCCGCCGTGGCGCGGTGCACGTCCAGGTTGTTGCGGAAGGCATGCAGCAAGCCTTCGTCCTTGGCCAGGTGGGCCATGATACGCAACTCGATCTGCGAGTAGTCCGCCGCCAGCAGCTTGTAACCCGGGCTGGCAACGAAAGCCTGGCGGATGCGCCGGCCTTCGGCAGTACGGATCGGGATGTTCTGCAGGTTCGGGTCGCTGGACGACAGTCGACCGGTGGCCGCCACCGCCTGCTGGTATGAGGTGTGGATACGCCCGGTGCGCGGGTTGATCTGCCCCGGCAGCTTGTCGGTGTAGGTGCTCTTGAGCTTGCTCAGGCTGCGGTACTGCATCAGTACCTCCGGCAGCGGGTAACCTTGCTCGGCCAGTTCGTCGAGCACCGCTTCTGCCGTGGATGGCTGGCCCTTGGTGGTCTTGCTCAGCACCGGCATGCCCAGCTTGTCGTAGAGGATCGCGCCCAGTTGCTTGGGCGAGCCGAGGTTGAACTCCTCACCGGCCAGCTCATAGGCGCGCTGCTCGAGTTCGGCCATCTTTAGCCCCAGTTCACCGCTCTGTACCTGCAGCAACGCGGCATCGACCAGCGCCCCCTGGCGCTCGATCTTGGCCAGCACCGGCACCAACGGCATCTCGATGTCCATCAACACCGGCTGCACGCTTGGCGTCTGTGCCAGGCGCGCCTGCAGCGCCTGGTGCAGGCGCAGGGTGATGTCGGCATCTTCGGCAGCGTAGGGGCCGGCCTTGTCCAGGTGGATCTGGTTGAAGGTCAGCTGCTTGGCGCCCTTGCCGGCGATATCCTCGAAGGCAATGGTGGCATGGTCGAGGTACTTCTGCGCCAGGCTGTCCATGTCGTGACGGGTGGCGGTGGAGTTCAGCACGTACGACTCGAGCATGGTGTCGTAGGCAACGCCGCGCATTTCGATAGCGGGCGAGCCATTGGCAAGGATGTTGATATCGTACTTGGCGTTCTGCCCGACCTTGGCCTTGGCCGGGTCTTCCAGCAGTGGCTTCAGCGCCTGCAGCACGGCAGTGCGGTCCAACTGGGCCGGCGCGCCTTCATAGTCGTGGGCCAGCGGCACATAGGCCGCTTCGTGCGGTTCAACGGCGAACGACAGGCCGACCAGCTGGGCCTGCTGAGCGTCCAGGCCGGTGGTCTCGGTGTCGAAAGCGAACAATGGCGCCTGGCGCAGCTTCTCCAGCCAGAAGTCGAAACGGGCCTGGTCGAGAATGGTTTCGTACCTGGGCTCGACCTTGGCCACCTGCTCCGCGACCGGCGCGATTTCGTCACCGGCCTTGGCAGCGTCACGCTGCACCTCGGCGATCCAGCTCTTGAATTCCATCTCGGTGTACAGCGCCAGCAACGCGTCGCGATCAGGTTCGCCGCACACCAGGGCATCTACTTCGATATCCAGCGGCACATCGACCTTGATGGTAGCCAGCTCATAGGACAGGAACGCCGCGTCGCGGTGCTCTTCCAGCTTGGCCGGCAGGGTCTTGGCGCCGCGAATGGCCAGCGTCGGGACCTTGTCCAGGTTAGCGTACAGGTCGCTGAGACCGCCGCCGATACCGGTCAGCAGGCCCACCGCGGTTTTTTCGCCCACGCCCGGCACACCGGGGATGTTGTCGACCTTGTCGCCCATCAGCGCCAAAAAGTCGATGATATGTTCCGGGCCGACGCCAAATTTCTCGTGCACGCCAGCCACGTCCAGCACGCTTCCGGTCATGGTGTTGACCAAGGTAATGTGCCCGTCCACCAGCTGCGCCATGTCCTTGTCACCGGTCGAGATGATCACCGGGCGGTCCAACGCGGCGCTGCTGCGCGCCAGGGTGCCGATCACGTCGTCGGCCTCGACCCCCTCGACGCACAGCAGCGGGTAGCCCAGCGCCTTGACGCTGGCGTGCAGCGGCTCGATCTGTACCCGCAGGTCGTCAGGCATGCTCGGGCGGTTTGCCTTGTATTCAGCGAACATGGCATCGCGGAAGGTGCCACCCTTGGCATCGAACACCACCGCGAACAGGCTGTCGGGGTATTGCTTGCGCAGGCTCTTGAGCATGTTCAGCACCCCCTTCACCGCGCCGGTCGGCATGCCCTTGGAGGTAGTCAACGGCGGCAGCGCGTGGAAGGCGCGGTACAGGTAGGAGGAACCGTCCACCAGGACGAGGGGCGCTTGGCTCATGAGCAGAATCAACCTTTTCGACGGGTCCGGCGCTAGAATAGCCAGAATCATTGACGACAAAGGGACAAGGTTATCATGCGTACACTCAATCGCCTGTTACTGCTCGGTCTGTTGGCCACCATGCCTGTCGTCACCCTGGCGGCGGAAGACGCCCCCTCGGCCGATCCCGAGGTGACCATTCGCACGGAAGGCGACAAAACCATCCAGGAGTACCGGCAGAACGGGTTCCTGTATGCGATCAAGATCACGCCGAAAAACGGCAAGCCTTATTTCCTGGTACGCGCCGATGGCTCTGATGGCAATTTCATTCGTTCCGACCAGCCGGACATGCTGATTCCGTCCTGGAAGATCTTCGAGTGGTAATCTGACGCGCACCGTTCACATCAACCCGGCACTTCCCGGCGGAAGTGCCCGTATGGGCAAATTTTCATCATGTCAGTCTTCACCCCCGTGACCCGGCCTGAGCTGGAAACCTTTCTGGCGCCGTACGCGCTGGGTCGTCTGCTCGATTTCCAGGGCATCGCCGCCGGCACCGAGAACAGCAATTTCTTCGTCAGCCTCGAACAGGGGGAGTTCGTCCTGACGCTGATCGAGCGCGGGCCCAGCGAGGACATGCCGTTCTTCATCGAGCTGCTGGACACTTTGCACGCAGCCGACATGCCGGTGCCCTATGCCATACGCGACCGCGACGGCAATGGCCTGCGCGAGCTGTGCGGCAAGCCGGCGCTGCTGCAGCCACGGCTGTCGGGCAAGCACATCAAGGCACCGAACGCCCAGCACTGCGCCCAGGTCGGCGAGCTGCTGGCGCACATTCACCTGGCTACCCGCGAGCACATCATCGAGCGCCGCACCGACCGCGGCCTGGACTGGATGCTGGCTTCGGGGGCCGAGTTGCTGCCGCGCCTTACCACCGAGCAAGCCGCGCTGCTGCAACCGGCGCTGGATGAAATCAGTGCGCACAAGGCACAGATCCTGGCCCTGCCACGGGCCAACCTGCATGCCGACCTGTTCCGCGACAACGTGATGTTCGAAGGCACCCACCTGACCGGTGTGATCGACTTCTACAACGCTTGTTCCGGGCCGATGCTGTATGACATTGCCATCACCGTGAACGACTGGTGCCTGGATGAACACGGCGCGATCGATGTGCCACGCGCCCAGGCGTTGCTGGCGGCCTATGCGGCGCTGCGGCCGTTCACCGCGGCCGAAGCCGAGCTGTGGCCGGAGATGTTGCGGGTAGGCTGCGTGCGCTTCTGGCTGTCGCGCCTGATTGCAGCGGAATCGTTTGCCGGAATGGATGTGATGATCCACGACCCGAGCGAGTTCGAAGTGCGTTTGGCGCAGCGTCAGCAGGTGGCTTTGCACCTGCCGTTCGCCCTCTAGAGCGTGTCTGCTTCTTCGCGGGTAAACCCGCTCCCACAGGTACGGTGACAAGCGTGAGGCTGGCGCTATCCCTGTGGGAGATTACCCAGCCCTTTTGGGCTGCGCTGTCGCGCAGAGAACAAATATCGCTCGTCTGACGCGTCCTTTGTAGGAGCAGCCTTGTGCTGCGAAGAGGCCGGTACAAGCAACAGACAGGCTTTGTCAGTACCGGCCTCTTCGCAGCACAAGGCTGCTCCTACAGAACCTCGCCGAACCAATGAGTCATGTGTTGTTCTATGAGAGCGGGTTTACCCGCGAAGAGGTCGGTACAGGCTTACAACTGTTCCAGGCACCCAACCAGGTCGCCACCCAGCTTCTCCAGCAAGCGCTCATAGCCCTTGCCATCCACCGGGTCGGTACCGCCCAGGGCATCCAGCTCGGCCAGGCGCACCGGCAGCCCGGCGGTCAAGGTCTCGGCTAGCCGCGGCCGCAGCGGCGGTTCGCTGAACACACAGGTCTTGCCCACTTCCTGCAGGCGCTTGCGCATGGCTGCCACGTGCTGCGCACCCGGCTGCACCTCGGACGCCACGCTGAACACCCCGGTGTGCTTCAGGCCATACTCGGCCTCGAAATAGTCGAATGCTTCGTGAAACACGAAGTACGGCTTGCCGGCAATCCCGGCCACCCGCGCCTTGATCCGCTTATCCAATGCGTCCAGGCGTTCGTCGAAGGCCTTGAGGTTGCTCTGGTAGCGCACCGTATTGGCCGGATCGATCTGCGCCAGGTCAGCCGCCATTTTCGCTGCAATCACACGCGCGTTGACCGACGATAGCCACAGGTGCGCGTCCAGGCTGCCCGGGCGGTGGTCGTGGTCATGGTCGTCGTGGTCTTCTTCCTCATGGGAATGGCTGTCCTCGCCAAAATGCCGGAGCTTCATGCCCGGTAGCGCCTGCACGGCCACAGTGGGCTTGCTGCGATTGCCCAGTACCCGCGGCAGGAAGCCTTCCATGTCCGGGCCGATCCAGTAAAGCAGGTCGGCATCGCCTACCCGCCGTACGTCGGACGGGCGCAGCGCGTAGTGGTGTGGCGAAGCCCCCGGAGGCAGCAATACCTCAGGGGTGCCAACACCGTCCTGCACGGCAGCGGCAATCTGCTGCAGGGGTTTGATACTGGTCAGCACGCGCACGTCGGCCTGGGCGGAAAATGCGATGAAAGCGACAAAAAGGACTAGGAATCGGGACACGGTGAATACTCGAGTCGTCAGAAACAGGTAACATAATAACGTCTCCATCCAGAACCGTCGCTGCCCATGTCCATCACGCCGCTGGCCAACCGTCCTCACGATCATTCCCATTGCGTACACAGCGCATTGGCTGAAGCCGACGCCTTGTGCACCCGCCAGGGCCTGCGCCTGACCGCGCTGCGCCGTCGAGTGCTGGAACTGGTGTGGCAAAGCCACAAGCCGCTGGGCGCCTACGATATCCTCGCCGTGCTCAGTGAGCAGGACGGCCGCCGCGCCGCGCCCCCCACGGTGTACCGTGCGCTGGACTTCCTGCTGGAAAACGGCCTGGTGCACCGCATCGCCTCGCTCAACGCATTCATCGGCTGCAGCCACCCGGAACACCTGCACCAGGGTCAGTTCCTGATCTGCCGGGCCTGCCATGTGGCCATCGAACTGGAACAGGACAGTATCAGCGAAGCCATCATCAGCAGCGCCAAGGGCGTGGGCTTCACGGTCGAGACCCAGACGGTGGAAGTGGTCGGTCTGTGCAGCAATTGCCGGAGCGCGGCATGAGTGATGCACTGATCCGCCTGGAGCAGGTCGGTGTCACCTTCGGTGGCGAGGCGGTGCTCGACAGCATCGACCTGTCGGTCGCACCTGGCCAGATCGTCACCCTGATCGGCCCGAACGGCGCGGGCAAGACCACCCTCGTGCGCGCCGTGCTCGGCCTGCTCAAGCCGCACCGCGGCAAGGTTTGGCGCAAGCCGAAACTGCGCATTGGCTACATGCCGCAAAAGATCCAGGTCGATGCCACGCTCCCGCTGTCAGTGTTGCGCTTCTTGCGCCTGGTGCCCGGTGTAGACCGCGCGGCAGCCTTGTCGGCGTTGCAGGAAGTAGGCGCCGAGCAGGTCATCGACAGCCCGATCCAGACCATTTCCGGCGGCGAGATGCAGCGCGTGCTGCTGGCCCGCGCCCTGCTGCGCGAACCCCAGTTGCTGGTGCTTGACGAGCCAGTGCAGGGCGTAGACGTGGTTGGCCAGACCGAGCTGTACAACCTCATTACCCGCCTTCGCGACCGTCACGGCTGCGGCGTGCTGATGGTTTCCCACGACCTGCACCTGGTGATGAGCGCCACAGACCAGGTGGTTTGCCTGAACCGCCACGTGTGCTGTTCGGGCCACCCCGAACAGGTCAGCGGCGACCCGGCATTTGTCGAGCTGTTCGGCAAGACCGCCGCCCCCAGCCTGGCCATCTACCACCACCATCACGACCACAGCCACGACCTGCACGGCTCGGTGGTCGCCCCTGGCACCCATGTTCACGGAGCGCACTGCAAGCATGGCTGACTTTCTTCTCTACGCCCTGCTTGCCGGTTTGTCCCTGGCGCTGGTGGCCGGCCCACTGGGCTCCTTCGTGGTGTGGCGGCGCATGGCCTATTTTGGCGACACCCTGTCCCACGCCGCCCTGCTCGGCGTGGCCCTGGGCTTTGCCCTGGACGTCAGCCCGGCGCTGGCGGTAACCGTGGGCTGCCTGTTGCTGGCGATCTTGCTGGTTACCTTGCAGCAACGCCAACCGCTGGCCTCCGATACACTGCTTGGCATCCTCGCCCCCAGCACCTTGTCGCTGGGCCTGGTGGTGCTGAGCTTCATGCATGATGTCCGCATCGACCTGATGGCCTATCTGTTCGGCGACCTGCTGGCCATCAGCACCACCGATCTTGCCTGGATCCTCGGTGGCAGCGCGCTGGTCCTGCTGTTGCTCGCTGCACTGTGGCGGCCGTTGCTTGCAGTCACCGTGCACGAGGAGCTGGCCATGGTCGAGGGCCTGCCGGTGGCCGGGCTGCGCATGGCGCTGATGCTGCTGATCGCGGTGGTGATTGCCGTTGCCATGAAGATCGTCGGGGTGCTGCTGATCACCTCGCTGCTGATCATTCCTGCCGCTGCGGCGCAACGTCACGCCCGTTCTCCCGAACAGATGGCCTTGGGCGCCAGCCTGCTGGGCGTGACCGCGGTATGCGGCGGCCTGGCCCTGTCCTGGTTCAAGGACACCCCTGCCGGCCCGTCGATCGTGGTCTGCGCGGCGGTGCTATTCTTGCTGAGCCTGGCCCTGCCAAAACGCTGAAAAACAGGGCGTGCGAAGGCGCGCCCTGCAACCTTTCCGCACGTAAAGGGTCTGTAAGACTTGTTTTCGAGCGTGCGCACCTGGGTGTAGACTTGCTCGCTTTTTGCGCAAATAGAGAGTCGCAGGAATGAAGCCGTTCGCCTCCCGTTATCTGCTTGTTGCCGCGTTTTCCCTGTTCCTGGCTGCGTGTTCAAACGCGCCGGTCGAACAGGCCACCGCACCTGCCCAAGCAGATGCCTGGCAGCAATTGCAACAGAACATCGCCAGCAACGAACTGGCCACCGCCGAAGACCAGCTGGCAGCCTTGCAGGCCCAGGCGCCGGATGACGCGCGCCTGGAGCAATACCAGCGCCAGCTTGCCGAAGCCTACCTGCAACGCAGCCAGATCTTCCTGCAAAAGGGTGATGTGAACGCTGCCGCCACAGCCCTGGCCCGTGCCCGCGCGCTGATGCCGCAGGCCCCGGCGGTTACTGGTGGCGACGCCGTGACCCAGGCGCGCAAGGCCGAGCTGGAGAAAGCTGAAGCGGCGTTGAAAGCGGCCGAGGCCAAGCCCAAGGCGCGCATCATCGACCCGGCTGCACCGAGCACCGTGGTGGCCTTGAAGACCACCGACAGCCGCGCCATGCGTCGCCAGCTGGATGACATTGCCGCCGATGTGGTGAGCTATCAATGCGACGTGGTGTTCCAGGTGCCGCGTACCGAAGATGCGCCTTGGCTGAAGACCTTGCTGGAGAAACGCGTGCGCAAGATCGACAGCGGGTTCGAGCTGAAGCAGAAGCACGAGATTCAGCGGTCGTTGCCGGCGCAGGTGGTTCTGGTTCCGCATCAGCGTTAAGAATCTGGGGGCGCTGCGCGCCCCTTTCGCGACACAAGGCCGCTCCTACAAGGGAATGCGATCTCCTGTAGGAGCGGCCTTGTGTCGCGATGGGCTGCAAAGCAGCCCCTTAGGCAGGCACAGCCTCCGCAGCCGCCTCCCGCTCCCACACCCGATGCCCCTCTACCGCTTTGACGAAGGCATCCACGGTCTTCTGCTCATCCCCCAGCAGCAACCCCTTGTCTTCTTTAAGCCCCAAGCTGCCCAAAAGGTCTTTGGTCACCACCATCGCCTTCAGGTGTTTGTAGCCCTCCAGCAGGAAGTGCTTGGCCAAACCACTGCCTGCCAGCGCATCGGTCGAGGCCTTGCCCGCTGGCACGACAATCCCGTCAAACATGATCGAGGGCATCCCTTCCATGGAGGCACCCACCGGCAGCTGCTTGCCGTCCGTGGCCATCACTGGTGCCGAGGTCGGCCCAAGCAGCATCGGCCGGGCACTGTGCGCCTCCAGAGCCTTGACCAGCTTGTCCACGCTGGCAGCGTCTACGCCATCTGCCACCAGCACGGCAATTTTGCGCCCCTTGATGCCAACCGAGCCCGGGTGGTTCATCTGGCTCAGGGCAGGCGACTGCGCAAGCTGGCTTCCCTTCACTTGCACAGTGCCTGCGTTCGGTGCAGGCAAACCGAGGTTGGCAGCAACCGCAGCCGCCAGCTTCAGGTCGATATTGGCGAGAATCTCATTCACTTCCCGAGCACGGATCGTCTCCCGCTCCACCTTGCCCAGCTCAAAGCTGTAAGCCTTGATGATGTGCTGCTGCTCGGTCGGGCTCATGCTCTGGAAGAACAACCGCGCCTGCGAGAAATGGTCGCCGAACGAATCGCTGCGCTGGCGGATCTTGTGCGCATCGATACGCTCCTGGTAGCTCTCGAAGCCGCCATCCTGCGCGGCTGGTGGCGTTTCCTTCGGCCAGCCACCGTCGATGGAGTTGGGCTCGTAGGATGCGCGACCCTTGTGCACAACATGCTGATGCAAGGCGTCACGCTGGTTGTTGTGGTTAGGGGCGACGGGGCGGTTTACCGGGATCTGGTGGAAGTTGGGCCCGCCGAGGCGGCTAAGCTGCGTGTCGGTGTAGGAGAACAGCCGTCCCTGCAACAAAGGGTCGTTGGTAAAGTCGATGCCAGGCACGATATGAGCCGGGCAGAACGCCACCTGCTCCACTTCGGCAAAGAAGTTGTCCGGGTTGCGATTCAGGACCATCTTGCCCAAAGGTGTAACCGGCACCAGTTCTTCCGGGATTATCTTGGTCGGGTCCAGCAGGTCGAAATCGAATTTGTGCTCGTCGGCTTCCGGCACGATCTGCACACCCAGTTCCCATTCAGGGTAATCACCCGTCTCGATAGCCTCCCACAGGTCGCGACGCTGGAAATCAGCATCCTTGCCTGCCAGCTTCTGCGCTTCGTCCCATAACAGGGAGTGCACACCCTGGCGCGGTTTCCAGTGGAATTTGACGAAACTGGCTACGCCCTGGGCGTTGATCAGGCGGAACGTATGCACCCCGAACCCTTCCATCATCCGCAAGCTGCGCGGGATAGCGCGGTCCGACATCGCCCACATGACCATATGGGCCGACTCCGGTACCAGCGAGACGAAATCCCAAAAGGTGTCATGGGCCGAAGCGCCGGTCGGGATCTCGTTGTGCGGTTCTGGCTTTACGGCGTGGACGAAATCCGGGAATTTGATCGCATCCTGGATGAAGAACACCGGCATGTTGTTGCCCACCAGGTCGAAGTTGCCCTCGTCGGTGTAGAACTTCACAGCAAAGCCCCTCACGTCACGCACGGTGTCGGCTGAGCCGCGCGGGCCTTGTACCGTGGAAAATCGCACGAAGACGGGCGTGACTTTCTCCGGGTCCTGCAGGAAGCCGGCTTTGGTCAGCTCGGCGTGGTTGCCATAGCTCTGGAAATAGCCATGCGCCCCTGTTCCTCGCGCATGCACGATGCGCTCAGGAATGCGCTCGTGGTCAAAGTGCGTGATCTTCTCGCGCATGATGAAATCTTCGAGCAACGAGGGGCCTCTATCACCCGCCTTGAGCGTGTTCTGGTTGTCAGCGATGCGCACCCCCTGGTTGGTACGCAACGCTTTGCCTGTGGCATCGCTTCGGTCAGCCTCCAGGCTCTGCAACTTGGTGTTGGTATTGGCCCGGTCCGGGGTCTGGGTGCCAGCGGCCTCGCTGTGCTTTGGCGCGTCCGTGTTCTTGCTGGGCATGATCGGCTCTCCTCGTCAGTCTTAAGGCATACCCGTTTCGGGCTGTGTGCAAGTAGTGACCGGGAGGCTTTGCCGAGCGTTCAATCAGGATTACCGGTTGTCGCGATATGCCCGAAGGATTGGTGCATTACGAAATAAATGCTAAGAACAGCTATGGGAAAAGGCTAAAATGCGCGACCCCAGCTAACCGCTGACCCAAATTCCATGCGCCCCACAAGGTTCGCTACGTGATCGAGTTCCAACAGGTACACAAGACCTACCGCGTCGCCGGTAGGGAAATCCCCGCACTGAATCCGACCAGCCTGACCATCGAAGATGGCCAGGTGTTCGGCCTGATCGGCCATTCCGGCGCCGGCAAGAGCACCATGCTGCGCCTGATCAACCGCCTGGAAGAGCCTTCCGGGGGCAAGATCATCGTCGACGGCGAAGACGTTACCGCGTTCAACGCGAGCCAGCTGCGCGGTTTCCGTCAGCAGGTCGGGATGATTTTCCAGCACTTCAACCTGCTGGCCTCCAAGACTGTCGCCGACAACGTCGCCTTGCCACTGACCCTGGCCGGCGAGCTGTCGCGCAGCGAAATCGACAAGCGCGTGACCGAGCTTCTGGCCCGCGTCGGCCTTTCCGACCATGCCAAAAAGTACCCGGCGCAGTTGTCCGGTGGCCAGAAGCAGCGCGTCGGCATCGCCCGCGCCCTGTCCACCAACCCGAAGATCCTGCTGTGCGACGAGGCCACCAGCGCCCTCGACCCGCAAACCACCGCCTCGGTCCTGCAATTGCTGGCCGAAATCAACCGTGAGCTGAAGCTGACCATCGTGCTGATCACGCACGAAATGGACGTGATCCGCCGGGTCTGCGACCGCGTGGCAGTGATGGACGCCGGCCAGATCGTCGAGCAGGGCTCGGTGGCCGAGGTGTTCCTGCACCCGCAGCACCCCACCACCAAGCGCTTCGTCCAGGAAGACGAGCAGGTTGACGAAGGCGAGCAGCGTGACGACTTCGCCCACGTGCCGGGCCGTCTCGTGCGCCTGACCTTCCAGGGCGACGCCACCTACGCGCCGCTGCTGGGCACCGTGGCCCGCGAAACCGGTGTGGACTACAGCATCCTCGCCGGGCGTATCGACCGCATCAAGGATGTCCCCTATGGCCAGCTCACCCTCGCCCTGATCGGCGGTGACATGGAAGCGGCGTTCGCCCGCTTCAAGGCAGCTGACGTACATATGGAGGTACTGCGTTGATGGACGCCCTGAATTTCTTTGCCAACGTCGACTGGGCCGAAATCTGGCTGGCCAGCGTCGACACCATGATCATGCTGTTCGGCTCGCTGTTCTTCACCGTGCTGCTCGGCCTGCCGCTGGGCGTGCTGCTGTTCCTCTGCGGGCCAAAGCAGATGTTCGAGCAGAAGGGTGTGTATGCGCTGCTGTCGCTGATCGTCAACATCCTGCGCTCGCTGCCGTTCATCATCCTGCTGATCGTTATGATCCCGATCACAGTGCTGATCACAGGCACTTCCCTGGGCGTAGCCGGCGCCATTCCGCCGCTGGTGGTGGGTGCCACGCCGTTCTTCGCGCGCCTGGTGGAAACCGCCCTGCGTGAAGTGGACCGCGGCATCATCGAAGCCACTCAGTCGATGGGCGCCACTACCCGCCAGATCATCACCAGCGCACTGCTGCCGGAGGCTCGCCCGGGCATCTTCGCCGCCATTACCGTGACCGCCATCACCCTGGTTTCGTACACCGCCATGGCTGGTGTGGTCGGTGCCGGCGGCCTGGGCGACCTGGCCATCCGCTTCGGCTACCAGCGTTTCCAGACCGACGTGATGGTCGTCACCGTGGTGCTGTTGCTGGTACTGGTTCAAGTCCTGCAGAGCGTGGGCGACAAACTGGTCGTGCATTTTTCCCGTAAGTAACCCCAATGGGGTCGGCCCGGCCGACCCGTTCGGGGGCCGTCGCGGCCCTCACAAGGAGTGATCAATGAAGAAGCTGCTTGCTGTTGTCGCCGCTGTCGCGGCCTTCTCGGCCCACGCCGAGTCCCTGACCGTTGCCGCTACCCCGGTTCCGCACGCCGAGATCCTCAACTTCGTCAAACCTGTTCTGGCGAAAGAGGGCGTGGAGCTGAAGGTCAAGGAATTCACCGACTACATCCAGCCGAACGTGCAGGTGGCGGAAAAGCGCCTGGACGCCAACTTCTTCCAGCACCAGCCGTACCTGGATGAGTTCAACAAGGCCAAGGGTACCAACCTGGTGAGCGTTGCCGGCGTGCACATCGAGCCGCTGGGCGTGTACTCGACCAAGATCAAGAAGCTGGACGAGCTGTCCTCCGGCGCCACCGTGGTCATCCCCAACGACGCCACCAACGGCGGCCGCGCGCTGCTGCTGCTGGACAAGGCCGGCGTGATCAAGCTGAAGGACAACAAGAACATCCTGTCCACCGTGAAGGATGTTGCCGAGAACCCGAAAAGCCTGAAGTTCCGTGAGCTGGAAGCAGCCACCATCCCGCGCGTGCTGACCCAGGTCGATGCTGCCCTGATCAACACCAACTACGCGCTGGAAGCCAAGCTGAACCCGGAGAAAGACGCTCTGGTCATCGAAGGCAGCGACTCGCCTTACGTGAACATCCTGGTTGCCCGCCCGGACAACAAGGACTCGGACGCCATGAAAAAGCTGGCTGCTGCGCTGCACTCGCCTGAGGTGAAGCAGTTCATCAACGAGAAGTACAAAGGCGCTGTGGTTCCGGCGTTCTGATCCGAAATCCCCGGGGCCGCTTTGCGGCCCATTCGCCGGCAAGCCAGCTCCCACAGGTACAGCGCCAGCCTCAGGCCCTGTGAGGTCCCTGTGGGAGCCGGCTTGCCGGCGATTTGCCCTGGCAGGCAAACCATGAGGACCGAGGCGTACGCCGTACTTTGTGGGAGCGGCCTTGTGTCGCGATAGGCCTGCGCAGCAGGCCCAAAAATCTCAATCCCGCTTCACGAGCCCGGGCAACTGCGCCACCAGCTTCTGGTTGTTGAACGGCGCCCGAATGAACCCGCGCTGACGCCCATCCGGCCCCACTACCGCCAGGTTGCCGCTGTGATCCACGGTATACCCCGGCTTGCTGGTATCGGCCGGAATGAACGGAATGCTCAAGGCATTGGCCAGCTTCTGGGTATCCTCAATCGACCCCGCCACCCCGACGAAATCCTTGTCGAAATAACCCAGGTACTGCTTCAGCTGGTTCGGCGTGTCGCGGTTCGGGTCAACGCTCACCAGCACCACCTGCAGCCGGTCGACGGCCTCCTTGGGCAGCTCGCTCTTCACCTGGCGCAGCTGGGCCAGGGTGGTCGGGCAGATATCCGGGCAGTAGGTGTAGCCGAAGAACAGCAACGACCATTTGCCCTTCAGGTCATCCAGTTGCACCGGCTGGCCGTCCTGGTTGGTCATGGTCACGTCGGCCACGGTACGGCTCTGCGGCAGCAGGATGATGCCGGCATCGATCAGTTCGGTGGGGTTGGGCTGGTCGCGGCCATTGAGCACCTTGTTGACGGTCAGGCCCAGGATCAACGCGACCAGGGCAACGAGGATGAAGACGGTTTTCTGGGTTCGGGTCATAGGTTCAGCAACAGGTAGTGGTCGAGGAGCAACGCGATGAACAGCGCGAACAGGTAGCCGATAGAGTACTTGAAGGTGCCGATCGCTGCGTGCGGCCGGCTGCCACGGTACAACACCCAGGCCCATTGCAGGAAGCGCAGGCCTAGCACCAGGGCGCAAGCCAGGTACAGCGGGCCGCTCATGTGGATGGCGTACGGCAGCAGGCTTACCGCCAGCAATACCAAGGTGTACAGCAGGATATGCAGCTTGGTGTAGCGCTCGCCGTGTGTCACCGGCAGCATCGGGATATCGGCCTTGGCGTATTCCTCCTTGCGGTGGATCGCCAGAGCCCAGAAGTGGGGTGGTGTCCAGGCGAAGATGATCAGCACCAGCAGCAGGGGCTCGGCGCTGACATGCCCACTGACCGCCACCCAGCCCAGCAACGGCGGGGCGGCGCCAGCCAAGCCGCCGATGACGATATTCTGTGGCGTAGCGCGCTTGAGAAAACCGGTGTAGAGCACCGCATAGCCGAGCAGGGAAGCCAGTGTCAGCCAGGCAGTGAGGGCGTTGGTGAACACCAGCAGCAGGGCCATGCCAAGTAGCGCCAGCGCCAGGGCGAACAGCAGCGCCGGCAGCGGCTCGACCCGGCCCTGGGCCAGCGGCCGCTTGTGGGTACGCGCCATCAGCGCGTCGATGCGTCGGTCCACCACATGGTTGACCACCGCCGCGCCGCCTGCACAAAAGCCGATGCCCAGGTTGCCGAACAGCAGCACGCTCCAGCTGACACCCGCACGGGTGGCAAGGAACATGCCCGCCAGCGAGGTGATCAGCATCAGCACCACCACCTTGGGCTTGGTCAGCTCCAGGTAGTCACGCCAACTGGCCCTCTGTGCGCTCAGAAGCGTCGCCACGAATCATTCCTCATGTGGTGGGAGATGCCCACGCCAGCCACGGGCCGCAGGCGCCAGCCATGGCCGACACCCACGCGAACCTTGTCGACCACGCGGATGCGGTAGTTCACCAGCACCATGCTCAACAGCAACAGCGCCCCACCAGCGTTGTGCGCCACGGCCACGGCCAGCGGCAGGTGCAGCAGCACATTGCTGATGCCCAGGCCGACTTGCACCACCAGCGCCAGCAGCACCAGCCGCGCCAGGCCAGGGAGGCCGCAGCGGTGCAGCTTCCAGCTGAGCATCAGCAGCACGCAGGTCACCAGCAGTGCACCCAGGCGGTGGCTGATGTGGATGGCCGTGCGCGCATCACTGTCCAGTTGCCCACCCAGGTAGTTGGGCCCGACGTGCTGGGTCAGATGGAACCCGTTGCTGAAGTCCGCCGCCGGCCACCACTGGCCGTGGCAGGTGGGCAGGTCGATGCAGGCGACGGCCGCGTAGTTGGCACTGACCCAGCCGCCCAGGGCGATCTGGCCGATCACCACCAGCAAGGCCAGCGCGGCGATCCGGCGCAGGCTCAATGGCAGCTTTGGCAAAGGCGCAAAGGCCCGGGACAGACGCAGGGACAACAGGAACAACAAACTCAGGGTAGTGAAGCCGCCGAGTAGATGCGCGGTGACCACCTGCGGCCACAGCTTGAGGGTGACCGTCCACATGCCGAAGGCTGCCTGGGCCAGCACCACGCCCAGCAGCAGCAAGGGCAGGCGGTAAGGCTGGCCATCGCGGGCATGCCGGCGCAGCGCCTGCAAGGCGAGCAGGGCGATCACCATCGCCAGGGTGCCGGCGAAGTAGCGGTGGACCATCTCGGCCCAGCCCTTGGCGGCTTCCACCGGATGTTCGGGGAAATGCAGCTCGGCATGAGCCAGCTGCGCTTCGCTCTTGGGCACGCTGATGAAGCCGTAGCAACCCGGCCAGTCCGGGCAGCCGAGGCCGGCGTGGGTCAGGCGGGTATAGGCACCGAGCAGGACGACCAGCAGTGCCAGCAAGGTGGCGAACACAGCAAGGCGGAATCCGGGTCTGGCCATGGCAGGCTCCTAGCCGATGTTGGACAGCTTGAGCAGGTGGCGCAGGTCGTCCAGCACATGCTTGCCGTTGACCTTGGCGTCGTAGCGCAGCACCAGGTTGCCGTGTGGGTCGACGATCCACAGCTGCGGGCCGGTCTCGCCGACCTTTTGCAGGTAGCGTTGCGCATCAAGCGGGTAACGCTGCAACTGTGGGTATTCGCGGCCGAGCAACGCCTGGTAATCGGCACTTGCCGGCTGGGCGGCCGCCAGGGCATGGCTGGCACGGCTGGCATCACGGCCCAGGCCGACCTGGATCTGCCGGGCCAGGTACACCAGCCGCTGGCAATCCTCGGCACAGGCTGTGGGTGTGCTCACCAGCAGCTGCCAGCGCTCGTCCTGGCCCGCCACGCCGAGATCGGAAAGGCTCTCACCGTTGCCGATCATCACGCCGTGGTAGCTGCGGCCGTCCGGCACCCAGAACTTGAGCTTGTACATGCTGGTGGCCAGAACCATCGGCCCGAGCACCACCAGCAGAATCAGCAGCAGCTGCAAACGCCCGCGGGCTCTGGGTTTGCTGCGTTCAGGCACGTCCAGTGGAGTGGCGGTGGCCATGGCGTTTCTCCTTGTTGTGGTGCCAGCCGAAGTAGAGGTAGAGCAGTACCAAAGTGGTTGCCAGGGCAAACCATTGCACGGCGTAACCCAGGTGTTTTTCCGGGCCCATGGCAACGACCGGCCAGTCCAGGCGATAGGTCGCCGGGCCGGGTTCCAGGCGCAGCTCATGGGCGAAGCCATCGCGATCGAGCTGTTGCCATAGCTGCGCGGCATCCACGGCAGTCAGCAGGTGCGGCCACTGGCCGCCTGCAGGGTCGGGGTGCAGCTGGAACGTGCTACCAGGCGCGACATACACCGAAGCGTCCAGCGCCAACGCCTGGGCAGGGGTATCGAAATGCACCGGCACGCGGCGGTCCGGCCAGGGCAGCCAACCGCGGTTGACCAGCAGCCACAGGCCGCTGGCCTGATCATGGAAGGGTTGCAGCAATTCGACACCGGCCTGGCCGTCACGCATGCGGTTGTCCAGAAGCAAGCTGTGCTCGGCGTCGAAGCGGCCATAGAGATGCACGCGGCGGAAGGCATTGTCCTGGTTCGCTGTCAGCTGGGCCGTGGCCACGGGCGCTTCGACCCGCCGCTCGGCATAGGCGGCCAGCAGCACGCGCTTTTCCTCGGCACGGCCGAGTTGCCAGCAGCCAAGCGCGATCAGCCCCGGCAGCAGCGCAAGCACCACCAGGGTTGGTACCCAGCCCGGACGAAACGGCCTCATCGGAGCCTCGTCGGGCCGATCGCTATACTTATCCACATCACCGCATCCCCCCGGAGTATCGCCATGCTCAAGGCCGCGATTGTCCTGATGCTGTTGGCCACGATTGCCAGCCTGTTCAGCGGCCTGGTGTTTCTGGTCAAGGACGATGAAAACTCGACCCGTTTGCTGAAGGCACTGACCGTGCGGGTGACCCTGGCGGCCCTCACCATCGGCCTGGTGGCCTGGGGCTTCATCAGCGGTCAGCTGGTCTCACACGCCCCCTTCTGAAACTGCACTTGTTTTGATGGCCTCATCGCCGGCAAGCCAGCTCCCACAGGGATCACCTATGCTTCAGGCCCAATGAGACCCTGTGGGAGCTGGTTTGCCGGCGATTGGCCCTAAAGCACATACACAAAGATGAACAACCCCACCCACACCACATCGACGAAGTGCCAGTACCAACTGGCCGCCTCGAAACCAAAGTGTTTCTCCGGGTTGAAATGCCCGCGCAAGATGCGCACGAACATCACGATCAGGATGATCGTGCCCAAGGTCACGTGGGCGCCGTGGAAGCCGGTGAGCATGAAGAACGTCGCGCCGTAGATACCCGACCCCAGCGTCAGCCCCAGCTTGGTATAGGCCTCGTGGTACTCGTAGGCCTGCAACGCGATGAAGCTGGCGCCCAGGACGATGGTCAGCGCCATCCAGAATTTCAGCGGGCCACGGTGGTCGCGGCGCAGGGCATGATGGGCGATGGTGATGGTCACGCTGGAGCTGACCAGCAAGATGGTGTTGATCAGCGGCAGATGCCACGGGTCGATCACTTCCTTGGGCGGCGGGAACAGTTTCGGGTCGGGCGTGTGCAGCAGCGGCCAGGTGAATTCGAAGGTCGGCCACAACATGTGCGCAACACCCTTGGCCCCTTCACCGCCCAGCCACGGCCCGGCCAGCACGCGCACGTAGAACAGCGCACCGAAGAAGGCCAGAAAGAACATCACCTCGGAGAAAATGAACCAGCTCATGCCCCAGCGGAACGAGCGGTCCAGTTGCGGGCTGTACAGCCCCGCGCGGCTCTCCCGCACCACCGAACCGAACCAGCCGAACAGCATGTAGGCCAGGAACAACGCGCCGATGAAGAACATCAGCGGCCCGTGCGACTCGGGGTGGCCGGCCTTCATGTCGTTGAACCAGGTACCCAGGCCGAACACCGTGATGAACATGCCGATGGTGGCGATGATCGGCCACTTGCTCTGCGCCGGAACGTAGTAGTGCTCATGACTTGCCATTGCTGTTCTCCTTCCCTTAACGGGCGCCCTGGACGTCCTGGGCCGCTACATGCGCGACCGGCGGGTGGCGAGCGGTGATGTCGAACAAGGTGTAGGCCAGTGTCAGGTGCTTCACGCTGGCCGGCAGGTCGCGGTCGACAATGAAGCGCACCGGCATCTCGATGCGTTCGCCGGGCTGCAGCACCTGCTGGGTGAAGCAGAAGCACTCGGTCTTGTGAAAGTACGCCGCGGCTTCGGCCGGGGTGATGCTGGGGATGGCTTGCGCACTCATCGGCCGATCGGTCGGGTTATGGGCGATGAAGATCATCTGGTTCACCGCACCCGGGTTGACCTCCAGCTGGTCGGCGGTGGAGTAGAAGTCCCAGACCATGTCGCTGGCATTGGTCGACATGAACTGCACCCGCACCGAACGCGTCGGGTCGCTGACCTGGCTGCCTTCGTACTGCCCTCCGGTCTTGCCGTTGATGCCGAAGGCCTTGCACATCACGTCATAGATAGGCACCAGGGCGAAGCCGAAGGCGAACATCACCACCGTCAGCATCAACAGGCGCAACACCAGACGTTTCAGCGAAAGGCCGTTCATGGCACGGTTCCTATTTCACTTCCGGTGGCGTCTGGAAGGTGTGGTAGGGCGCAGGCGAAGGGATCGACCACTCCAGGCCCTCGGCGCCATCCCATGGCTTGGCCGGTGCCGGCGCGCCGCCGCGGATGCACTTGATGACGATGAACAGGAAGAATATCTGCGTGGCGCCGAACATGAACGCGCCGATCGACGACACCATGTTGAAGTCGGCGAACTGCAGGTTGTAGTCGGGGATCCGCCGTGGCATGCCGGCCAGCCCCACGAAGTGCATGGGGAAGAAGGCCATGTTCATGCCGACGAACGATAGCCAGAAGTGCAGCTTGCCGAGGGTTTCGTCGTACATGTGGCCGGTCCATTTCGGCAGCCAGTAATAGGCCGAGGCGAAGATGCCGAAGATCGCCCCAGGCACCAGCACATAGTGGAAGTGCGCTACCACGAAGTAGGTGTCGTGGTACTGGAAGTCCGCCGGGGCGATGGCGAGCATCAGCCCGCTGAAACCGCCGATGGTGAACAGGATGACAAAGGCGATGGCGAACAGCATCGGCGTTTCGAAGGTCAGCGAGCCTTCCCACATGGTGCTGACCCAGTTGAACACCTTCACCCCGGTAGGCACGGCGATCAGCATGGTGGCGTACATGAAGAACAGCTCGCCGACCACGGGAATACCGACCACGAACATGTGATGGGCCCAGACGATGAACGACAGGAAGGCGATGGCGCCGGTGGCGTACACCATCGAGGTGTAGCCGAACAGCGGCTTGCGCGAGAACGCCGGGATGATCGAGCTGACCGCGCCGAAGGCCGGCAGGATCATGATGTACACCTCGGGGTGGCCGAAGAACCAGAACACGTGCTGGAACAGCACCGGGTCACCACCGCCGGCGGCACTGAAGAAGCTGGTACCGAAGTGGATGTCCATCAGCATCATGGTCACGACGCCGGCCAGCACCGGCATCACCGCAATCAGCAGGAATGCGGTAATCAGCCAGGTCCAGACGAACAGTGGCATCTTCATCAAGGTCATGCCTGGGGCGCGCAAGTTGAGGATGGTGGCGATCACGTTGATCGCGCCCATGATCGAGCTGATGCCCATCAGGTGGATGGCAAAGATGAAGAAGGTGACGCTGGCCGGCGCGTAGGTGGTGGACAGCGGGGCGTAGAAGGTCCAGCCGAAGTTGGGCCCGCCGCCCGGGCTGAACAGGGTCGAAACCAGCAACAGGAAAGCAGCCGGCAGCAGCCAGAAGCTGAAGTTGTTCATCCGCGGCAGGGCCATGTCGGGCGCGCCGATCATCAGCGGGATCATCCAGTTGGCCAGGCCGACGAAGGCCGGCATCACCGCACCGAACACCATTATCAGGCCGTGCATGGTGGTCATCTGGTTGAAGAACTCCGGCTGGACGATCTGCAGGCCGGGCTGGAACAGCTCGGCGCGGATCACCATGGCGAACGAGCCGCCGAGCAGGAACATGATGAAGCTGAACCACAGGTACATCGTGCCGATGTCCTTGTGGTTGGTGGTCAGCACCCAGCGCATCAGGCCCTTGGCCGGGCCGTGCGCATGGTCATGGCCGTGGGCGTGGTCGTCGATCACTGCACTCATGTCCTGTCTCCTGCAATCCATTGATTGCCGCGAGTAACCCGGTTCATTGCGCTTCTGCCTGCTTCAGCGCCAGCACGTCCTTCGGCGTGACCATGTCACCCTTGTTGTTGCCCCAGGCGTTGCGCTCGTAGGTGACCACGGCGGCGATGTCGACTTCCGAGAGCTGCTTGCCGAACGCGGCCATGGCAGTGCCAGGCTTGCCGTGGAATACGATGCCCAGATGGGCTTCCTTCGGCCCGGTGGCGATCTTCGAGCCCTTGAGCGCAGGGAACATCGGCGGCAGGCCCTGGCCTTCGGCCTGGTGACAGGCCACGCAGGTGGTGTGGTAGACCTTGTCACCACGTTCCACCAGCTCCTCCAGGGTCCATTCCTTGCTGGTCAGTTCCTTGAGCTTGGCAGCTTCAGCCTTGCGCTCGCCCAGCCAGGTGTCGTAGTCGGCCTTGGACTTGACCTCGACCACCACCGGCATGAAACCGTGGTCCTTGCCGCACAGCTCGGTGCATTGGCCGCGGTAGATGCCGGGCTTCTCGATACGGGTCCAGGCTTCGTTGACGAAACCGGGGATGGCATCACGCTTGACCGCGAAGGCCGGCACCCACCAGGAGTGGATGACATCGGCAGCGGTTACCAGGAAGCGCACCTTGGCGCCAACCGGCAGCACCAGCGGCTGGTCGACTTCGAGCAGGTAGTGCTCGTCCTTGGGTGCCTTGTTGTGGATCTGCTCGGTGGGGGTGGCCAGGTTGCTGAAGAACTCCACGTCCTGGCCAAGGTATTTGTAGTGCCACTTCCACTGGTAGCCGGTAACCTGGATATCGATGTCCGACTCGCTGGCATCGTAGATGTCGATCAGGGTCTTGGTGGCCGGGATGGCCATGGCTACCAGGATCAGGAAGGGGACCACGGTCCAGAGGATTTCCACCCAGGTGTGCTCGTGGAAATGCGCAGCCTGCTGGCCGGTGGAACGGCGGTGGATGACCATGGACCAGAACATCGCGCCAAAGACAACGATGCCGATGATCACGCAGATCCAGAAGATGGTCATGTGCAGGTCGAAGACGGCGTTGGAGACTTCCGTCGCGCCTGGGTGCATGTTCACGGTCCAGGCGGCGTTGGCCTGACCAAAAACCGACCACAACAGGAGGCCCATCCAGACATGTGGATGTCGCATCATTGCGGGTTCCCCTTCTCGTTCTTGTAGTCCCGGAGGCGTGGCCTGCGGCAAGAGGGAACGGTGGTCAAGACTACCTGGCTTCGACGACCGAGCCCCTGCTAAAAGCAGTCGGGCCTCATCAACGAATCACGTTCACCGGGAGTATAGACAGCGACCAACGGCACGCAACGAAGCCCGTGAAATGAACTTCATGAAATGGCTGAATGGCCTGAAAACCGCGCGCTTGACACGACATGGCACAATAGTGGCTTTTCGATATGCCTGAGCATGCACACGTTTGCGCGACTTATAACAAATGCGTCTTAGGTATTCTGTATACCGAGCTAATTTAGTGTCTTCCGTTTGAAACGTAATGTCCCTGGAGTTGTCATGAACATCGCTGCTGTACGCGAGCAGGTAAGCCAAGCCCATCAACACGAAGGCCAGACCGGCCAACTGAAAAAGCGTCTCGAGCTGCAACTGCCCCACCTGCACCCCTCGATCCAACTGCCTGAGCAGGACGCCCAGGGTACTTTGGCGCGCTTCGTCAGCGCCTACATCGACCAGGTTCCGGAACTGCTGGAGGCCGCCCATGAGGTCGCCCGCGAGGCCGGGATCGAATCGCAGATCAAACCTGTACTGAAAATAGCCGAGGCCTACTTCCTGCAGCCGCCCAGCGTGATGCAAGGGCATGTGGGCCTGGACTGCCTGCTGGATGAGGCCTACCTGGCACACCGCCTGGTGGAAGAGGTGAACGACCTGTACATCCGTCACTTCCAGCAACCGTTGATCCCGGTCGACACCACCGTCGCCAACCTGATTGCCCATCAGTTGATTGGCGAGACGTTTGCCAATCAGCTGGATGAAGTAGTGCACCACTCGGTGGATGAAATGTTGAATGATGAAAGCTTCGCGGTGGAATCGGTAGAGGCCTACCGCGAGAAATTGAGCAGCCCGGAAACAGGCGCGGCATGGAAGCGCTGGCCGTGCCTGTCGCGGCAGCTGGGGGTGGAGCTGGGCCAGCCGGCCTGAAGTTCCTGTCCCGGCCTCTTCGCGGGCACGCCCGCTCCCACAGGGAAAGCACATGCCTTGATGACTGTGGATTACCTGTGGGAGCGGGCGTGCCCGCGAAAGGGCCGGCTCATGCAGCAAAGATTCCGGCTCTAGGCCCCAACCCCGGCCGTAGTCCGCATCCGCCCCTCGATCCGCCGCTTCAAGCGCCGCTGCTCGATCAGCAACCGCGACCCATTTGCTGAATTACTGCGGCCCCAATCTTCAAGCAGCTCAAGGCACGAGTGGTCGATATAGCTGAGGTTACCCAACGGCACATGCAGGGTGGTCCCCGCCGGTACGCTATCCAGCACCTGGGTCAGCGCCGGCACCTTGAGGAAGGTAGCCGCGCCACTCAACCGCAGCTCCATGTGTCCAGCCTTTTCCAGGCTGACCAGGTTGATCTTCAATCGCGCCGCCTTCAGTGCCAGCTTCAGCAAGGTCAGGGCAAAGCCCAGCAATACACCGGTCAGCAGGTCGGTAAAGATGATCGCCAGCGCCGTCGCCGCGTAGGTGAACATCGGCATGCGGCCATAGCGGCCCAGCCCACGAAACGCCTTGAAATCCACCAGCTTGACCCCGGTAAACACCAGCACACCCGCCAGGCTAGCCACCGGGATCTGCTGCAGCACGCTGCTCAGCGCCACCACGAACGCCAGCAGCCACAGGCCATGGAAGATCGCCGAAGCCCGGGTCTGCGCACCTGCCTGCACGTTGGCCGAGCTACGCACGATCACCCCGGTCATCGGCAACGCACCGAGCACCCCGCACAGCATGTTGCCGATGCCCTGGGCCGACAGCTCACGATCAAAGTCCGAACGCTGGCCGCTGTGCATGCGGTCGACCGCTGCAGCCGACAACAAGGTTTCGGCACTGGCGATGAAGGCCAAGGCAAAAGCGGCGACCAACAAGGTAGGGTCGGCCAGTTGCATCAGGTCACCAGGGCGGATCCAGTCGATAGCCTCGGACAGGTCGGCCGGCACCTGTACGCGGTTCACCGGCAAAGCCAGCCAGATGCTGATGGCCGTCATGGCCGACACACCCAGCAGGGCACCCGGGACGAAGCGCAGCCGCTGCGGTCGCAGCCGCTCCCAGCTCCACATGATGGCGATGGTGCCCAGGCCAAGCGCACCGGCCATCCAACCAGAGCCGACGCTTTCCAGCGGCAGGGCGGCGGCCACGGTCGCCGGGAACTCCAGCAGGTTCTGCATGCCGGATGGCTGCGGCGCGGTGTCGAACATCACATGCACCTGCGAAAGCACGATCAGCACGCCAATCCCCGCCAACATGCCGTACACCACCGCCGGTGCGGTAACCCGGAACCAGCAGCCCAGGCGCAGGCGCCCGGCCAGTAACTGCAGCAAGCCGGCCAGCAGCAGGATCGGCCCGAGCATGGCCATGCCGTGCTGGCGTACCAGCTCGAATACCAATACCGCCAGACCGGCGGCCGGGCCACTGACCTGCAGCGGCGAACCGGCGAGGAAACCAACGACAATACCGCCGATAATGCCGGTAATCAGGCCTTTGGCCGGCGGCATGCCAGAGGCGATCGCAATGCCCATGCACAACGGCAGTGCCACCAGGAAGACCACCACCGACGCCAGCAACTCACGCGGCAGGGCCGCTTTCAACTGTGTAATGTTCACCGTGTTTCTCCTTTCTTTGTCACACAGCCATTCCCCTGGCCGTGGGCACGTTTGCCCCTGACGAGCGCGCAGGCGCGGGCCGCCAGCGGGCGTGCCGGCAAGGCAGTCAGGGAATTCAAGGCAGCCGAAGGCCGTGCCACACCCCTACGGGGTGCAGCCGGCTATCAAGGTTCCAGCGGGTGGATGGGTCGCTTAGTAGCGGCCTCTCGGAGTAGCGCAGGGGACCGGCTCGCCAGCAGCCAAGGGCAGGAAGGTATCGCTGGCGGCGTCGTAGGCTTCGATCTTGCTGGTCTCGATGTCGTAGACCCAGCCATGGATGTACAGCTCACCGGCTGCCAGGCGCGAAGCCACCGAAGGGTGGGTGCGCAGGTGATGCAGCTGGGCGATGACGTTTTCCTTGGTCAGCACCTGCATGGTTTCGTGTTCGCTGCCGCACGAGCAGTTGTTCTCGACCACGGTGCGGGCCACTTCGGCGTGGCGCAACCAGGCGGACACGGTCGGCATCTTGGTCAGCGATTGCGGGTTGAGTACGGCACGCATGGCGCCGCAGTCGGAGTGCCCGCAGACGATGATGTGATGCACTTTCAACGCCAGTACGGCGTATTCGATGGCGCTGGAAACGCCGCCGTTCATCTGGCCATACGGCGGTACCACGTTACCGACGTTACGGGTCACGAACAGGTCGCCAGGTGAACTCTGGGTGATCAGCTCGGGAACGATGCGCGAGTCGGCGCAGGTGATGAACATGGCTCGCGGGGTTTGCGCGGTGGCGAGCTTCTTGAACAGCTCTTGCTGCTCGGGGAAAACGTCATGGTGAAAACGCAGGAAGCCGTCGACGATGTGCTTCAGGGCGGCATCGGCGCTCTCCGCGGGGACCTGCGGTACGACCTTGGATGGGTCCTTGACGGGCATGATTCATCCTCTTGACGGTGTGTAGGTAAATCCATTTTACCGGTGAAAGATTCTGGCTATGCAGGGATTTAGATGACACGCACGGGCCATAGATCACAGTCGGTGAAGACTGATTTCCTACGCTAGCGGGGAAAACTTAACTGAAACTTAATTCGAAGGCTCTAGAACGGGTGTTCCAGATAGGAAAGGCGGGTATTGGATAATAGCAAAAAAACATCAACTGCCAAGAGCCATTACTGCAATTATCAACTTTAATTAGTTGCATTGAGGGCTGGCAATGCGCCACATGCGGGCACCCGGAACCTGCGCAGAACCTGTGGGAGTGGGCGTGCCCGCGAAGGAGGCAACTCGGTACATGGCACCGGCTGTGCCGGTGTTCGCGGGCGCGCCCGCTCCCACAAAGACCGTACTCTGCTCAAGCATCAGAACAACGCCATCTGCCCACCCGGCGGGCAAAACGCCGAACAATCCAGCGCCTGCGCTTCTCGCCCTTCGAACTCCAGCCGATTCATGGCCTTGGCAAAACGCTGCGCCAGCAATTCGGCAAACACGCCTTCACCGCGCATGCGCGCACCAAAGCGGCTGTCATACAGTTCGCCGCCGCGGCTCTGGCGGATCAGGCTCAATACATGTGCCGCCCGCTGCGGGTAATGGTCCTGCAGCCATTGCTCGAACAACGGTGCCACTTCCAGCGGCAGGCGCAACATCATGTAGGCTGCGCTCTGTGCACCTGCCTCCCTCGCCGCCTCCAGCAGCCGTTCCAGTTCACTGTCGTTGATCATCGGAATCATCGGCGAACACAACACGCCCACCGGCACTCCCGCCTCGCGCAACACGCGGATCGCCCGCAAGCGCGCCTTGGGTGACGCCGCACGCGGTTCCAGCACCCGTTTCAAGTCATCGTCCAGCGTGGTCAGGCTGATCATCACCCGCACCAGGCGCTGGCGAGCCATCTCGGCCAGCAGGTCGAGGTCGCGCAGCACCAGCGCCCCCTTGGTGACGATGGTCACCGGGTGGCGAAAACGCAGTAGCACTTCGAGCAGGCGACGGGTCAGCAGTTGTTCACGCTCGATCGGCTGGTACGGGTCGGTATTGGAACCCAGGTTGATCGGCGCGCACACGTAACCCGGTTTGTTCAATTGTTGCGCAAGCACCTCGGCGGCGTTGGTCTTGGCAATCAGTTTTGTCTCGAAATCCAGGCCGGGGGAAAGGTCCCAGTAAGCGTGGGAAGGGCGGGCATAGCAGTAGATACAACCGTGCTCGCAGCCACGGTATGGGTTGATGGAACGGTCGAAGGGCAGGTCGGGCGAGGTATTGCGACTGATCACCGATTTGGCCGTCTCTACCCGTACCTCGGTGCCCTGGGTTTGCGGCACCTCCTGATACCAGCCGTCATCCTCCGCCATCGAATGGCTGGGGGCAAAGCGGTTGTGCGGATTGTGCGCCGTGCCACGGCCCTTTTGCGGTGCTGGAGGAATCATGGCCTACCTCTGATACTGTATTCATGTACAGTATCGCGCATGCCTGATTCTTTCCAGCACCTCCGGTCAGCCCACTCTCACTTCAGGCCATGCCAACGCAGGAAGGGCAGTTGGCTTGACTGCCGGCCGAGAAACGCCTCAATACCGTCACGTAAAGGTCGCGATGCCCCAGGGGCAAGCAATGTCTCCTGCAGCGCCCGGCCTGTGGCCCGGTCCAGCAGGCCTTGGGCCTCGAAGCGGGTGAACAGGTCGAATGCGTGCACGTCCGACCACAGATAGGCGTAATAACCGGCATCGTAGCCATTTACCAGATGGTCGAAGGCATGCGCCGGGTGCTCGAAATCGGCCAAGGGCCAGTAGCCACAACGCTCACGAGCATCGCCCAGGCGCTGCTCGAGGGACCGGCCATCGTTCGGCGTGCCATGCAGGTCCAGATCGAACAGCGCCATGCTCAGGTCGCGCGCGGTTTCTTCCACACCTTGCTGCCGCAAGCGGCGCAGGCATTCATCGACCCGGGCCCGGGAAAGCTTGCTGCCATCCTGAAGTGGCGAAGAGATCGCCACCAGGTAATCCGCGTCCCAGACCCAGCGCTCAAACAGCTTGCCGAACAGTTCCACGCCATCGGTACCGAGTTCGGTGACGTTGGACATCACGTGGTTGGTCGTGCGCACCAGCAAATGGTGCAAGGCATGGCCAAACTCATGGAACAGCTTGCGCAGTGACAGATGGTCCAGCAACGGCTGACTACCCGGCAGCGCTGCAGGCACGTCGCTGTAGACCACCACCGAGGCCGCCTGGAAGATGCCCTCGGCATCGACCCGACGATTGCGAATGTAGGTGGTGAACACCGAGTCAGGTTGCTTGCCAGCATGCTGTACGGCGTCCAAGTACAGGAAACCGATCAAGGCGTTGTCCTGCCACACCTCAAACGGTTGCACGCTTTCATCCCAGGTTGCCAGCGGCTTGGCCAGCAGCGTTACGCCAAACAGTTTTTCCGCCAACTGCTGCAATGCGCTGACCACGGCATTCAGAGGGAAGTGTTCGCGCAAGGCTTCGGTGGAAAGCACCTCGCGCGACGAGGCCTGCAGATAGGCAATGTCCCAGGGCTGGACATTCCCCAGACCTCTGGCTGCGGCCTGATGCTGCATATCTGCACGCCACTGCAGCACGGCCGGCCGCACATGGTCGGCAAGGTCATGAAGAAAGCCGCGCACCTGGGCAACCGAACCCGCGCTCTTCGAATGCAGGCTCTGCTCCAGATGGCTGGCAAAACCGAGCAAGTGGGCCTTTTCTTCCAGCAGCCTCGCCAGTTGCTCCAGGTGCGAGCGATTATCCTGCTGTTGGCCAAGGCCGACGCCTCGGGTGTTGTAAGCCCGGTATACGTGCTCACGCAGCTGCCGGTTGTCGGCATGCTTGAGCACGGCGTCGGTAGTCACGCTTTCACATGCAATCAACCAACCCGGCTCACCCGCCTCCTGTGCCCTGCTAGCCAGCTCGTCACGGATGCGTTGAGGTACACCGCTCAGTTCGGACTCATCCGTAATGCTCAGCCCTGGCCGGTTGATGTTGCTGCGAAACGCCTCGCGCGCAGCGCCAATCCGTTTCAGCAGTTCGGCCAGGCGTACCTTGCCTGCGGGGTCGAGCGATGCACCACTGGAGGTGAACTTGTGCAGATGCCAGCGCAGCGTGGCGCGTTTCTGGGCATCCAGCTGCTTGCCGATGTCGCTGTTGGCCAAGCGCTCATACAGGGCCTGCAGTGCTGAATTGGCGAATTTCTGTTCGAACCGCTCCGTGGCCTTGGCGAAGAAGTCGAAGATGGCAACGGCCCAGGCTTGATCCCGACCAACCAATGGCGAGGCGGCATACAACACCGTCAGCAGTTGACTATCCAGCCCGTCCACCGCCAGCACCATGTCATCCCAGGTTGGCAGTGCCTGCTGTTCGCGAATGATGCGCTCGATGCCTTGCTCGTGCACCAACAGCACGTGGTCGAAGGCAAACTGCATGTTTTGAAGCGTGATCGAAGGATAATCGACGGGGATACGGCTATTTTGCAGAAGGGGGTTGTCCATGGTGCAACACCTTGCTCGTAGAGAAGAGCAGGCGAGCTTGCATGGCCAGCGTGCAGCAGGTGGCCTGACTATCTACCACCCGGGGCATGCCCGCCCGGGCACGAACCCGGGCGGCACGACGGCTTTATTCAGCCGGTTTCTTCAGCTTCGGGTTGGGGAAGAACTGCACCGTCTGTACCTTGGCCGGCGCGGCTTTCGGCTCCAGATGGTTGACCCGGGTGCCGAGCTCCTTCGGCACCGACAAGCCCTGCTCGTTGAGGGTGTCAGTAAAGCCGCAGGCCACGCACTCGCGGTGCGGTACGCCGTCTTCGTTCCACATCATCAGCTTGTCGGTCTCGCTGCACGCCGGGCATACCGCCCCGGCAATGAAGCGTTTCTTGGTCTTGTTCACGGCTACCTCGCTCATGCTGCAGCGTCCTCGCTCAGGCCACTATGGCGCAGCAAGGCATCGATGGAAGGCTCACGGCCACGGAAGTCGACGAACAGCTCCATCGGCTCGCGCGAACCACCACGTGCCAGGATCGCCTCGCGGAAGGCTCGGCCGGTTTCGGCATTCAGCACGCCTTCTTCCTCAAAGCGCGAGAAGGCGTCTGCCGACAGCACCTCGGCCCACTTGTAGCTGTAGTAGCCCGCCGCATAACCACCAGCAAAGATGTGCGCAAAGCTGTTGGGGAAGCGGTTGTACGCCGGTGGGCGCATGACAGACACCTCGTCGCGCACGCCTTCGAGCACCTGCAGCACGCTGCGGCCGTCACCATGGGTTGCATGCAGCTCGAAGTCGAACAGCGAGAACTCCAACTGGCGCACCATCATCATGCCCGACTGGAAGTTCTTTGCCGCCAGCATCTTGTCCAGCAGGTCCTGGGGCAGGGGGGCGCCAGTTTCGTAGTGGGAGGAAATCAGTGCGAGGCCTTCCGGCTCCCAGCACCAGTTTTCCATGAACTGGCTCGGCAGTTCGACTGCGTCCCAGGCCACGCCGTTGATGCCGGATACACCGGGATGCTCGATGCGGGTCAGCATGTGGTGCAGACCGTGGCCGAACTCGTGGAACAAGGTGGTGACTTCATCGTGGGTCAAAAGCGCCGGCTTGCCGGGCGCGGCCGGGGTGAAGTTGCACACCAGGTTGGCCACGGGGCTCTGCAACTGGCCAGCGGCTGTGCGGCGACGGTCACGCGCGCCATCCATCCAGGCGCCGCCACGCTTGTTGGCGCGCGCGTAGAGGTCGAAGAAGAAGCGGCCGACGTGCTGGCCGTTTTCCTTGATCTCGAACAGGCGCACATCCGGGTGCCAGCTGTCGAAGCCCTTGAGCTCGGCAATCTCGATACCGTAAAGGCGCTGCACGATGCTGAACAGGCCACCCAGCACCTTGTCGATCGGGAAGTAGGCGCGCAGGGCTTCCTGCGACACGCTGTAGCGCTGCTCGCGCAGCTTCTCGCCGAAGTACCCGGCGTCCCAGCTGGCCAGCTCAGGGCAGCCCTGCTCGGCGGCATAAGCCTTGAGCTGCTCCAGGTCCTGGGCGGCGAACGGCTTGGACCGCTTGGCCAGGTCACGCAGGAAGCTCAGCACCTGGTCACTGGACTCGGCCATCTTGGTGGCCAGGCTAAGCTCCGCGTAGTTCTTGTAGCCCAGCAGTTCGGCCAGCTCCTGGCGCAGGTCAAGGATTTCCTGCATCACCGGGCCGTTGTCGAACTGGCCGGCATTCGGGCCCTGGTCCGAGGCGCGGGTGCAGTAGGCCGCGTATAGCTCTTCGCGCAGGGCGCGGTCGCTGGCGTAGGTCATCACCGCGTAGTAGCTGGGGAATTCCAGGGTGATCAGCCAGCCGTCGAGGCCCTTGGCCTGGGCGGCCGCGGCCATCTGCGCCTTGGCCGAATCGGTCAGGCCGGCCAGCGCGGCTTCGTCGGTAACATGCTTGGTCCAGGCCTGTGTGGCGTCGAGCAGCTGGTTGGAGAAACGGCTGCCCAGCTCGCTGAGCTTGCTCTGCACTTCGGCGTAGCGCTGCTGTTTATCCGCCGGCAGGTCGATACCCGACAGGCGGAAGTCCCGCAGGGCGTGCTCGAGGATAGTCTTTTGCGCCACATCGAAGCCGGCGGCTTCGGGGCTGTCGATCAGCGCCTGGTAGGCTTCGAACAGCGCACGGTTCTGGCCCAGTTCGGTAGAGTAGGCGCTAAGCGCCGGCAGGCAAGACTCGTAGGCTTCGCGCAGCTCAGCGCTGTTGCACACCGCATTGAGGTGGCTGACCGGGCTCCAGGCGGCGCCCAGGCGGTCATTCAGTTCGTCAATGGCCAGCACCAGGCCAGCCCAGGTAGGGTTCTTGCCCTGCTTTTCGAGGATCTCGGCAATGGCTTTACGGTTGTCGGCCAGGATCGCTTCGATCGCCGGCAACACGTGTTCGGCACGGATTTGCGAGAAGGGCGGCAGATCGTAGGACTGCAGAAGCGGGTTGTTCGCACTCACGGTTTGGATACCTTGGCAGAAGAAACACTGCCCCATCTTAATTACAATCGACGCCGACCGCAGCAGGCAGCCTGCCTATCGGCACAGATGAGAGACGCTATCATGGCCATCCGAAGCTTCCAGCAACACACTCCGAAAGTTGGGCCCAGGGCCTTCGTCGACCGATCGGCGGTAGTGCTGGGCGACGTGGAAATCGGTGAAGACAGCTCCGTATGGCCTTTGACTGTGATACGCGGCGACATGCACCGCATCCGCATCGGCGCGCGTACCAGCGTGCAGGATGGCAGCGTGCTGCACATTACCCATGCCGGCCCGTTCAACCCGGACGGCTTCCCGCTGATCATCGGTGACGAAGTGACCATCGGCCACAAGGTCATGTTGCATGGCTGCACCCTGGGCAACCGCATCCTGGTCGGCATGGGCAGCACCATCATGGACGGCGCCATTGTCGAGGACGAAGTGATCATCGGCGCCGGCAGCCTGGTACCGCCGGGCAAGCGCCTGGTCAGTGGCTACCTGTACATGGGCAGCCCGGTGAAGCAAGCCCGGCTGCTGAACGACCAGGAACACGCGTTCTTCGCCTACAGCGCCAGTAACTACGTGAAGCTCAAGGACCAGCACCTGGCCGAAGGCTACGACCAACCGGAATAACCCCTTCGCGGGCGCGCCCGCTCCCACAGGTCTAGCGAAGCCTTCAAGGCCAGTGCCGTACCTGTGGGAGCGGGCAAGCCCGCGAAGAAGGCCACGCAGCACTCAAGTGGAACCCGCAAATGCACCAGCAAAACATCCTCTTCGACCTCGACGGCACCCTGACCGACCCACGCCAGGGCATCACCCGCTCGATCCAGTATGCCCTGGCCAAACTGGGCATCGACGAGCCGGACCTGACCCGCCTCGAGCACTTCATCGGCCCACCCCTGCTGCAGGCCTTCATGCAGTTCTACAGCTTCGACGAAGCCAAGGCCTGGGATGCGGTGAACTTCTATCGGGAACGCTTCAGGGTCACCGGCCTGTACGAAAACCTGGTATTCGAAGGTGTGCCGGAGCTGCTCGATGCCCTGAACGGCCAGGGTCGCACGCTGTACATCGCCACCTCCAAGCCGTGGGAGTTCGCCCGTGAAATCGCCCGGCACTTCGCCTTCGACCACCACTTCAAGGTGATCTACGGCAGTGAACTGGATGGCACGCGCACCAACAAGGTCGAGTTGATTCGTCACCTGCTTGAGGAAGAAGGGCTGGACCCGGCGCAGACGCTGATGATCGGCGACCGCAAGCATGACCTGATCGGTGCGCGCAGCAATGGCTTGCAGGCGGTGGCGGTGGGGTACGGGTTTGGTAGCCAGGAAGAACTGATGGCGGAAGAGCCGGCCTACCACTTTGCTACCTTGGCCGAGATGCATCAGGCATTCCTCAAGGCTTGATGGCCATTGGGGCTGCTTTGCAGCCCATCGCCGGCAAGCCAGCTCCCACAGGGGTAGCACATGGCTTGAGGTCAATGCGGTCGAGGTGGGAGCTGGCTTGCCGGCGATGGGCCGCAAAGCGGCCCCAAAACCTCACCGGCTAGCCATCAACCGCCGTAAGGCCGCCTTCCTCTCATCGATCGGCAACCGCCCCAATTGCTCGACCCGGTGATAAAAACGCTGCCAATCCCCGTCAACCTCACGGAACACCGCCGCAAACGCCGGTACCCACTGGTCATACAGCCCGAACGGCAGCAGCTTGGCATTGCTCATCGGCCCATACATCCAGGCGTCATAGCGCTTGTCACCACCCCACTGGGTATCACGCACTTGCCGGTATTCCCGCCTAAGCCGCTCGAACTCCGCCTGCTTGGCCGTCCGCTTCTGCGCATCATCCAGAGGCCCGGCATAAATCGCCTGCAACCGCTCGCGGCTGGCCAGCACCAACCGGATGAACTGCTCACGCTGCTGCCCCTGCTCCCCGCCAGAGGCAGCCAGGCCCCGCGCCACGCGCCATTGCCGCGTGCCTTCCTGCTCGACGAATGAGGCAAACGACTCGTTGAACTCGGTGTCGTCCTGCACATAGAAGCGCTGGTGGGCCAGCTCATGGAAGATCAGCGTGGCCAGGCGCTCGTCGCTCCAACCCACCATCGACGACAGAATCGGGTCGTCGAACCAGCCCAGGGTCGAATAGGCCTCCACGCCGCCCACGTATACATCCATGCCGTCCTGGCGCATCAACGCCGCCGCCCCACGCGCCGCGCCTTGCTGGTAATAGCCGCGATAGGCCACACACCCTGCGATCGGGAAGCAGTGCGTCACTGGCTGCAACGACAGCTCGGGGGTGGCGAACACATTCCATACCACGTAGGGCCGGCCAAGGTCGGCGTACACCCGGTAGCTGCGGTTGTCCGGCAGCTTCAGCTGCTGGCTGGCAAATGCCCGCGCCTGCTTGGCGTGCTCCAGGCGCGCGCGCAATTGCGCTGAAGTGGCCGGGTTGGCCACTACCTGATCCACTGGCTGCCGTGCGCGTAGCAGCTGCCACTGGCCCTCGGCCAACTGCCCATAGTAGGCGGCGCTGCTGCAACCGTTCAGCAGGAGCACCGCCAGCAGGGGAACCAAACGGGTGAAAACAAGGTCGAGTGGCCCAGGGCCTGAGCGCTGCATAAGAATAAGTCGAAGCATCCGGGACTGTCTGACTCGCTCAAGGCCGATTCACTCCAAGACTATCTCGCCAAGGGGGAGTTTCGCCATGCGTGCACTGTTGGTCACCGGCTCACTGCTGCTGATATCCGCCTGTTCGACCTTGCCAGACCCGGACCCGAACCAGGCCTGGATCGACCTCACGCCCTACGACAACACCTCGCTGCACGCCGTGCAGGTAGATGAACGCGACTGGGCCGACAGCCGTTATTTCGAAGTACAGCCCGGCAGCCACGAGCTGACCGTGCGCTACCAGTTTCCGGTTACCCCCAGCAATATCGGCCCGGTCGAGGAGCCGTTGTGGCGGGATTGCCAGGTCAAACTGACCTTCAAGGATTTCAGTGCCGGCCAGCGCTACCAGCTGCAGGCTGGCAGCATCGGTTTCCGCCCCTGGATCAAACTCTACGACCATCAGCAAAAACTGGTTGGCCAGGGCTTGCCTGCAGGCTGCCAGCGCACCTGAAACGCACAAACGGCGCTATGCTTGTAGCCTATGAATCGCAAGTGGGAGTCTTGCCATGCGCCAGCCCATGATGCTGATCGCCCTCAGTGCACTGGGGGCATGCGCCAGCCCCTTGCCGCCCGTCGACCCCAAGCAGGCCTGGGTCGACCTGTATACCATGACTCCCGGCAGGGTGATCATGGCCGACCGCCTCGACGACAAGCGCCTGGAAGATGGCCGTTACTTCCAGGTGACGCCGGGCAAGCACGAACTGGTAGTGCGCTTCGATTACGAGATATATGGGGGCGGCCTCATGACCCAGCCCCGGGATCGTACCTGTTACCTGACTGTTCGCTTTGACAACTTCAAGGCCGGTGAACGCTATCGCCTGGAGGCACGGGCGCCGGTGATGGAACCGCAGGTGCTGCTGTATGACGGCAGCCGCAAGGTGGTGGTGAACGAGCCTAGCGAGGTGTTCTGCATTCCTTGACCTGGGGCTGCTTTGCAGCCCATTCGCAGCGCAAGGCTGCTCCTACAGGAGATACGCGATCCCGGTAGGAGCGGCCTTGTGTCGCGATAGGGCCGCAAAGCGGCCCCCAAAATTCTGAACCTACCGATCATTCTTCTGATAAATGATCTTCTTGGTCCCGCCATCGCAGGTCCCGACGACCATGTTCTGGTCCTTGACCTCGCTGTTGGGCACGATCTCCAGGGTATAGGACGAAACCCCCTGGGCCTGGATCTTGGCCTCGATCTCGGCTTTGAGTTCCTCGCACGGCTTGACCGCCGCCACTGCAGATGTGGCGACCAGGGAAGCCAACACGGCGATTGCTACGCGAATCATGAAACGGCTCCTGAAAGGGCAGCGTGCTGCCGACGCTGTTTAGACTACAGCAAACCGCCCTCATTGCACTGCTTCAACCCACCAGCGCCGCATCCAGGCTGATCTTCGCGTTCAACACCTTGGACACCGGGCACCCGGCCTTGGCCTTGTCGGCGATCTGCAAGAACTGCGCTTCACTTGCACCGGGTACCTTGGCCCTCAGTACCAGATGCACCGCGGTAATGGCAAAGCCATCAGCTTGCTTGTCGAGTGTCACTTCGGCAGCGGTGTCGATCCTGTCCGGGGTGAACCCCGCTTCGCCCAGCATCATCGACAGCGCCATCGAGAAACAGCCGGCATGCGCCGCACCAATCAGCTCCTCCGGGTTGGTCCCGGGCGAGCCCTCGAAACGGGTGTTGAAGCCGTAGGGGTTCTGCTTGAGCGCGCCACTTTCGGTAGAAAGCAGGCCTTTGCCGTCCTTCAGGCCACCTTGCCAGATCGCCGATGCTGTCTTTTTCATGATGCCTCCTGGTCTCGGGTTACATGCTTATGGCTTCAGAGGTCAGCCGCCTACGGCAAGTTCAGAGCAATCGCACGGCAAGCATTGAATCCGTCGAATGTGCCCATACAGAGTTGAAAAGGCCTGTGGGCCAAACACCTTTGCGGAGGCTCCATGACGCAGCTGCGTGACCTGAAGATTTCCACCCTCGACCTGGTGCCGGTACGCGCCGACGCCGGCCCGGCGCAGTCGCTGCGCAACTCGCTGGACCTGGCGCAGCACGTCGAGCGCTTTGGCTACAACCGCTTCTGGGTAGCCGAGCACCACAACATGGACGGCATCGCCAGCTCGGCGACTTCGGTGCTGATCGGCTACCTGGCGGGGGGTACCTCGAGCATTCGCGTGGGCTCTGGCGGGGTCATGCTGCCCAACCATGCACCGCTGGTAATCGCCGAGCAGTTCGGCACCCTGGCCAGCCTGTACCCGGGGCGCATCGACCTGGGGTTGGGCCGCGCGCCAGGTTCCGACCAGATGACCGCCTACGCCCTGCGCCGCGACCGCGCCGGAGGCCCGGATGACTTCCCGGACGATGTCGAGGAACTGTCACGCTACCTCGGCCCGCGTACCGATGATCAAAAAGTGATCGCCGTGCCAGGGCACGATACCGAGGTGCCGATGTGGCTCCTCGGCTCCAGCCTGTTCAGCGCTCAACTGGCCGGCATGCGCGGCATGCCCTACGCCTTCGCCTCGCACTTTGCGCCGCGCTACATGCACGAGGCGATCCGCGTGTACCGCAACCACTTCAAGCCCTCGACCACATTGGACAAGCCGTATGTGATGTTGGGCATCCCCATGGTGGTGGCGGAAACCGACGAAAAGGCCGAGTACCTGGCCACTTCGGTGTACCAGCGCATCCTCGCGCTGATTCGCGGGCAGAGCCTGATGCAGAAGCCGCCTGTGGAAAGCATGGATGGGCTGTGGCTGCCCCATGAACGGGACGCGGTGGGTAGCTTCCTCGGCCTGGCGATGATTGGCAGCCCGCAGAAGGTGCGGGCCAAGGTGGAAGTACTGCTGGAGCAGACCGGGGCAGATGAGCTGATCTTCACCTGTGATTTGTATGAGCATGCGGACCGGATTCGGTCCTATGAACTGATGGCGCAGGCTCTCAAGACCGCGTGATCTTCTTCGCAGGCTTGCCCGCTCCCACAGGTACAGCGTCGCTCTCAGGCCTGTGATATGCCTGTGGGAGCAGGCGAGCCCGCGAAGAGGCCAGCATATTAGCCGCGGCGGTACACAATCTCCTTGGTACCAGCCTCGCAGCTGCCAATCACCTTGCCGGCCGGGTCGCCCTTGTCGACTATCTCCAGCTTGTAGCCGGTGACCCCCTTGGCATCCAGCTTGGCCGCAATCTCTGCCTTGAGCTCCTCGCACGGCTTGCCCGCCGCCAGCGCACCACCGGCCAGCGTCATCAGGCCCAGCGCCAGAATCAGTTTATTCATCACTCGCTTTCCTTGTGCAGATGAAATCAGAAAAGGCGCCCGCCAAGGCGCCCCCTCCCTAAATACCCCATCATGCCGGGCTCATCCAGCCCGGCAGTGTTTCAGCTATTGGCGATACGGAAGCCGACCTTCAGCGTGACCTGGAAATGCGCCGCCTTGTTGTCACGGATATGGCCACGGGTATCTATCACTTCGAACCACTCCAGGTGCTTGATGCTCTTGCCGGCTTCGGCCAGGGCATTGTTGATCGCCTCTTCGATGCTGGTGGTCGAAGACCCCACCAGCTCGATCTTCTTGTAGGTGTGATGATCGGTCATGAGCGCTCTCCTCGGATGATGGTGAGATTGAGCCTAGCAGCGCAGGCCTGGTTTACCTGCGAGCGGTCACCATTGACGAAAGTTCGATCGCACTTTCCCGCGGACCCAAGGTCGCAATCCTTACAGTCCATACTGCAAAGGAGAGTCAACATGCACCGCAATTCGCTGCGTAGAACGTCCCTGGAAAGCATGGAAGCGGAGATCGAGAGCCTTCTGAAAAGCCTGGAAAACCTCAAGCATGATGCGTCGGAGGAGTCCCAGAAATCGGTGAAGGCAATCCGCAGCAACGCCGAGAGTGCCCTGCGTCATTCGCGCCACCTGTTGAGCGATGCCTACGAGGAAGTGAAGCACCGCACCCGCCAGACCGGCATCGCCACCCGCGACTATGCCCAGGAACACCCGTACACAACTGCCGGCGTTGCCATTGGCGCGCTAGGCTTGCTGGCGGCGTACCTGATGTGCAAACGCAACTAAGCGCCCTGTCGCGCCAGTTCCGCCCTTAGCCACTGCGCCAACTGCTCGGCGCGCCCGTCCGCGGCGCGCCTGGGCACCCACAGCGCCAATGCCGCAGGGGTAGGTGAAAAGCCCCACGGCGCACTCAAACGGCCAGCTCGCAGGTCGTCAGCGACCAGCGGCTGCGGCGCAATCGCCACACCCAGCCCGGCCACGGCAGCTTCCAGCAGGTAATACAGGTGCTCGAAGGCCTGGCCATAGTGGAGGGCCGCCGGCTCCAAACCCTGTTCCAGCGCCCAGGTCGGCCAAGCCTGCGGGCGCGAGGTGGTGTGCAGCAAGGCTTCGTCCAGCAAGGCCTTGGCCGGCGCGCCATGCAAGCGCTCGAAACCGGCGAAATGCGGGCTAAGCACCGGCCCGATGCGCTCCTCGGCCAGTACATGCACCTGCATGTCCGTCGGCCACGGCGGCTCGGCGTAAACCAGCAGCGCATCCAACCCTGGCCGCCGTGGGTCCAGGTCGCCTTCACCGGCCGACAGGTGCAGACGCAGTTCAGGTAAATCCGCCTGCAGCCGCCCCAATCGCGGGATGAACCAGCGCGCCAGCAGGCTGCCCGAGCAGCCCAGCACGAATGGCGCCTCGCTGACGTCGTGGCTGAGCTCGGCGCACACGCTGCGCAGGCGATCGAAGGCTTCGCCACTGGCATCGCGCAGACGTACGCCGGCATCTGTGAGTTTGATGCCACGCCCGTCCTTCACGAACAGCGCTACGCCCAGGTGCTCTTCAAGTACCTTGATCTGCCGGCTGACGGCGCCATGGGTGACGTGCAGCGCTTCGGCCGCCTGGCTGACGCTGTTGAGACGAGCGGTGGCCTCGAAAGCCCGAAGGGCGTTGAGGGGAGGGAGATCGTGGGCCATTTTACCTGTGAGTTTTTCTGACAAGTTTGCGCAATCTTATCGGTTTTCAGCTGGGCTTGCCGTGGTTAGAGTAAAGCCCATCACTCATTCATTACGCCCTGGAGCGCCCCCATGACCCAGTCCCAATACCGCCCCGGCCCCGACGCCAATGGCCTGTTCGGCTCGTTCGGCGGCCGCTACGTGGCCGAAACCCTGATGCCACTGGTGCTGGACCTGGCCCGCGAATACGAAGCGGCCAAGGCAGACCCCAAGTTCCTCGAAGAGCTGGCCTACTTCCAGCGCGACTACATCGGCCGCCCCAACCCGCTGTACTTCGCCGAGCGCCTGACCGAGCACTGCGGCGGCGCCAAGATCTTCTTCAAGCGTGAAGAGCTCAACCACACCGGCGCGCACAAGGTGAACAACTGCATCGGCCAGGTGCTGCTGGCCAAGCGCATGGGCAAGAAGCGCCTGATCGCAGAAACCGGCGCCGGCATGCACGGCGTGGCCACCGCCACCGTCGCTGCCCGCTTCGGCCTGCCTTGCGTGATCTACATGGGCGCCACCGACATCGAGCGCCAGCAGGCTAACGTGTTCCGCATGAAGCTGCTGGGCGCCGAAATCGTCCCGGTCACTGCCGGCACCGGCACCCTGAAGGACGCCATGAACGAGGCCCTGCGCGACTGGGTCACCAACGTCGAAGACACCTTCTACCTGATCGGCACCGTGGCCGGCCCGCACCCGTACCCGGCCATGGTCCGCGACTTCCAGTCGATCATCGGCAAGGAAACCCGCGCCCAGTTGCAAGAGAAGGAAGGGCGCCTGCCAGACAGCCTGGTTGCCTGCGTCGGTGGTGGCTCCAACGCCATGGGCCTGTTCCATGAGTTTCTCGAAGAGCCAAGCGTGCAGATCATCGGCGTCGAAGCCGGTGGCCACGGTGTGCACACCGACAAGCACGCCGCCAGCCTCAACGGCGGCGTACCGGGCGTGCTGCACGGCAACCGCACCTACCTGCTGCAGGACGAAGACGGTCAGATCACCGACGCCCACTCGATTTCCGCCGGCCTGGACTACCCGGGCATCGGCCCGGAGCACGCCTATCTGCACGAAGTGAAGCGTGTCGAGTACGTCAGCATCACCGACGACGAAGCGCTGGATGCATTCCACGCCACCTGCCGCCTGGAAGGCATCATCCCGGCCCTGGAAAGCTCCCACGCCCTGGCCGAGGCGATCAAGCGCGCACCGAAGCTGCCCAAGGACCACCTGATGGTCGTGTGCCTGTCGGGCCGCGGCGACAAAGACATGCAAACCGTCATGAACCACATGGCCGCCCAGGAGAAACAGGCATGAGCCGTCTTGAACAACGCTTCGCCGAGCTGAAGGCCGAAGGCCGCTCGGCACTGGTCACCTTTGTCACCGCGGGCGACCCGGGCTATGACGCCTCGCTGCAGATCCTCAAGGGCCTGCCGGCAGCCGGTGCCGATGTGATCGAACTAGGCATGCCGTTCACCGACCCAATGGCCGACGGCGTGGCCATCCAGCTGGCCACCCTGCGTGCCCTGGAAGCCGGCCAGACCCTGGCCAAGACCCTGCAGATGGTTCGCGAATTCCGTGTGGATAACCAGGCCACACCGATCGTACTGATGGGCTACTACAACCCGATCCACCGCTTTGGCGTGGAAAAGTTCGTGGCCGAAGCCAAGCAAGCGGGTGTCGATGGCCTGATCATCGTCGACCTGCCGCCAGAGCACGACGCCGAACTGGCGACCCCGGCCCAGGCAGCGGGTATCGACTTCATCCGCCTGACCACCCCGACCACAGACGACGCGCGCCTGCCGCGCGTACTGGAGCGCAGCTCCGGGTTCGTCTACTACGTGTCGGTGGCCGGTGTGACCGGCGCCGGCTCGGCGACCACCGAGCACGTGACCGAAGCCATTGCCCGCCTGCGTCGGCATACCGATCTGCCAATCAGCGTAGGTTTCGGCATTCGTACGCCGGAGCAGGCTGCGGCCATTGCCCGCCTGTCGGACGGCGTGGTAGTGGGCTCGGCGCTGGTCGACAAGATTGCCCAGGCCAAGAGTGCCGAGCAGGCAGTCAACGATGTATTGAGCCTGTGCTCGGCACTGGCTGAAGGGGTGCGCGGCGCCCGCCGTTAAACCGCGTCGCCTTCATCGCCGGCAAGCCAGCTCCCACAGGTACAGCGCCGCCCTCAGGCCCTGTGATATCCCTGTGGGAGCTGGCTTGCCGGCTATGAGGCCAGTACAGACTATGAAGAACTAGCCCCCAAACATCGACAGATCCAGCGGCCGCACCGCCCCCATCCAGATCGCATGGTCACGGTGGTCCGCCAGTTCATCCCCGGTCAGCGGGTGCATGAACACCACCAACCCCTTCCGATACAGCGCCAACCACGGCAGCACCACCCCCACAAACTCCGGCTCGAAGGCCAGCTGGCAGCTCCAGTCCGGGTGCGGCCCCACCGGTTTCTGGTGCATGCACCCCATGGTCACGGGAAACAGCCGCGCCGCTTCCTCACACAGCTCACGGGCCTGGTCCATGGTCGCTGCGTCGTAGTAAACGTGGGCGTGGTAACCCTTGATCCTCTGCACGATAACTCCTGATTGCGGTCCAAACATCACCACCTGCAAAGGGAGTGATGCAGTGAAAAACGCCGAAACCCCAGTGTTCAAACTGGTCCTGTTCGGGCCAGAAAGCAGCCTGGGCAATGCCCTGATGGTAGAGCTGCTGTCGCGCCAGCACGAAGTCACCGCCGTGGTCGACGACCTTAATCGCCATGCGCCGCGCCCCGGCCTGCATTTCAAGATAGGCGGGCTGGGCAATGCCGACCAGGCGGAGCAGGGCGCGGCAGGCGGGTCGGCAGTAATTGCCCTGTTGTCGACGCTGGCGCCGGGCGATCTGCCCAGGCAAGCCCGCATGAGCGAGGCGCTGGTGGCGGGGCTTAAGCGTACGACTATACGCCGGCTGTTGCTGGTGGGCGATTTCGATGTGCTGGATAAGCCGGGCAATTACAGCGAGGCGGAGCGGGAGTGTGTGGACCAGGTGGTGGACGGGTTACAGCGCAGTGCCTTGCACTGGACGCTGATCAATGCCCCGCAGGAACTGGCCGGGTTGGGGATGGAGCATTTTCGCAGCACTGAAGGTACGCTGGAGCCGGGGTTGGCCGAGCCGTTGCGGCACCTGGCCAGGGTCGCGGCAGGGATGGTGGATATGCTGGAGCTGGATTTGCACCGGGGCGAGCATCTGAACTTCGTGGTCTAGATTGCCGGGGCTGCTGCGCAGCCCATCGCGACACAAGGCCGCTCCTACACGGGCCGGCGTGCGCAGTACCTTTGTAGGAGCGGCCTTGTGTCGCGATGGGCCGCAAAGCGGCCCCAAATCTCAAAGGCTACGCTCTTGCTCCAGCCAATCCACAAACCGCTCGATCAAAGCCCCACGCCGCTTGCGTGGTGGTAGCACTGCGTAATACCCGCGCGCCGAGCGCAAACTCCCCTCCAACGGCCGGCATAGCAACCCTTGCTCCACCAGCCCATCCACCAGGTGCCCCCAGCCAATCGCCACCCCTTGCCCGGCAATCGCCGCCTGGATCAGCAACGTATAGTTATCAAACCTCAACTGCCCGGCCGGTGGCGGGCTGGCCACACCAAACCCGCGAAACACCCCTGCCCAATCAAACCAGCGGCTAGCCTGCTCTCCCTTCAAGTGCAGCAAGGGCAATCGTTGCAAAGCCACGGCTGACAAGGGTTTGCCATGAATCAGCCGGGGGCTGCACACCGGAAAAACCTCCTCATCGAATAGCCAGCGGCTCTCGCCCTGGTGAAAGCGCCCGTCGCCAAACAGCACCGCCACATCGATGTCCGGGCGCAACATGCCCTGGCTGCGCTCACCGGTCACCAGGCTCACGTCCACCTGTGGATAAGCCTCGTGAAAACGCTGCAGCCGTGGCATCAGCCAGAACGCCGCAAAGGCGAAGTCGGTAGCCACCTGCAGCACTTCCCTCTGGCCGCGCCCACTGGCCTGGGCAATGCCGTCCTCCATGGCCTGCAGGCCCTGGTGCACCTGTTCGAACAGCACCTGGCCGGCCTCGGTCAGCTCGATACCCCGGTAAATGCGGTCGAACAACCGCGTGCCCAGCTGTGCCTCCAGCCGTTTGACTTGCTGGCTCACCGCCGGCTGCGTGGTGCCCAGCTCCAGTGCCGCAGCGGTAAAGCCACGCAACCGTGCGGCAGCCTCGAACACGCGCAGTGTATCCAGCGACAACTTGGCAAGGTGGTCAAACATAAGCAGGGCTAATCCCAGTCATTGCCCGCCATGGGCTTTACCCATGTTATCCACAGTCGCATCTTGATAGGCAAGCGGTTCGCATAACCCTCAACGATGGAAGCCACCATGACGCGCCCGAATATCCTGTTCATCATGGCAGACCAGATGGCCGCGCCCTTGCTGCCGATCTACGCCTCTTCGCCGATCCAGATGCCGCACCTGAGCCGCCTTGCCGAACAGGCGGTGGTTTTCGACTCGGCTTACTGCAACAGCCCGTTGTGCGCACCGTCGCGCTTCACTCTGGTCAGCGGCCAGCTGCCCAGCCGCATCGGTGCCTACGACAATGCCGCCGACTTCCCTGCCGATGTACCGACCTATGCCCATTACCTGCGCCGTCTGGGTTACCGCACCGCGCTGTCGGGCAAGATGCACTTCTGCGGGCCGGACCAGCTGCATGGCTACGAAGAACGCCTGACCAGCGATATCTACCCGGCCGACTACGGCTGGGCGGTGAACTGGGATGAGCCGGACGTGCGCCCGAGCTGGTATCACAACATGTCCTCGGTGCTGCAGGCCGGCCCGTGCGTGCGCACCAACCAGCTGGATTTCGACGAAGAAGTGGTATTCAAGGCGCGCCAGTACCTGTACGACCATGTGCGCGAAAACGATGGCCGGCCATTCTGCCTGACCGTGTCGATGACCCACCCGCACGACCCATACACCATCCCCAGGCGCTATTGGGATCGCTACGAGGGTGTGGATATCCCCATGCCCCGCGCCGAACTGGGCCAGGCAGAGCTTGACCCGCACTCGCAACGCCTGCTGAAGGTCTACGACCTGTGGAACAAGCCGCTGCCTGTGAACAAGATCCGTGACGCCCGCCGTGCCTACTTCGGCGCCTGCAGCTATATCGACGACAACATCGGCCTGCTGCTGCAAACCCTGGAGGAATGCAACCTGGCTGACGACACCCTGATCGTGTTCTCCGGCGACCACGGTGACATGCTCGGCGAGCGCGGCCTCTGGTACAAGATGCACTGGTTCGAGATGTCGGCGCGGGTGCCTCTGCTGGTGCACGCGCCGAAGCACTTCGCGCCAGCCAGGGTCAGCGCTTCGGTGTCTACCTGCGACCTGCTGCCGACCCTGGTCGAGCTGGCCGGTGGTGCTGTGGATAACCACCTGCATCTGGATGGCCGCTCGCTGGTCGGCCATCTGCAAGGGCAGGGCGGCCATGACGAAGTGATCGGCGAGTACATGGCCGAAGGCACCGTCGGCCCGCTGATGATGATCCGCCGCGGGCCGTACAAGTTCGTGTACAGCGAAGACGACCCATGCCTACTCTATGACCTGAGCCGCGACCCGCACGAGCGGGAGAACCTAACCGGCAGCCCGGAACACCAGGCGCTGCTGCAGGCATTTGTCGATGAAGCACAGCAGCGTTGGGATATCCCCAGCCTGCGCCAGCAGGTTCTGGCCAGCCAGCGGCGCCGCCGCCTGGTGGCCGAGGCGCTGGCCGTCGGCAAGCTGAAAAGCTGGGACCACCAACCGCTGGTGGACGCCAGCCAACAGTACATGCGCAACCACATCGATCTCGACGACCTCGAGCGCAAGGCACGTTATCCACAGCCCGCCCCCCTGGATTGAGAAGAGAGGCCGCCATGCACAAGTTCTCCGCCGCCGTGTTCGCCCTGGCCCTGAGCCTGGGTACCGCCACGGCCCACGCCGCCGACAGCGACGCGCAATGCACCACCGTGAAGATGGCCGACCCCGGCTGGAGCGACATCGCAACGACCAACGCCTTGGCCCGCGTGCTTCTGGAAAGCCTGGGTTACCAGGTGAAAATCGACAGCCTGGCCGTTCCGATCATCTACGGCGGCCTCAAGGATGGCCGCGTCGATGCCTTCCTCGGTAACTGGATGCCGGCGCAGCAGGGCTTTCATGACAAGTTCATCGCAAATGGCGATGTGCAGCAGCTTTCGCGCAATCTGGAAGGAACCGAGTTCACCTTGGCAGTGCCCGACTATGTGTGGAATGCCGGAGTGAAGGATTTCGCCGACTTGCAGAAGCACGCCGACCAGTTCGACAAGAAGCTGTACGGGATTGGTTCCGGGGCACCGGCCAACCTGTCGTTGAAGGAAATCATCGACAAGAATGAATTCAACCTCGGCCAGTGGAAACTGGTGGAGTCCAGCGAGCAGGCGATGCTGGCACAGGTCGACCGGGCGGTGAAGAAACAACAGTTCATCACCTTCCTCGGCTGGACCCCGCACCCGATGAACGTGAAGCTGAAGATGCATTACCTGAGCGGCGGGGAGAAGTGGTTTGGCAGCAAGGGCGAGGTGTATACCCTGACCCGCAAGGGTTATCCACAAGCCTGCCCGAATGCGGCCAAGCTGCTGGGCAACCTGAAGTTCACGCTGGACATGGAAAACACCATCATGGCCGAAGTTGTGGACAAGAAGATGAGCTTCGATGATGCGGCCAAGGCTTGGCTGAAGGCGCACCCCGAGTTGCTGGAAGGGTGGTTGGCCGGGGTGACGACCAAGGCCGATGGCAATGCGCTGGAGGCGGTCAAAGCCAAACTGTAACCTCACAAGCAAACCTCTATCCCTGTGGGAGCGGGTTCACCCGCGAATGCGACGGTAGATTCACTGCAGCATTCGCGGGTAAACCCGCTCCCACAGGGGACAGTGCAATTTCAGGATTGTGGATAACCCATGCATCGCCTCACTCACCTGCTGCCCTTCCTCTCCTGGCTCCCCCGCCAATCGGGCCGCAGCCTGCGCCAGGACCTGCTGGTGGGCCTGAGCGGTGCAATCCTCGCCCTGCCGCAATCCATCGCCTATGCCCTGATCGCCGGCCTGCCGGCCGAGTACGGGCTGTACGCCGCCATCGTGCCAGTGCTGATCGCCTGCCTGTGGGGCTCGTCCTGGCACCTGATCTGCGGCCCGACCGCTGCCATCTCCATCGTCCTCTACGCCAGTATCAGCCCGCTGGCCGTTGCCGGCAGCGCCGACTATGTCACCTTGGTGCTGCTGCTGACCTTCCTCGGCGGCATCTTCCAGTTGCTGCTGGGGCTTTTGCGCTTCGGCGCACTGGTCAATTTCGTCTCCCATTCCGTGGTGCTCGGCTTCACCCTGGGCGCCGCTGTCGTCATTGCCCTGGGCCAGCTGCCCAACCTGCTGGGCATGGACCTGCCAAGCCAGGCCACGGCGCTGAAGACCGTGCAGGACCTGGCCAGCCATGCCGGCGAGGTCGACCTGCCTTCCTTGGTTCTGGGCCTGGCCACAGTGGTGATCGGCGTGGTCTTCAAGCTCTGGCGCCCACGCTGGCCCAGCCTGTTGATAAGCCTGATTTTGGTAAGCCTGCTGGCCTGGCTGCTGCCCGGGTTCTTTGGCCATGTGCCGCGTGTGCCGACATTCACCGGCCAGCTGCCACCCTTCAGCCCGCTGCCCTTGCTGGATGTGGAACTGATCCTGCGCCTGCTGCCCAGCGCCGTGGCAGTGGGCATGCTCGGGCTGGTCACCAGCCTGTCGATCGCCCGCTCGTTATCGGCAGTTTCGGAGCAGTTGATCGACGCAGACCAGGAAATACGCGCACAGGGCCTGTCGAACATCGTCGGTGCGTTTTTCTCCGGTTACCTGTCTTCCGGCTCATTCACCCGCTCCGGGCTGAGCTACGACGCCGGCGCCCGCTCGCCCATGGCCGGGGTATTCTCGGCGCTGTGGGTGGCGGTGTTCGCCGTTGCCGGGGCCGGGCTGATTGCGCACCTGCCGATTCCGGCCATGGCCGGCAGCATCCTGCTGATCTGCTGGGGGTTGGTGGACCACCAGGGGATTCGTGCGCTGTTCCGGGTCAGCCGCTCGGAGTTCCTGGTAATGGCGCTGACGGCGGCAGCGACCTTGTTGCTGGAGCTGCAGACGGCGATCTATGCCGGAGTGCTGGCGTCGCTGTTCTTCTATCTGAAGCGCACCTCGCGACCACGGGTGCAACAAAGCCGTGAAGGGGAGGCGGACGTGCTGCGGGTGGGCGGGTCGATCTTCTTTGGTGCGGCGCATTACCTGCAGGTGCGCTTGCAGCGCTGCCAGGGGCCGCATGTTGTTATCGATGCGCGGCAGGTGAACTTCATCGATTACTCGGGTGTGGATATGTTGCACCGCGAGGCGCGGCGGTTGCGGCGGGCAGGGGGGAGTCTGACCCTGCACCGGGCCAGGCCGCAGGTGATCGAGGAGTTGCAGAAGCTGGAAGGGGTGGAGCTTTGTCCGATCCGGTTTGAAGAGTGATGTTGGGTTGAGATTTTTGGGGCTGCTGCGCAGCCCATCGCGACGCAAGGCCGCTCCTACACCGACCGCGCAAAGCCTGCTGACGCGGTCCCCTGTAGGAGCGGCCTTGTGTCTCAGCCGCGAGCCAGCTGCCGGCGCAACTCAGCCAACACTGGCGCCGTATCCGGCCGCACCCCACGCCAGATAAAGAAAGCCTCAGCCGCCTGCTCAGCCAGCATCCCCAGCCCATCCAGCACCTTGGCCGCCCCCAGCTTCTCGGCCCACTGGCAAAACGGCGTAGGCTCCTTGCCATACATCATGTCGTAGCAAACCGTGCGCCCCGCCTCGACCAGGCTGTCGGCGATCGGCGGCAACTCACCGGCCAGGCTCGCCGAGGTGGCATTGATGATCACATCCACCGGTTCCTGCAACCAGGCAAACCCGCTGGCCACCACCGGCCCCAGTTCATCGAACTCACGCGCCAGCTGCTCAGCCTTTTCCACGGTACGGTTGGCAATCACCAGCGACTGCGGCTTGTGCGCCAGGATCGGCTCCAGCACGCCACGTACCGCGCCACCAGCACCCAGGATCAGAATGCGTTTGCCCGCCAGCTCGACCCCAGCATTCACCGTCAGGTCGCGCACAAGGCCAGCGCCATCGGTGTTGTCGCCCTGCAGTGTGCCATCGGCCAGCTTGCTTAGCGTGTTCACCGCACCAGCGCGCCGAGCACGCGGGGTCAGGCTGTCGCACAGGCGGTAGGCCTCTTCCTTGAACGGCACGGTGACGTTGCCGCCGCGGCCTTGCTTGAAGAAGCCGCGCGCGCAGTCGCTGAACTCGTCCAGCGGCGCCAGCAGGGTGGCGTATTCCAGGTCCTGGCCGGTCTGTTCGGCGAACAGGCGATGGATCAGCGGCGACTTGCTGTGGCCGATGGGGTTACCAAAAACGACGTACTGGTCCATGACGGCTCCTTGATTATCCACAGGCTTACTGGCCGAGCCAGTCGCGGTCCTGCAGGAAGTACTCGGTCAGGCGTGCTTCTTCGCTGCCGGGCGCGGCCTTCCAGTCGTAGCCCCAGCGCACCTGCGGCGGCAGCGACATGAGGATGGACTCGGTGCGACCGCCGGACTGCAGGCCGAACAAGGTGCCACGGTCGTAGACCAGGTTGAACTCCACGTAGCGGCCACGGCGATACTCCTGGAACTCGCGCTGCTGCGGCGTGTAGGGCGTGCCCTTGCGGCGCTGGACGATCGGCAGGTAGGCGTTGACGTAGGCGTCGCCAATGGCGCGGATGAAGGCGAAGCAGGTGTCGAAGTCCCACTCGTTCAGGTCATCGAAGAACAACCCACCAATGCCGCGTGGCTCGCCACGGTGCTTGAGGTGGAAGTAGCGGTCGCACCAGGCCTTGTAGCGCGGGTACACGTCGGCGCCGAACGGCGCGCAGGCCTGCTCGGCCACACGGTGCCAGTGGATGCAGTCTTCTTCATTGCCGTAGTACGGAGTCAGGTCGAAGCCGCCGCCGAACCACCAGACAGCCTCTTCACCTTCCTTTTCGGCGATGAAGAAGCGCACGTTGGCGTGGGAGGTGGGCACATGCGGGTTGTGCGGGTGGATCACCAGCGACACGCCCAAGGCCTCGAAGCCACGGCCCGCCAGCTCGGGGCGGTGGGCACTGGCCGACGGCGGCAGACCGGCGCCGAACACGTGGGAGAAGTTGACCCCCCCTTTCTCGATCACCTTGCCATCGCCGATCACCCGCGTGCGGCCCCCGCCACCGGCTTCGCGCACCCATGCGTCCTCGACGAAGCGGGCGCCGCCGTCTTCAGCTTCGAGGGCAGAGCAGATGCGGTCTTGCAGGTCGAGCAGGTAGGCTTTCACGGCCTCGGTGCGGCTAGTCATCGGGTCACCAGGAACGGGCAGGGAAGAATTCGCCGCGTAGCATACCACCCCCAGCCCGCGCGCCGCAGTTGACGGCGATCAAGCAAAGGCGTCCGATAGAAGGTCTTTCCCGACCCATACGACAGGAGTGCGAGATGGCCAAGCGTATCCAGTTCAGCCAGCATGGCGGCCCGGAAGTGCTGCAGTTTGTGGAATTCGAACCAGCCCCGCCAGGGCCACAGCAGGTGCGTGTACGTAACCATGCGATCGGCCTGAACTTCATCGATACCTACTTCCGCAGCGGGCTGTATGCACCGCCATCCCTGCCTTCGGGGCTGGGCACTGAAGCGGCTGGCGTGGTCGAGGCCGTGGGCGAGGGCGTGACCCGGCTGAAAGTGGGTGACCGCGTGGCCCATGCCGGCGGCCCGTTGGGCGCGTACAGCGAGGTGCATACGCTGCCGGAAGCTAATCTGGTGAAGCTGCCCGACAACATCAGCTTCGAGCAGGCAGCGGCGGTGATGCTCAAGGGTTTGACCGTGCAGTACCTGCTGAAGCAGACCTATGAGGTGAAGGCGGGTGACGTGATCCTGTTCCACGCAGCAGCTGGCGGCGTGGGTTCGTTGGCGTGCCAGTGGGCCAAGGCGCTGGGGGCCAAGCTGATCGGTACCGTGAGTTCTGCCGAGAAGGCCGAACGGGCCAAGGCGCTTGGGGCGTGGGCGACCATCGACTATAGCCGTGAGGACGTAGCCAAGCGGGTGCTGGAGCTGACCGACGGCAAGAAATGCCCGGTGGTGTATGACGGTGTGGGTGCCGACACCTGGCTGACCTCGCTGGACTGCCTGCAGCCGCGCGGGTTGATGGTGAGCTTTGGCAATGCCTCGGGGGCGGTGAGCGGGGTGAACCTGGGGATTCTGGCGCAGAAAGGGTCGCTGTATGTGACCCGCCCGACGTTGGCGACCTATGCCAACAATGCCGAGAATACCCAGGCCATGGCCGATGACCTGTTTGCGATGATCGGCAGTGGCAAGCTGGTTGTGGATATCCAACAGCGGTATCCGCTCAGCGAGGCGGCCAAGGCACAGGCGGAGCTGTCGGCTCGGCGGACTGTGGGTTCCACAATTCTGCTTCCTTGAGTTCACTCCCACAGGTACTGCACCGATCTTAAGTGCAGTGCCATCCCTGTGGGAGCGGGCATGCCCGCGAAGCAAGCACCGCGGTGCATGGCACCGGCTGCGCCGGTGTTCGCGGGTGAACCCGCTCCCACAGGTACTGCGTCGGCCTTGAACAGGGCGCTATGCCTGTGGAGGACGGGTAGTTGGTATCGACTCGATACCATCGAGAATCGCCTCCACCAATCCCTCCGCCAATTCAATGGAATGCAGGCTCGACCAATACATGCCACGGCCTTCTTCGCGCAGGTACTCGAGGGCTTTCGAGCCCGTTTCGTAGGCGCCTCGCAGATACAGAGCTACATGAACCAAGGCGTCCTCGGCGGAAATGTTCGGGTTTACGGTGAACAGCGGTTCGTGGCCGGCATCGCAGCGGCCGAAGGGGCGGGTGGATGTGCAGGGTAGGGGTGGATCGGGGACAATCTTCTTCATCACTAGATCTCGCTTCATGGCACCACCCAGTCGTTACCACACGAATAGGTGGCAGCTGTACGCAGGGTGGTAAACCGGGTGGGAGATCTAAAACCCAGCAGGCACGAAGCCTCCTGCGAACAGCCGCCATGGACTGCCAAGATCACCCAGAACCCGGGTTACCACACCCGATCGCCAAGTTATTCGGCGACGGCTGAAGACTAAGGGCGGAGGTTCCCACTGAGAAGGTGATGGCAGGGGACGCGGCTCGTAGGATATTTCCCAAGCCGCAAGCTGGACAGGCATTCGAAACAAAATCAGAAAAATCTGCGGGGGCTTGGCCCTGACCTGTGGGAGCGGGCATGCCCGCGAACACGGGCGAAGCCCGTGCCAGGCACCGCGTTGGATTCTTCGCGGGCTCGCCCGCTCCCACAGGAGGTCCCGGCCAGGCCTGTGGATATGTATCAGCCCGGGCGAACGACTTCGCCAGTGGCCAGGTTGCGAATCACACTAGGGTTCTTCCTTCCACCCAACGCCCCCCCCAGCACGAGATCCAGCTGACCATGGAAGTACTGCTCCACCCGCAACCGGGTCTTCGCCGCCGGGCGCCCGCCCGGGTTGCACGAAGTGGAAATCAACGGACCCACCAACGCACACAGCTCACGTACCACCGGGTGGTCACTGACCCGCAGTGCCACGGTGTCATGTTGCCCGGTAACCCACTCGGGCAACAGGTCCTGGTGCGGCACCAGCCAGGTGTTCGGCCCCGGCCAGGTGCTGCCCATGCGGTCGATCCAGTCTTCGGGGAAATCCTCAAACAAGAAGTCGAACTGGCGGATGTTGTCGGCTACCAGGATCAGGCCTTTATCCACAGGCCGCGACTTCAGCGCCAGCAGGCGATACACCGCGTCCTCGTTCCACGGGTCGCAGCCCAGGCCCCAGACCGCTTCCGTCGGATAGGCGATCACTGCGCCCGCCCGGATCTCACGTGCGGCTTGTTGCACACGAAAACTGCTCACCATTTCTGTTACTCCGCCTATATACCTTGCTTGTGAGCAGTGTACTTAGCCCGCGCGGGCAAACCAACGCCCGGCTTCATTGCTGACCCGGCCTTCCAGCTCCAGTTCGGTCAGCTGCGCGAGCACGTCGGCCAGCGGCAGCTCGCTGCAGTGGGCCAGGCTTTCACTGGTCTGTGGCGCGGCATGCAGCAGGGCGAGCAGTGGATGGTCAAATTTATCCACAACCGCAGGTGGCAGGTTCTGCCAACCCTGCAGGCTTTCCAGTATCTGCTCCACGCTTTCCACCAGCAGCGCGCCGTCACGGATCAACTGGTGGCAGCCCTTGGCCCCAGGATGGTGAATGGATCCCGGTATGGCATACACCTCGCGGCCTTGCTCGGCAGCCAGGCGTGCGGTGATCAGCGAACCACTGGCCAGGCTTGCCTCGACAACCAGCACGCCCAGCGACAGCCCGCTGATGATGCGATTGCGCCGCGGGAAATTACCGGGCAGCGGCCCGGCATCCAGCGGGTACTCGGATACCAGCGCGCTGCCATTGTCGATCATCGCTTGCGCAAGCGACTTGTGGCGCTGTGGATAAAGTTTTTGCAACCCCGTACCGAGCACGCCGATCGTGCCCCCGCCAGCCTGCAATGCGGCCCGATGAGCGGCACCGTCGATGCCCACGGCCAAGCCGCTGGTAATGGTGAAACCGGCCTGCGCCAGGTAGCGGGAAAATGCCGCAGCGGTGTCGAGCGCCGGTGGTGAAGCACGCCTGCTGCCCACAATTGCCAGTTGTGGGCGCTCGAGCAAGGCCGGGTCTCCAGCTACGAAAAGCAGTGGAGGGGCATCGTCGATTTCCGCCAATAGTGGCGGGTAGCCAGGGCCGTCCCACATCAGCAAATGCTGGCCCTGGCGCTCTAGCCAGGCCATTGCGGCCAATGCACCCTCACGAACTTCGGCACTGCGCCGGGCATCGATGGTGGCCTGGGGTATGCCCAATGCGCGCCAGGCGCCGGCGGGTGCACACAGTGCCGAAGAGGCACTGCCAAAAGCCTCAAGCAAGGTGTTAAAGCGACGCAATCCCGTCTCCGGCAGCCGGTGCAGGCGTAATCGGGCCTCCAGTTCGGCAGGCGGAAGAGGCGACGAATGGTAGGTCTGCATGGGGATCATCCTTGATCGAAACGGGGCCATCGACGTGGCACAAACTGTGGATAACTTTGTTGATAACGCTTTGACAACCTGTCCATCGAATGGGCAATAAGCTGGCCCTGAAAACCCTAGACGAGCTTTCCCAGGTGCTGAAATCCTCGTTTCCCTTTATTATGTGTGCTCAGTTTTCAACCGAACGCACAGTGACTGCCTGACCTTATGGCCATCTTGAACATTCTCGAATTCCCGGACCCGCGCCTGCGCACCATCGCCAAGCCGGTGACGGTGTTCGACGACGCCCTGCGTCAGCTGATCGACGACATGTTTGAAACCATGTACGAAGCCCCTGGCATCGGCCTGGCCGCCACCCAGGTCAACGTGCACCAGCAGGTCGTGGTCATGGACCTCAGTGAAGACCGCAGCGAGCCGCGCGTCTTCATCAACCCTACGGTCGAAGAGCTGACCCATGACATGGGCCAGTACCAGGAAGGCTGCCTGTCGGTACCTGGCTTCTACGAGAACGTCGACCGCCCGTTGCGTGTGCGGGTGAAGGCCCAGGACCGCGACGGCAAGCCTTACGAGCTGGAGTGCGAAGGCCTGCTGGCGGTGTGCGTGCAGCATGAGTTCGATCACCTCAACGGCAAGCTGTTCGTCGACTACCTGTCGCAGCTCAAGCGCGACCGGATCAAGAAGAAGCTGGAAAAGCAGCACCGCCAGCAAGCCTGATCCCCACCTTCCAGAAGGCTTGCTCCGGCAAGCCTTTTTCTTTTTTGAAGCGAGAACTCCATGCGCATCGTCTTTGCAGGCACTCCAGAGTTTGCCGCCGAACACCTCAAGGCCCTGCTCGACAGCCCGTACGAGATCGTGGCCGTCTACACCCAGCCCGACCGCCCCGCTGGCCGTGGCCAGAAGCTGATGCCGAGCCCGGTCAAGCAACTGGCTGTGGCCCATGACATCCCGGTGTTCCAACCGCCGACCCTGCGCAACGCCGAAGCCCAGGCCGAACTTGCGGCGCTGAAGCCGGACCTGATGGTAGTGGTCGCCTACGGCCTGATCCTGCCGCAGGTGGTGCTGGATATCCCGCGCCTGGGCTGTATCAACAGCCATGCTTCCCTGCTGCCCCGCTGGCGCGGTGCCGCACCGATCCAGCGCGCCGTGGAAGCCGGCGACGCCGAGAGCGGTGTGACCGTGATGCGTATGGAAGCGGGCCTGGACACCGGCCCGATGCTGCTCAAGGTGGTCACGCCGATCAGCGCCGAAGACACCGGCGGCAGCCTGCACGACCGCTTGGCCGAGATGGGCCCGCCCGCAGTCGTACAAGCCATCGCCGGCCTGGCCGATGGTTCGCTGCAGGGTGAAGTGCAGGACGATGCCCTGGCCACCTACGCGCACAAGCTGAACAAGGACGAAGCGCGCATCGATTGGAGCCGCCCGGCCGTCGAGCTGGAACGCCTGATCCGTGCCTTCAACCCGTGGCCGGTGTGCCACAGCACCCTCGATGGCGAAAGCGTGAAAGTGCTGGCCGCCAACTTGTCCACAGCGATAGGCACCCCGGGTGAGATCCTCTCCGCCAGCAAGGACGGCCTGGTTGTCGCCTGCGGTGACCAGGCACTGAGCCTGACCCGTCTGCAACTGCCCGGCGGCAAGGCACTGAACTTCAGCGACCTGTTCAACAGCCGTCGCGAGAAATTCGCCAGCGGCAAGGTGCTGGGCCAATGAACCCACGCCTCGCCGCCGCCCGTGCCCTTGCCGCTGTACTCAGTGGCAAGGCCTCGCTGAACAGTTCGCTGCCAGCGCAACTGGACAAGGTCGATGAACGCGACCGCGGCCTGACCCAGGACCTGGCGTTCGGTACCGCACGCTGGCAGCCACGGCTCGACCTGCTGGCGGCGCAGCTGCTGCAGAAGCCGTTCAAGGCCGCCGATGCCGATGTGCAGGCGTTGCTGCTGGTCGGCCTGTACCAGCTGTTCTACAGCCGTATCCCGGCCCACGCGGCCATTGGCGAGACCGTCGGCTGTGCCGACAAGCTGAAGAAGCCGTGGGCCAAGGGCCTGCTCAATGCCGTGCTGCGCCGCGCCCAACGCGAAGGCGAAGAATTGCTGGCCGGCATGGAGCGCGACCCGGTGGTACGCACTGCCCACCCGCGCTGGCTGCAGAAGTCGCTCAAGGCCTTCTGGCCGGAGCAGTGGGAGGCCATCTGCGCCGCCAACAACGCCCACCCGCCGATGATCCTGCGGGTCAACCGCCGCCACCACAGCCGCGATGCCTACCTGGCACTGCTGGCCGAGGCGGGCGTTGGCGCCAGCGCCTGCCAGTACAGCCGTGACGGTATCGTGTTGGCCGAAGCCTGCGATGTGCGCGGCCTGCCAGGCTTTGCCGAAGGCTGGGTGAGCGTGCAGGACGAAGCCGCGCAGCTGTCCGCCGACCTGCTGGAACTGGCCCCCGGCCAGCGCGTGCTCGACGCCTGCTGTGCACCGGGTGGCAAGACCTGCCACCTGCTGGAAGCCGAAGCCGGCCTGGCCCACGTGGTGGCCATCGACCTCGAAGCCAAGCGCCTGACCCGCGTGCGCGAGAACCTCGACCGCCTGCAATTGGACGCCGAGCTGATCGCCTGCGATGCCCGCGACACCGCCAGCTGGTGGGACGGCAAGCCGTTCCAGCGCATTCTGCTCGATGCCCCCTGTTCGGCCACCGGCGTGATCCGCCGCCACCCTGACATCAAGCTGACCCGTCAGGCCGACGACATCCCGGCCCTGGCCACGCTGCAAGGTGAGCTGCTCGATGCCCTGTGGCCGACCCTGGAAGTGGGCGGCATGCTGCTATACGCCACCTGCTCCAGCCTGCCGACCGAGAACACCGAAGTGATCGATGCCTTCCTTGCCCGCACCCCGGGCGCCCGTGAGCTGGACCTGGCCACCGAAGCCGGCCTGCGCCAGCCCCACGGCCGCCAGTTGTTGGCCCAGGAAGGCGGCCACGACGGTTTCTACTATGCCAAGCTGATCAAGATCGCCGCCTCGCGCGGATAAAAACAAAAGGTAGGGAGTAGCGGATGAAGATCATCATCCTCGGCGCAGGACAGGTAGGCGGTACGCTGGCGGAGCACCTGGCCAGCGAAGCCAACGACATCACCGTGGTCGACACTGACGGCGACCGCCTGCGCGACCTGGGCGACCGTCTGGATATCCGCACCGTTCAAGGCCGCGGCTCGCTGCCTACGGTGCTGCGCCAGGCCGGTGCCGACGACGCCGACATGCTGGTGGCGGTAACCAACAGCGACGAAACCAACATGGTCGCCTGCCAGGTGGCCTATTCGCTTTTCCACACCCCGACCAAAATTGCCCGGGTGCGCGAGTCGGCCTACCTGACCCGCGAAGAGCTGTTCGACAACGACCATATCCCGGTCGACGTACTGATCAGCCCCGAGCAGGTGGTGACCAACTACATCAAGCGCCTGATCGAGCACCCAGGCTCGCTGCAGGTGATCGACTTCGCAGAAGGCAAGGCCCAGCTGGTGGCAGTGAAGGCGTACTACGGTGGCCCGCTGGTAGGCCAGCAACTGCGCCAGATCCGCGCGCACATGCCCAACGTCGACACCCGCGTGGCGGCCATCTTCCGCCGCGACCGCCCGATCACCCCGCGGGGCGACACGGTGATCGAAGCAGACGACGAAGTGTTCTTCATCGCCGCGAAGAAGGACATCCGCGCGGTGATGGGTGAGCTGCGCCGTATCGACGAAACCAACAAGCGTGTGGTCATCGCCGGTGGCGGGCAAATCGGCGAACGCCTGGCCGAGGCTATCGAAAGCCGCTACCAGGTGAAGATCATCGAGATGAGTCCGGCCCGTTGCCGACACCTCTCCGACACCCTGGAAAGCACCGTGGTGCTGCAGGGCAGCGCCTCGGACAAGGACCTGATGCTGGAGGAGAACATCGCCGACGCCGACATCTTCCTGGCCCTGACCAACGACGACGAGGCCAACATCATGTCGTCGCTGCTGGCCAAGCGCCTGGGCGCCCGCAAGGTGATGACCATCATCAACAACCCGGCCTATGTCGACCTGGTGCAGGGTGGCGACATCGACATCGCCATCAGCCCACAGTTGGCCACCATCGGCACCCTGCTGGCGCACGTGCGCCGGGGCGACATCGTCAGCGTACACTCGCTGCGCCGCGGCGCGGCCGAGGCTATCGAAGCGGTGGCGCACGGGGATTCGAAGTCGAGCAAGGTGGTCGGCAAGGCGATCGAAGACATCGCCCTGCCACCGGGCACCACCATCGGCGCGATCATTCGTGACGAAGAGGTGATGATTGCCCACGACGACACCATGATCGAATCGGGCGACCATGTGATCCTGTTCGTTGTGGATAAAAAGCATATCCGGGATGTGGAGAAGCTGTTCCACGTCGGCTTGAGTTTCTTCTAGGAGCACAGGGCATGCGCGAATCGCTGGAGAAGATGCTGGCCAAGGGTGTGGATAACCCGTTGTTGAGGTTCGGCCTGGGCAAGGCCTGGCTGGACGAAGGCAATGGTGCTGAAGCGGCGGTGCATCTGGCACGGTGCGTGGAACAGGACCCGAAGTACTCGGCGGCGTGGAAGCTGCTGGGCAAGGCGCATCAGCTGCAGGGTGACCTGGCGGCGGCGCGCAAGGCCTGGGAGGAGGGGATCGTGGCGGCGCAGGCCCATGGGGACAAGCAGGCCGAGAAAGAGATGACCGTGTTTCTGAAGAAGCTCAGCAAGACATCAGGTTAACGCGGTCCCTGTGGGAGCGGGTTCACCCGCGAATGCGATGTTGGATTCACCGACGCATTCGCGGGTAAACCCGCTCCAACAGGGGACAGTGAAAATCTCAGTACCAGCGCGCCTCGCCAGCCGGGCGCTTCTTGAAGCGCTTCATGCTCCACATGTACTGGCTCGGGTACTCGCGCACATAGCGCTCGACCACCTTGCTCATCGCCGCCGCCGACACGGTCACATCGGTGCTGTACATCTCTTCCGGCGCCGCCTCCAGGAACACCTTGAAGCCCGAGCCGTCAGGCAACCGCAGGGCATGCAGGAACACTCCAACCGCCTTGCCCCCGGCCAGCATGTTCGGAACAAACTTGCTGGTCAGCGCCTGGGTACCCAGGAACGGCACGAACACCCCGGCCGACTCCGCCGGCTCCGGGTCGGCAGGAATACCCACCTGACCACCACGGCGCACTTCCTTGATCACGCTGAGGATGCCTTCCTTGGTCGAAGGCGCCACGCGGTTGCCCATCTGCACCCGCTGCTCGCGCAGCAGGTCATCCACCGCCTTCAGCTTCGGCGGGCGATAGAAGATGATCGGTTTGCACTGGTTGCAGTAGAAGTGGTTCAGCACTTCCCAGTTACCCAGGTGGCTGGTGATGCCGACCACGCCCTTGCCCGAGGCCAACGCCTGCTCCAGCACTTCCAGGCCGTGCACTTCCTTGACCAGCTCCAGCGAGCGCTGCGGCGGCCAGATCCAGGCACAGGCACTTTCGACGAAGGATTTACCGATATCCTTCAACGCGCGGCCCACCAGCTGCTCGCGCTCGGCCGGGTCCATCTCCGGGAAGCACTTGGCCAGGTTGATGCGCACGACATTGCGCGAGCCGTTGGGGATCTTCCACATCAGCCAGCCGATACCGGCGCCGACGCGCTGCACAGCGCCCCAGGGCAGCTTGGCAAACAGACGCAGCACCCCGACCATCAGGGCGCCCTTGAACTTTTCCACAGGCGAATTCCTTATTTCAGCAAGGCGCGCATTGTAACCCCTCAGCGCAACAAGGCGGCGTAGCGATCGCAATCGGTGGTGTGGTCCATGACCATGCCGGTGGCCTGCATGAAGGCATAGCAGATGGTCGGGCCAACGAACGTGAAGCCGGCTTTCTGCAGGGCTTTGCTCATCGCCTTGGCTTCATCGGTAACCGCTGGCACCTCGCTGCGGCCAGTGAAGTGGTTGATCTTCGGCGCACCACCGACGAATGACCAGAGCCAGTCGGCGGGGTTGTCCACAGCCAGCCAGGCCTGGGCATTACGCCTGGCAGCCTTGAGCTTGAGGCGGTTGCGGATGATGCCGGCATCCTGCATCAGCTCCTCGATGCGTTCGTCGCTCATGACGGCGAGTTTCACCGGATCGAAGCCGTGCATCACCTCGCGATAACGCTCGCGTTTACGCAATACGGTGATCCACGAAAGCCCCGCCTGGAACCCTTCGAGCAAAAGCATCTCGAACAGCAACGCCGGGTCACGCTGGGGCGTTCCCCATTCCTGGTCATGGTAGGCCTGGTACAACGGATCGTCGGTACACCAAAAGCAGCGTGGCATAAGGCTCCAATGAGTAGAGGGCGAGGCGAATCAGGTTATACTCCCGCTCTTTACATCCGCATCCCCAGATACAGGTGAATTTCGTGAGCCAGCCTACGCCAGCCGTGCGTACCTTCCAAGACCTGATCCTCGCCCTGCAGAACTACTGGGCCGAGCAAGGTTGTGTGGTGCTTCAGCCCTACGATATGGAAGTAGGCGCCGGCACTTTCCACACCGCTACATTCCTGCGCGCCGTGGGTCCAGAAACCTGGAACGCCGCCTATGTGCAGCCTAGCCGTCGCCCTGCCGACGGGCGGTATGGCGAAAACCCCAACCGCCTGCAGCACTACTACCAGTTCCAGGTGGTACTGAAGCCCAACCCGGCCAACTTCCAGGAGCTGTACCTCGGCTCGCTGAAAGCCATCGGCCTGGACCCGCTGGTCCACGACATTCGCTTCGTCGAAGACAACTGGGAATCGCCGACCCTCGGCGCCTGGGGCCTGGGCTGGGAAATCTGGCTCAACGGCATGGAAGTCACCCAGTTCACCTACTTCCAGCAGGTAGGCGGCATCGAGTGCTACCCAGTCACTGGTGAAATTACCTACGGCCTGGAGCGCCTGGCCATGTACATCCAGGGCGTCGACTCGGTGTACGACCTGGTGTGGGCCGACGGCCCGTTCGGCAAGGTCACCTACGGCGACGTGTTCCACCAGAACGAGGTGGAGCAGTCGACCTACAACTTCGAGCACGCCAACGTCGACAAGCTGTTCGAGCTGTTCGACTTCTACGAAAGCGAAGCCAACCGCCTGATCAAGCTTGAGCTGCCGCTGCCGACCTATGAAATGGTCCTGAAGGCCTCGCACACCTTCAACCTGCTGGACGCCCGCCGCGCCATCTCGGTAACCGAGCGCCAGCGCTACATCCTGCGTGTACGTACCCTGGCCCGGGACGTGGCGCAAAGCTATCTGCAAGCCCGCGCACGCCTGGGCTTCCCGATGGCCACCCCTGAACTGCGTGACGAAGTGTTGGCTAAGCTGGAGGCTGCACAATGAGTGCTCAAGATTTCCTGGTAGAACTGGGCACCGAGGAGCTGCCACCGAAGGCCCTCGCCAGCCTTGGCGAAGCCTTCCTGGCGGGTATCGAGAAGGGCCTGCAGGCCGCTGGCCTGAACTACACCGGCAAGCAGGTTTACGCCGCGCCGCGCCGCTTGGCCGTGCTGATCCGCCAGCTCGACGTGCAACAGCCTGACCGCAGCATCAATATCGACGGCCCGCCCCTGCAGGCTGCTTTCAAAGACGGCGAGCCGACCCAGGCTGCCTTGGGCTTTGCCAAGAAATGCGGTGTGGAGCTGTCGGAAATCGACCAGAGCGGCCCCAAGCTGCGCTTCTCCCAGCACATCCCGGGCAAGGCCACCACCGGCCTGCTGCCGACCATCGTCGAAGATTCGCTCAACGACCTGCCGATCCCCAAGCGCATGCGCTGGGCGGCCAGCCGTGAAGAGTTCGTGCGCCCGACCCAATGGCTGGTGATGCTGCTGGGCGACCAAGTGGTCGACTGCACCATCCTGTCGCAGAAGGCAGGCCGTGAATCCCGTGGCCACCGCTTCCACCACCCGGAAAACGTGGTCATCACCACCCCGGCCAACTACGTCGAAGACCTGCGCAAAGCCTACGTGCTGGCCGACTTCGCCGAGCGCCGGGAGCTGATCAGCAAGCGTACCGCCGAACTGGCCATGCAGCAGGAAGGCAGCGCCATCGTGCCGCCGGCGCTGCTGGACGAAGTGACCGCCCTGGTCGAGTGGCCAGTGCCGCTGGTGTGCTCGTTCGAGGAGCGCTTCCTCGAAGTGCCGCAGGAAGCCCTGATCACCACCATGCAGGACAACCAGAAGTACTTCTGCCTGCTGGACAGCGAAGGCAAGCTGCTGCCGCGCTTCATCACCGTGGCCAACGTCGAGAGCCGCGACCCGAAGCAGATCGTGCAAGGCAACGAGAAGGTCGTGCGCCCACGCCTGACCGACGCCGAGTTCTTCTTCAAGCAGGACAAGAAGCAACCGCTGGAAACCTTCAACGAGCGCCTGAAGAACGTGGTGTTCCAGGCTCAGCTGGGTACCGTGTACGACAAGGCCGAGCGCGTTTCTCGGTTGGCCGCCTTCATCGCCCCGCTGATCGGCGGCGACGCCCAGCGCGCCGGCCGTGCCGGCCTGCTGTCGAAGTGCGACCTGGCCACCGAGATGGTCGGCGAATTCCCTGAGATGCAGGGTGTGGCCGGTTACTACTACGCGCTCAACGACGGTGAGCCGGAAGACGTGGCCCTGGCCCTGAACGAGCAGTACATGCCGCGCGGTGCTGGCGCCGAGCTGCCGCAGACCCTCACCGGTGCTGCGGTGGCCATCGCCGACAAGCTCGACACCCTGGTCGGCATCTTCGGCATCGGCATGCTGCCTACCGGCAGCAAGGACCCGTACGCCCTGCGCCGTGCCGCCTTGGGCGTGCTGCGTATCCTGATCGAGAAGCAGCTGGACCTGGACCTGACCGGTGCGGTCGAGTTCGCGGTCAAGCAGTTCGGCGCCAAGGTCAAGGCCGCCGGCCTGGCCGAACAGGTGCTGGAGTTCATCTTCGACCGCCTGCGTGCGCGTTACGAAGACGAAGGCATCGACGTGGCCACCTACCTGTCGGTCCGTGCCCTGCAGCCAGGTTCTGCCTTGGACTTCGACCAGCGCGTGCAGGCTGTACAAGCCTTCCGCAAGCTGCCGGAAGCCGAGGCCCTGGCCGCGGTGAACAAGCGCGTGTCGAACCTGCTGAGCAAGGCCGAAGGCGCCATCGCCGATCACGTCGAGCCGAAGTACTTCGACAACGCCAACGAGTTCTCCCTGTACTCGGCCATCCAGCAGGCCGACCAGGCCGTGCAACCGATGGCTGCTGCACGCCAGTACAGCGAATCGCTGGCCCGCCTGGCGGCCCTGCGTGACCCGGTCGATGCCTTCTTCGAGGCGGTGATGGTCAACGCCGAGGATGCCAAGGTACGCGCCAACCGTTATGCCCTGCTCAGCCGCCTGCGCGGCCTGTTCCTGGGCGTGGCCGACATTTCGCTGCTGGGGTAAGCCTTGAAACTGCTGATTCTCGACCGTGACGGAGTAATCAACTACGACTCCGACGCCTACATCAAGACGCTGGACGAGTGGGTGCCGATCCCTGGCTCGGTCGATGCGATCGCGCAGTTGAGCAAGGCGGGCTGGACGGTGGCCGTGGCCACCAACCAGTCCGGCATTGCCCGTGGCTACTATGCGCTGACTACCCTCGAGGCCATGCACGCGCGCCTGCGCGCGCTGGTGGCCGAGCAGGGTGGCGAAGTGGGCCACATCGTGTATTGCCCGCACGGGCCGGACGAAGGCTGCGATTGCCGCAAGCCCAAGCCTGGCATGCTGCGGGCGATCGCCGAGCATTACCAGGTCGGCCTGGAAGGCGTCTGGTTCGTTGGCGACAGCAAAGGTGACCTGGAGGCCGCCCTGGCCGTCGGTGCACAACCCGTGTTGGTGAAAACCGGCAAGGGCGAGCGGACCCTGGAAAAAGGCGTCCCGGAAACTACACTGATTTTCGACGATCTGGCAGCTATCGCCAGAGAACTAATTTAAACAGTGCGCCTTCGGGCGCATTTTTCTCAGGCGGGCATGCCCCGCAATGGTACAAGCCACTATGTCGATCCTGCAGGCGATCAGAATCTTTCTTTTTTACCTGCTGCTGGGCACCAGTTCGCTGCTGTGGTGCTCGCTGAGCTTCTTCGTTGCGCCGTTCCTGTCGTTCCCCAAGCGCTACAAGTTCATCAACGTGTACTGGTGCCGTTGCGCGTTGTTCCTGGTGCGCACCATCCTGGGTATCGACTACAAGATCACTGGCGCCGAGAACGTGCCTGATGAGCCTTGCGTGATCCTGTCCAACCACCAGAGCACCTGGGAAACCTTCTTCCTTTCCCAGTATTTCTCGCCGCTGAGCCAGGTGCTCAAGCGCGAGTTGCTGTACGTGCCGTTCTTCGGTTGGGCCATGGCCATGCTGCGGCCGATCGCGATCAACCGCGATAACCCCAAGGAAGCCCTGCGCCAGGTAGCCAGCAAGGGTGACGAGCTGCTCAAGCAGAAGACCTGGGTACTGATCTTCCCGGAAGGTACCCGCGTGCCATTCGGCACCATGGGCAAGTTCTCCCGTGGCGGTACCGCGCTGGCAGTGAATGCCGGCCTGCCGGTGCTGCCGATTGCCCATAACGCCGGCAAGTTCTGGCCCAAGACCGGCTGGGGCAAGCGCGCGGGCACAATCGAGGTGGTGATTGGCGAGCCGATGTACGCCAACGGCACCGGGCCACGGGCCATTGCCGAGCTCAACGACCGCGCTGCGGCGTGGAACGAAGCGACCCAGCGGGCCATGGGTTCGCTGCCGCCAGCAGAGGAAAAACCCCAGGAACAGATGGCCTGACCATCTGTGGATAACTTGTGAACTGTTTTTGGATTAAAAGCCTGAAGTGATCGCTAAGTGTTTGAATTAGCTGTTTATTTCTGTGTATGACATTTTTCTGAAAATCGTGCATAAGTTTTTTGAGGCATAAGAAAACCGGCTTTTACAGCCGGTTTTTTATTGCCTCATGCGGGCGTGTAGAAACGGCCCGTTGCAGCCGTCAGATCTTGTCGATATCCACATCCCTGGTTTCTTTCAGGCAGAAGATCCCCACCACCAGGCTGATCCCGGTCACCAGCACCGGGTACCACAGCCCATAGAAGATATCCCCGGTGTACACCACCAGCGCGAACGACACCGTTGGCAGGAAGCCACCGAACCAGCCGTTGCCAATGTGGTAGGGCAGTGACATGGAGGTGTAGCGGATGCGAGTGGGGAACAGCTCGACCATCACCGCCGCCAGCGGGCCATAGGTCATGGTCGCGATCAGGATCATCGCCACGATCAGCACCACCACCATCACCTGGTTGACCTGCCCAGGGTCGGCCTTGGCCGGGTAACCGGCCTGTTCCACCGCAGCACGCATGGCTGCTTCGTCGAAGCCGTTGATGGTCTTGTCACCGATGTTAACCACCACATCGCTGCCGGCCACATCCACAGAGCTGTACGGTAGGCCTTGCTTGACCAGGAAAGTCTTGACCTTGTCGCACGGGCTGTCGAAACGCGCCTTGCCCACCGGGTCGAACTGGAAGGTGCAGCCTTGCGGGTCGGCAGTGACAACGATTGGCGCCTGGCGGCTGGCTGCGTCGATCTGTGGGTTGGCGTAGTGGCTCAGCGCCTTGAACAGCGGGAAGTACAGCACCGTGGCCAGGAGCAGGCCGAGCATCAGGATCGGCTTGCGGCCAATACGGTCGGACAACCAGCCGAAGAACACGAAGAACGGCGCACCAATGACCACGCTGATGATCAGCAGGGTGTTGGCCTGGGCCGGGTCCATCTTCAGCATCTGGGTCATGAAGAACAGCACGTAGAACTGCGCCGTGTAGAAGGTCACGGCCTGCCCGGCGTTGATGCTGAACAGGGCGGTGAGCACCACTTTAAGGTTCGGCCAGGAGGTGAACGACTCACGGATCGGCGACTTGCTGACCTTGCCCTGGGCCTTCATTTTCACGAAGGCCGGCGACTCGTGCATGCTCATGCGGATCCAGGTGGAAATCGCCAACAGCACGATCGACAGCAGGAACGGCAGGCGCCAGCCCCAGGTTTCGAACTGGTCGCCACTGATATAGCGGCTGCCCAGCACCACCACCAGCGACAACAACAGGCCAAGGGTGGCAGTGGACTGAATGAAACCCGTGTGGAAACCGCGCTTGCCGGGCGGCGCATGCTCGGCCACATAGGTGGCCGCACCGCCGTATTCACCACCCAGCGCCAGCCCCTGCAGCATGCGCAGGACCACCAGGATGATCGGTGCCGCGATGCCGATGCTGGCGTAGGTGGGCAACAACCCCACCGCGAAGGTGGACAGGCCCATCAGCACGATGGTGACCAGGAAGGTGTACTTGCGCCCGATCATGTCGCCCAGCCGGCCGAATACCAGCGCGCCGAACGGCCGCACCAGGAAGCCGGCGGCAAAGGCCATGAGGGCGAAGATGAAGGCGGTGGTGTCGTTCACGCCAGCGAAAAACTGCTTGCTGATGACCGCTGCCAGCGCACCATAGAGAAAAAAGTCATACCACTCGAAAACTGTCCCGAGGGATGACGCGAAAATGATCTTGCGTTCTTCACGACGGCTGGAGCTGCTGGCCGCCGCACTCTGCTCTTGGATGTAATCCGACATCGTTGCTGTCCTCGGCCCGCAGGCCACAGTGATTATTCTTGTTGTTCCACTGTCGGCAGCTTCTGACCGCCAGCTGCCGGTACTGCACGCACCCAGGGTCAGGGCGTCGGTATCGCGTCTTCGTTCAAATAGGTCTGGGTGGCAGCTCCTTTGAGGATCAGTTGCGCCGCCTTCTCGGCGATCATCAGGGTGGGTGAACAAGTATTGCCGGAGGTGATCTGCGGCATGATCGAGGCGTCCGCCACGCGCAGGCCAGGGATGCCGTGCACGCGCAACTGGTTATCCACAACGTCCAGTTCGCCATTGCCCATGCGGCAGGTGCCTACCGGGTGGAAGATGGTGGTGCCGATCTTGCCGGCGGCTTCGAAAAGCTCTTCTTCGGTTTGCAGGGCTAAACCCGGCAGGTACTCCTTTGGGTCGAACGCAGCGAGGGCAGGGGCCTGGACGATACGCCGGGTAAGACGAATGGCATCGGCGGCGACGCGCAGGTCCTGGGGGTCGCTGAGGTAGTTGGGGTCGATCAGCGGCGTGCTGTTCATGTCGCTGCTGCGGATATCGATACGCCCGCGGCTGGCCGGGCGCAGGTTGCACACCGAGGCGGTAAAGGCCGGGAACGTGTGCAGTGGTTCGCCGAATCGCTCAAGTGACAGCGGCTGCACGTGGTACTGCAGGTTGGCGGTGGCCTGCTCCGGGCTTGAACGCACGAATGCACCCAGCTGGCTCGGGGCCATGGCCAGCGGGCCACTGCGGTCATAGAGGTAGCGCAGGCCCATGCCCATCTTGCCCCACAGGCTGTTGGCCATCTGGTTCAGGGTACGGGAATTGCGGATCTGGTAGATCAGGCGCAGCTGCAGGTGATCCTGCAGGTTGCCGCCAACACCGGGCATGTCGTGACGCACGCCAATGCCCAGGCTTTCCAATAACTGCCGCGGGCCGATGCCGGAGCGCTGCAGGATACCGGGAGAGCCCACAGCACCCGCACAGAGGATGATCTCGCGACGTGCCGCAAACTCGTGCCAGGCACCCTGCCAGAACGCCTTTACCGCCCGTGCACGGGTGTTGTTGAGCAGCACCTGGTCAACCTGAACGCCGGTCAGCACGGTGAGGTTGGGGCGATCCTTGATCGGCCGTAGAAAAGCCTTGGAAGCGTTCCAGCGCACACCGCTGCGCTGGTTGACCTGGAAATATCCACAGCCCTGGTTGTCGCCGGTATTGAAGTCCTCGACCTTGCCGATGCCGCTTTGCTCGGCGGCATCACGGAAGGCATCGAGGATCGGCCAGCTATAGCGCTGGCGCTCGACCCGCCATTCGCCATCACCACCGTGGTGCTCGCTGGCGCCGGCAAAGTGGCTTTCGCTGGCCTTGAACAGCGGCAGTACGTCCTTCCAGGCCCAGCCGTCGTTGCCTTGCTCGGCCCATCGGTCGTAGTCGGCGGCCTGGCCGCGCATGTAGATCATGCCGTTGATCGAGGAGCAGCCACCCAGCACCTTGCCGCGTGGATAGCCCAGCGCACGACCGCCCAGGCCGGGCTGCGCCTCGGTCTTGAAGCACCAGTCGGTGCGCGGGTTGCCGATGCAATAGAGGTAACCGACGGGGATATGGATCCAGGGATAGTTGTCGCGCCCACCCGCTTCCAGCAGCAGCACTCGGCAGGAAGGATCGGCGGACAAACGATTGGCCAACAGGCAACCGGCGGGACCGGCACCTACGACCACGTAGTCGAAGACAGAATCGGCTGATGGCATGTGCAACCTCGGGCCTGATTATTATTCTTGTCCCGATCCATCTTAGTGAGTAATTTCGTGGAGGAAACACGAGATTTCGCGCAGCCGCTGTGCGTTTTAGCACAGTGGTAAGTCTGTGCTGGCCTCTTCGCGGGCACGCCCGCTCCCACAAGGTAACGCGATCCCTGTGGGAGCGGGCGTGCCCGCGAAGAGGCCGGAACGAACTGCCAAAAAGGATCAGCATGTTCGACTGGAACGATCTGCGGTTTTTCCTCGAGTTGCAGCGCAGCGGCCGCCTGCTTACCGCCGCCAAGCGCCTCAACACCACCCACAGCACCGTGGCCCGGCACATCGAGAGCATCGAGCAGAGCCTGGGGACTGCGCTGTTCGTGCAGCATGCCCAGGGCTATGAACTGACCCCCTCGGGCCAGGCCCTGCTCAAGCACGCCGAAGCCATGGAAAACGTCGCCCTGCTGGCGCAGGAAGAAATCACCCAGGCCATCACGCCGCTGGGCAAGATTCGCCTGGGGGTGACCGAAGGCATCGGCATCATGTTCTTCACCCCGCGCATGAATGCGCTGTTCGACCGCTACCCCGGCCTGGAAGTGGAGCTGGTGGCAGTGCCGCGCTTCGTCAGCATCCTCAACCGCGAGGCGGAGATCAGCATCCACCTGGAGCGGCCCAACGCCGACCTGCTGATCACCCGCAAACTCACCGACTATCGCCTGGCCCTGTACGCCAGCCAGGACTACCTGGATCGCGCGCCCCCGCTGCGCAACCGCGAGGACCTGGCCCGGCACAGCTGGATCGGCTACGTCGACGACTTGCTGTTCAGCCAGGAACTGCTGTTTCTCAACAGCTTCTGTCGGGCCCCCAACGTGGTGTTTCGCAGCACCAGCGTGATCGCCCAGCAAACCGCCGCCCGCGCCGGGTTGGGCATCGCCGTACTGCCCAACTACATGGCCCGCCACGACTCGACGCTGGTGCGCGTGCTGCCTGGCGAAACCATCCAGCGCAGCTACTGGATCTGCACCCGCCGCGAACTGCACAAGTCAGTGCGCCTGCGGGTAGTGTGGGACTACCTGCTGGCGCTGTGCGCGGCAGAACAGAGCGAGCTGCTAGCCCAGTAGCGCCTTGCCGGACAGCAGCAGGGCCGCAGCCCAACCGGCCACGGCAAACATCTGCTGCAAGCGCGGCCCGGCCAGCCTGGCCGCCAATGGCCGCGCCAGCAGCAGGCCGAGCACCGCACCGACGGCGAACGGGGCGCCAACCTGCCAGTGCATGACCCCTGCGAGGCTGGCGCTGACCACACTGCCGGTGGACACCAGCGCGATCACCGCCAGCGAAGTGGAGACGATGCTGGCCATCCGCAGGTTGGTGTAGCGGTTAAGGGCCGGGATGATGACAAAGCCACCGCCCACGCCCAGCAGGCCGGACAGCAGCCCTGACAATGCGCCGGTAAAGGCCAGGGCGCGCGCGCAGGGCAGGGTCCAGCGCAAACGGCCCTGCAGCGGGTTCAGCACGCAGGGTTCGATGTAGCGATGGGCATCATTGGCTTCGCCGCGCAGTTCCTTGGCCGCCTTGCGCCAGATACGCAGGCAGGCATACACCAACACCCCGGCGAACACCAACTGCAGTGGCGTGTTCGGCAGGCGGTGCGCCAGCGTCAGCCCGAACGGCGCCGCTGCCACACCGATCAATGCGATGAACAGCGCCGCCCGGTAGCGCACCAGGCCCTGCCGCAAGCCCAGCACAGCACCCACCGCTGCCGCGATGCCTACGGCCAGCAGGCCGACCGGTGCCGCCTCGACCATCGACAGCCCCAGGCCGAACACCAGCAAAGGCACTGCGAGAATGCCACCGCCGGCACCGGTCAATGCCAGCACGGCACCGATGATCGCGCCCAGGCCCGCTCCCAGTATTTGATGTTCGATCACTGCCGACCCTCGGCTACCAACGGCTGTGGCCGTGCCAACCACTCGCGGCCCTTGAGCATGCCTTTCCAGTACAAGGGTGGCAGCACCTGCGCCTTGAGCAACCAGGCCAGACGTGTCGGTTTACGACCATCCAATAGCCAGTTGGGGAAGCTCGGTGCCAGCTTGCCTCCATAGGTGAACTCGGCCAGCACGATCTTGCCGCGCTCGACGGTGAGCGGGCACGATCCATAACCATCGTACTGGGCCATGGTAGGCAGCCTGCCCAGGGCCACCAGTACATTGTTGGCCACGACCGGAGCCTGCTTGCGTGCAGCGGCGGCGGTCTTGGCATTGCTGGTATTGGCCACGTCCCCAAGGGCATGGACATTGGTGAAGTGGCGATGGCGCAGGGTATGCGGATCGACATCGACCCAGCCGGCGCTGTCGGCCAAGGGACTTTCACGAATGAAGTCCGGTGCCACCTGCGGCGGTACTACATGCAGCATGTCGAAGGCCTCGATACGCGTTTCGTTGCTGCCATCGGCCAATGTGCGCACGAAGGTGGCGCGCTTGTTCGGACCGTCCACGGCGACTAGGCGGTGGGAAAAATTGAGGTCCACGGCGTACTTTTCGATGTACTTCATCAATGCGGGCACGTAGTCCGCCACACCGAACAATACTGCGCCGGCATTGAAGAAACTGGCTTTCACAGCCCCCAGGTGACCATGCCGCAGCCAGTGGTCGCAAGACAGGTACAGCGCCTTCTGCGGCGCGCCTGCGCACTTGATCGGCATGGGCGGCTGGCAAAACAGGGCTCGGCCTTGCTTGAGCTTCTGTACCAGTTCCCAGGTGTAGGGCGCCAGGTCGTAGCGGTAGTTGGAGGTGACGCCGTTGAGGCCCAAGGTCTCGCTGAGGCCATCAATGGCCGCCCAATCCAGTTTGAGGCCGGGGCAGACCACCAACTGTTCATAACTGATGGCGCGGCCGCCTTCGAGGAGGACCAGTTGGCCCAGCGGGTCGAACCCCTGCACACGTGCGTTTATCCAGCGAACGCCGCGCGGAGTGGTCGAGGCCATAGTGCGAGCAGTGCTTGGCGCCATGAACACACCGGCACCGACCATGGTCCAGCCGGGCTGGTAGTAATGCACTTCGGCGGGGTCGATCAAGGTCACATCCAGCGACGGGTCACGGCTGATCAAGCTGGAAGCGGTGGCGATTCCGGCGGCGCCGGCACCGACGATGACCACTTTGTGGTGATCGGTATTGGCAGGGGACAACAAGGCAGGCATGGCGGTAAATCCTGTAAATCTGGTTATGGGGCAGGGCGGTCACAGCTTGTTCAGCGGTATCTTCAGGTAGCTCACACCGTTATCTTCCGGCGCGGGGAACTGGCCGCTGCGCATGTTCACCTGCACCGAAGGCAGGATCAGCACGGGCATGTCGAGGGTCTTGTCGCGGGCTTCACGCATGGCGACGAAGCTGTCCTCATCGATGCCCTGGTGGATATGAATATTGTTGGCGCGCTGCTCGGCCACGGTGGTGACGTACTGCATGTCACGGCCACCTGGCAGGTAGTCGTGGCACATGAACAGCCGGGTCTGGTCGGGGAAGGCCAGCAGGCGACGGATCGAGCGGTACAGGGTGCGAGCATCAGCCCCAGGGAAGTCGCAACGGGCGGTACCGTAGTCGGGCATGAACAGGGTGTCGCCGACGAACACCGCTGTCTCGCCGGCGTCCTCGATCATGAAGCTCATGCACGCAGGTGTGTGCCCCGGGGTGTGCAACGCACGGGCATGCAGGTTGCCAATGCGGAAACCTTCCTCGTCCTCGAACAGCACATCGAACTGGCTGCCATCGCGGGCGAAGCCAGGCTCGGCGTTGAACAGGGCACCGAACACTTTCTGTACCTGGGTGATATGCGCGCCGATGGCGGTATGGCCGCCAAGCTTTTCCTTCAAATAGGCCGCCGCCGAAAGGTGGTCGGCATGCACATGGGTTTCCAGCACCCACTGCACGTCAGCTCGCAGCTCCTTTACCCGGTTAATCAACTGGTCCGCCGAAGCAGTGCAGGTACGCCCCGACTTGGGGTCATAGTCCAGGACACTGTCGATCAACGCACACTTGCGCGTTTCGCCGTCCATGACCAGGTAGCTGATGGTCGAGGTCGCCTTGTCGTAAAAGGCGTCCACGTGCAGGTTGTTGCCGATGATCATCGCGTTCTCCAATTTATCCGCCCAGCCTTGTACAGGCGTAGGCAGTGCCAGGAGGTTTATCAAGATGCATGCCAGGCATTTTCCTGCGCTTGGGCCAATGAAACCGGCCCGTTGCTGACAATTGCCGACGACAGTGGCAGCGCAGATGGCAGTCGACTGTCAGCCAATGGCAGTGTTTGGCAGTCCTTGTTACCCTGCGCCGGTCATCCAATCGGTGCCGTCATGCCTGAAGCCCATCCCCTCATCCTAGCTTTGGTTTCCTATCTTGAGCACGATGCCCTGCCAACCATCGTGCTGGATACCGACTACAACATCCTGGCGGCCAACGCTGCCTATCGCCGCCAGTTCGGTCGCCACGAGCAGGCGCCGCTGGGCGAGAAATGCCACAAGGTCTCGCACCACTACGCCGTGCCTTGCGACCAGGCCGGCGAGCATTGCCCGATGCGCAAGGCGTGGCACAGCAAGGCACCGGAGCGGGTTTTGCACATTCATCACACGCCACGCGGCCCCGAGCATGTGGATGTAGAGCTGCGGCCGATCCTGGATGAACAGGGCAGGGTGGTGGCCTTTGTCGAACGCCTGACCAGCATCACCCTCGCGTCGGCGCAGCCTCAGGAACAAGGGCTGGTCGGCCGCGCGCCAGCATTCAAAGCGGCCCTGGCCAGCCTGCAACGTGCGGCACCGGCGCAGATCCCGGTGTTGCTACAGGGTGAGTCGGGTACCGGCAAGGAACTGTTCGCCCGTGCGGTGCACATGGGCAGCCCCAGGGCCAACGGCCCATTGGTGGTGGTCGACTGTACCGGCCTGACCGAGTCGTTGTTCGAGAGCGAATTGTTCGGCTACGAGAAGGGCGCGTTCACCGGCGCCAATCAGCGCAAGATCGGCCTGGCTGAAGCGGCGCATGGCGGCACTCTGTTCCTCGATGAAATTGGCGAGGTACCGCTGGCGATGCAGGTGAAGCTGCTGCGCCTGATCGAGTCCGGCAGCTTCCGCCCGGTGGGTAGCCTGCGCACGGTGCATTCGGATTTTCGCCTGGTGTCGGCAACCCATAAACCGCTCAGGCAAATGGTCGCGGACGGCACCTTCCGCGAAGACCTGTATTACCGCATCAGCGGCTTCCCGATCCGTCTGCCGGCGTTGCGCGAACGCGTAGAGGACCTGCCCTTGCTCGCCCAGAGCCTGCTGCAGCGCATGGCAGGCAAGCCGACGCCCAGGCTGAGCGACGAAGCTTTGCAGCAGCTTGGGCTGCATCCATTCCCGGGCAACATTCGCGAACTGCGCAACATTCTGGAAAGGGCGCGCTTGTTTGCCGATGACGGGCTGATCCGGCCCGAGCATTTGCCGGAGGATATCGGCCCAGCGGGGGCGATCAAGACAGGTGGCCGGCGCAATCACCTGGGTGAGCTGGCGCAGGCACTGGAACAGTTCAAGGGCTCGCGCAGTGAACTGGCCCGTCACCTTGGCCTGAGCGAGCGCACCCTATATCGCCGGTTGAAGGAGCTTGGCCTGAATTGACGCGTTGGCTGTGCTGGCCGTATCGCCGGCAAGCCAGCTCCCACAGGTACAGTACAGGCCCCGAATACGGCGCAATACCCGCTCCCATAGTGATGGCGCTTCACGGACCTTTACCGGACCTTTACCTCTGTCCTGACATTAAGCGGGAATGATTGTGGTCTGATCAGTTAACCGAACCTGGCAACCAGTCAGCTCCCGCCAGGCGTCAACATGCAGAGGACCGCAAAATGAAGAAAACCCTGACCGTGATCTGCGCCGCGCTCATGCTCAGCGCCCCCTTGGCCAGTTTCGCGCAGCCAGGCCCACCTGACCGGCATGATGGCGGCCCATCGCACCAGGGCAACCCACCGCATGGTCAGCCACAGTACCAAGGCCGACATGACAATGGCCGCGGTCCCGCCTACCGCGACCCGAACTTCCGCCCACAACAGGGCATGCCGGTTCCGCATCAGCAGTGGCAGCGTGGCCATGTGGTTGACCCGCATTATCGTGGCGACCGTTACTGGGTGACCGACTGGAAAGCACGCCACCTGTATGCGCCACCGCGTGATCACCGTTGGTTGTATGTGAACGGGGACTATGTGCTGGTGGCTATTGCCAGTGGTGTGATCGTCAACGTCCTCAGCGGTTACTGAATACCTGTTCCACGTGGAACGTTGAATCGTTGTCGGAGCGACTCTACCAACCCTTGCGTGCAGTCCCACCATGGGACTACACTACCAAACATGAAGATCATCGCCATCAGCCAGTTGAAAGCCTTTTGGGAAACCTACCCAAACGCTGAACAACCACTACGCGCATGGGTCGACGAAGCCAGGAAAGCGACATGGACGAGTCCTGATACCATCAAGAGCCAGTACCGTAACGCAAGCATCCTGAAAGGCAGACGCGTCGTCTTCAATATCAAAGGGAACGATTACAGGCTGGTGGTAGCCGTTGCCTACCGCTTTGGAGCGGTCTACATCAAGTTTGTCGGAACGCACGAGGAGTACGACAAAATCGACGCAAACACTGTGGAGATGGAGTGACTATCAATGAACATCCGCCCAATCCGCACCGACTACGACTACCGGGCAGCACTCAAGGAGATCTCTCCGCTGTTCGAGAATGAGCCAGAACCTGGCACACCCGAGGGAGACGCTTTTGAAGTCATGATCACCTTGATCGAGGCTTACGAGAGCAAGCATTTTCCGGTGGAGCTGCCAGACCCGATCGAGGCCATCAAGTTTCGTATGGAACAGTCCGGCCTAACCGCTGCCGATCTGGCTCCTGCCATAGGTAAGACAAACCGGGTCTATGAAGTGCTAAATCGTAAGCGTTCATTGACGCTGCCAATGATTTGGAAATTGCACGAAATGTTTGGCATTCCGGCTGAAAGCCTGATCAAACCAATGAAGACAGCTTGAAGCCAGCTGTCCACACTATTTGTGGAAGAGCGAATAAGCCTTGGAGGAATAGGGAAAGGTCACTAGCCTAAGAACCCGCTTCCCAAAGCCAACTATCATGGTCCCACTCCACTCGGCGCAGTTCCTCAACAACGTCATCTGAAAAATCGCCGAAGGTCTCCTCCCGGCACACCGAGAGACCGCGCCCATACAAACGATGGATGGCTTCCACTTGAGGGGCTACGCCGCTATCAACAATCACCAAGTACGGCAATTGGCGTAGATTAGGCGGCACTAGAGAAGTTTCATAGTGGCCAGACTGTCCGTCAGCCGATACCCCATCATCTTGTAGCCTATTTTTCGCTTCTCCCACATTCGCATTAATGCGACGTTGCCCTCATCAACAAAATCGATGACTTGTACATCAGTCTTGGCGGTGTGCGTTCGATGCAATCGACCAGTGTATTGCTGGAGGATTCCCCGCCAGGAAATGGGCATAGCCAGCACGAGTGTATCCAATGCAGGATGATCAAAGCCCTCACCAATCAGTTTTCCCGTAGCAAGGAGGACTCGAGGCGTGTCTTCAGACAAGGATTCAAGCTCTCCAAGACGGGATAATCGCTGCTTCTTGGGCATTCTTCCATGAAGGGTAAAGAGGTTTTCAATATACGCCTTCAGTGCCTGCTCTAAGGCATCCACATGCTCCGTGCGTTGCGTCAACACTAGTACTTTTCTACCTTGCTCATAGGCTGAGCGGATCTCTGAAACGATCTGCGCAGTACGCCCCGGGTCGTCGGCAAGTCTTTTGAAGACCTCTTGTATTCCCGCACCATCAGATACAGGAACCGGACCACTAAGCATCCGAGGAGTGACTGACAAATCGTGGGGGGCATTTTCTGGTCGTGCCGCAGTATGCCGAATGGGACCGCACTGCATGAAAATAATTGGCTGCTGTCCGTCTCGGCGGATGGGTGTAGCAGTCAGACCAAGCACATAGCGCGCGGGGGCGCTTCGTAGTAATGCTTCAAAGGAGACCGCAGAGAGGTGATGACACTCATCCACAATAATCTGACCGTAATTTTTGATCAGGTCACTGATTTCACCTTTCCGCGAAAGTGACTGCATCACAGCGATATCAATCAGCCCGGTTGTCTTAGGCTTTCCACCGCCAATCGTACCGACTACCTCCTTTCCTACGCCCAAGAAGGTCTGTAATCGGGCTTGCCACTGCCGAAGCAGTTCCGTGCGATGCACAAGTACCAGAGTGTTAACTCTACGCCTGGCAATTAGAGCAGCGGCGGTTACTGTTTTACCAAACGCCGTTGGGGCGCAAAGTACTCCTGTGTCATGCGGAATCAGTGCAAGGATTGCCGCGTCCTGATCTGGACGTAATGCACCCAAGAATTTGACCTCGAGGGCAGCGCCAGCAAAGCGTTCATCCTGAAGTTGCGGAGTGATCTTGTGGTCTTTTAAGAGATCCTCTACCGCATCCCAACAGCCGCGAGGAATCCCAATATGCAGAGGGAAATTTTGAGCGCAGCCAATGACTCTGGGTTTATTCCAAACCGATAGCCGCATTGCCTGCGCCTTGTAAAAATCAGGGTTTTGAAAAGCCGCAAGCCGAATGAGCTGGTTAGCCAATGGCTGGGGTAGCTGTGACTTCTCAAAATAAATCAGGTTAGCCAGCGTAACGTTGAGGGTATCTGGTAAAGGGCATGTCAGCGACCGGGAAGTTGGCTCACGATGTTTCCAGGGTTCGGCTTCACTCTGCTCGTCAAAAAAAGCAACACCCAAAGGATCTCGATTGCCCATGGCTTGATTGATAACCGGCTGGATGCTTTCTGGACTCATCCGCCGAACAGAAGCCAGGAACCCCCATTGATCGGGATACGGTTCCAGTGAGTCGTCGACAAAAACACTGTGATTGTTTGCCCTGGCTCGCTTCTGCAGCGGCAGAGCAATCAGGTTGCCGAACCCACCCTTGGGCATAAAGTCCTGATTCGGGAAGAGCCTGTCGTACGAACTGAGTGACAGCTGTCGGGTGCGCTCGCAAGCATGACTTATGATCGCGGCTCCCAAACGGCGGGCGTCACTGGCAGGCACTTTGTCTTGGAAGAAAATCCACGCGTGTGCCCCATTGCCAGAACGCGAGATTTCCAGAATTACAGGAACATCGAGAGAACGGCCAGCATGCACAAACGCCAGCGCATCCTCTCGCCAGTCAGCTTCATCGAAATCGACAGCTAGGAAGTGACACGTATCATCCGAAAGCAGCGGATAGACCCCAACCACAATAGTCCCTGAGAGGTGACGATAAATGACCTCGTCGTTCACTGGTAGGAGTTGACGCTTGCCACAATCACCGCATTTGATAAGTGGCTTTTCACAGATTCCGGGCCGCCATTCATTGGCACAGGCAGGTGCATACCCAGACTTGCCGCCTCTACTTTCCCAGCGCAACGGGTAGGTGTCGATACGTCCTTTGAACAAGCTACGGAAAAGAGCGAGTTTGCTATCAGTATCAAGGTTGGTGAGCGGCTGATTACCCAGTACCGGCATACATACAGACTCAGCTGGAAGCTGCCACTCAATGCCATGCGCCTCAAGCAAGGCTACAAGTCGCTCATTCTCTGCCCGCAATTTTGCAACCAGCGTGGAATCGCTCACTGCTTAGAAGCCTCTGTCGCTGAACAGGTTGCTAACCTAGTTACGGGTAGGCTATCAGCCTACGACGGCGGCCATCAAATGCCTTCGGGGCCTTCAGGTGAGGCTGAAGAAAATAGAGGCAAAAAAAGCCCGCGCGTGCGAGCTTGATGTTGACCGGTGGGGACCAGAATCTGGGCCCGGCCGGTCATCTATCTGTGAAAGCGTGCAGCTTTTCTGTAAACCTACACCGAATCAGAAGTCCAGGTTCGATACCGACAGCGCGTTGCTTTCGATGAAGTCACGACGCGGCTCGACCGCATCACCCATCAGGGTGTTGAAGATCTGGTCGGCAGCGATCGCATCCTCGATGGTGACCTTGAGCATACGGCGGACGGTTGGGTCCATGGTGGTTTCCCACAGCTGCTCAGGGTTCATCTCGCCCAGCCCTTTGTATCGCTGGATGGTGTGGCGCTTGGTGGTTTCGTTCATCAGCCAATCCAGGCCTTCCTTGAACTCGACAATTGCCTTGCGGCGCTCACCGCGCTGCACATAAGCACCTTCGCCCAACAAGCTGGACAGCTTGGCACCAATGTTGACTACGGTACGGTAGTCATTACTGCCGAAGAAGTCCCGGTTGAAGGTGACGTAGCTGGCCAGGCCGTGGGAGGTAACTTCCACTTCTGGCAACCATACGTTGCGCTCTTTGTCTTCGCGCAGGCTGGCTTTGTAAACCAGGCCGGACTTCTGGCTGTTATTCAGACGTTCCTGGAACTGTGCCAGCCAGGCTTGCATCACAGCGTGGTCACCCAGCTGTTCCAGGCTGACCTCCGGCAGGTAGATGAAGTGCTCGGTCAGCTCTTCCGGGTACAAGCGAGACAGACGCTTGAGTGTCTTCATGACACTACGGAATTCATTCACCAGTGCTTCCAACTGCACACCGGAAACCGCTGGTGCCGACTCGTCCAGGTGCAGGCTGGCATCTTCCAGGGCCGACTGGGTCATGTACTCTTCCATGGCCTCGTCATCCTTGATGTATTGCTCCTGCTTGCCTTTCTTCACCTTGTACAGCGGTGGCTGGGCAATGTAGATGTAGCCGCGCTCGACCAGCTCCGGCAGCTGACGGAAGAAGAAGGTCAGCAGCAGGGTACGGATGTGCGAACCGTCAACGTCAGCATCGGTCATGATGATGATGTTGTGATAACGCAGCTTGTCGATGTTGTACTCTTCGCGGCCGATACCGCAGCCCAGTGCAGTGATCAGCGTGCCCACTTCCTGGGACGAGATCATCTTGTCGAAACGCGCTTTCTCGACGTTGAGGATTTTACCCTTCAACGGCAGGATAGCCTGGGTACGACGGTTGCGGCCTTGCTTGGCCGAGCCACCCGCGGAGTCACCCTCCACCAGGTACAGTTCGGAAAGGGCAGGGTCCTTTTCCTGGCAGTCCGCCAGTTTGCCTGGCAGGCCGGCAATATCCAGCGCGCCTTTACGGCGAGTCATTTCACGGGCTTTACGTGCCGCTTCACGGGCACGGGCAGCATCGATCATCTTGCCAACGACGGCCTTGGCCTCGCTCGGGTTTTCCAACAGGAAGTCGGCGAAGTACTTGTTCATCTCCTGTTCCACGGCGGTTTTCACCTCCGAAGAGACCAGCTTGTCCTTGGTCTGCGAGCTGAACTTAGGGTCCGGCACCTTCACCGAGATGATCGCGGTCAGGCCTTCACGGGCGTCGTCGCCAGTGGTTGCCACCTTGTTCTTCTTGGCCAGGCCTTCCTGTTCGATATAGCTGTTCAGGCTACGGGTCAGCGAGGAACGGAAGCCCACCAGGTGAGTACCGCCATCACGCTGCGGAATGTTGTTGGTGAAGCACAACAGGTTTTCGTTGAAGCTGTCGTTCCACTGCAGGGCGACTTCAACACCCACGCCATCGTCACGCTGGACGTTGAAGTGGAACACCTGGGAGTTGACCGGGGTCTTGTTGGTGTTCAGATATTCAACGAACGCACGCAGGCCACCTTCGTACTTGAAGAACTCTTCCTTACCGCTACGTTCATCCTTCAGCAGGATGCCAACGCCCGAGTTGAGGAACGACAGCTCGCGGATACGCTTGGCCAGGATGTCCCAGCTGAAGTGAATGTTCTTGAAGGTTTCAGCCGAAGGCTTGAAGTGGATGTGGGTACCGGTGGTTTCGCTGTCACCGACAACCGCCATCGGTGCCTGTGGAACACCGTGAACGTAGGTCTGTTCCCAGATCTTGCCGCTACGGCGAACGGTCAGTACCAGTTTCTCAGACAGGGCGTTCACTACAGAAACACCTACGCCGTGCAGACCGCCGGATACCTTGTAGGAGTTGTCGTCGAACTTACCGCCAGCGTGCAGCACGGTCATGATGACCTCGGCTGCGGAAACGCCTTCTTCTTTATGCACGTCGACCGGAATGCCGCGACCGTTGTCGCGCACACTGATGGATTCGTCCGGGTGGATGATGACGGTGATGTCATCGCAGTGACCGGCGAGGGCTTCGTCGATCGAGTTGTCGACCACCTCGAAGACCATGTGGTGCAGGCCGCTACCATCATCGGTGTCGCCAATGTACATGCCGGGGCGCTTGCGCACGGCATCCAAACCTTTCAGCACCTTGATGCTGGAGGAGTCGTACGTTTGATTTTCGCTCATGCATTCACTCCCGATGGTCGTGGGTCTGGGTGATACGGCCTTGTTCCACGTGGAACAAAGCAACTGGCGTTTCCGTCTGCCAGCCTTCCCTCAGTAATTCGTGATCTACACAGGTGATGAACACCTGGCAGCGTAATTCTTCAAGCAAGCGACACAGCGCGCGGCGATGCTGGTCGTCCAGTTCGGACGGCAAGTCATCCACGAGATAAATACAGTGACCGCGGCGAGCCTGACTAACGAGGTGGCCTTGGGCAATGCGCAATGCGCACACCACCAGCTTTTGCTGACCACGCGACAGGATGTCGGCTGCATTGTTGGCAGCCAGACGAAGACGCAGATCAGCACGCTGCGGACCGGCCTGGGTGTGGCCCATCTGCTGATCGCGAAGGAGAGAGGAAGCGAGTACTTCTTGCAGTTCCCGGTCCTTGTCCCAGCCTCGGTAGTAGCTAAGGGTCAACCCGTCCAGCTCGACCAGTTCGCTCAGGGTTCGCTCGAAGACGGGCTTCAAGGCCTTGATGTAGTTGCGACGGTATTCATCTATTTCCGCACTGGCCAGGCACAATTCCCGGTCCCAGGCGGCTTGCGAAGCTGGGTCAAGTGTACCATGCCGCAACCATGAGTTCCGCTGCCGGAGTGCCTTCTGCAGCCGTTGCCAGGCTGGCAGAAAACGAGGTTCCACGTGGAACACCCCCCAATCCAGGAACTGGCGACGTATTTTCGGAGCGCCTTCCAACAAGCGGAAACTGTCCGGATTGATGAGCTGAAGCGGTAGCAATTCAGCGAGCTGCGCTGCACTCCGCGCATTCTGCCCATCGATGCGAATAGTGAACTCCCCTTGCCGCTCCCGGGATACACCCAAGTTGCTGCTGCCACCCTCGGCCAACTGCACTTCGCCGAACACGGTACAGGCAGGCTGCTCGTACTGGATAACCGGATTCAGGCGGGTGCTGCGGAACGAGCGCGCCAGCCCGAGCAGGTGCACGGCCTCAAGCACGCTGGTTTTGCCGCTGCCGTTGGCGCCGTAAAGGATGTTGATGCGGGGGGACGGTGAGAGTGTCACCGGGTGCAAGTTGCGCACCGCGGTGACCATGATACGTCGAAGAGACATTTCGCCTGCTACGGGTTACAGACGCATTGGCATGACAACGTAGGAAGAATCGTCATTGCCAGCTTCCTGCAGCAGGGCGCTGCTGTTGGAATCGGACAGGATCAGACGAACTTGCTCGGTAGTCATTACGCCCAGCACGTCCAGCAGGTAGCTGACGTTGAAGCCGATTTCCAGCGAGCTACCTTCGTAGTCCACGCTGATTTCTTCTTCAGCTTCTTCCTGCTCGGGGTTGTTGGCCTGGATCTTCAGTTGGCCAGCAGCCAGTTGCAGGCGGATACCGCGGTACTTTTCGTTGGAAAGAATCGCAGTACGGCTGAAGGCTTCACGCAGCGCCTGACGGTCGCCGACCACCAGCTTGTCACCGCCCTTGGGCAGTACGCGCTCGTAGTCCGGGAACTTGCCGTCCACCAGCTTGGAAGTGAAGGTGAATTCACCGGTGGTGGCGCGAATGTGGTGCTGGCCCAGGACGATGCTGACCATGCCTTCCGGGTCGGTCAGCAGGCGTGCCAGTTCGAGGATACCTTTGCGTGGCACGATGACCTGGTGGCGATCATCCTGCTCGATCGGTGCGCTCATGGAGCACAGCGCCAGGCGATGACCGTCAGTGGACACAGCTCGCAGGGTGTTGCGGGAAACCTCCAGCAGCATACCGTTGAGGTAGTAGCGCACATCCTGCTGGGCCATGGCGAAACTGGTGCGCTCGATCAGGCGGCGCAGCTTGCTCTGTTCCAGGTTGCAGGTCAGCGAGCCCGGGCCTTCTTCCACGGTCGGGAAGTCATTGGCTGGCAGGGTCGACAGGGTAAAGCGGCTGCGGCCGGCCTTGACCAACAGTTTCTGCTCGTCGACCTTGATATCGATCAGGACGTCGTTCGGCAGGCTTTTGCAAATGTCCATCAGCTTGCGTGCCGGGACAGTGATTTCGCCAGGCTCGGCCGGCTCTTCCAGTTGCACGCGGCCTACCAGTTCGACTTCCAGGTCGGTACCAGTCAACGACAGTTGCTGGCCTTGCACGACCAGCAATACGTTGGACAGGACCGGCAAGGTCTGGCGGCGCTCGACGACACCGGCGACCAGTTGCAGGGGTTTCAACAGGGCTTCGCGTTGAATGGTGAAATGCATGGTCTAGTCCCTTGCCTTCAATTAGCTGCGCAGACGGCCATCAGGTCGTCAGCGTCCGCAGCAGGTTCTTGTAGTCCTCGCGGATGTCCGCGTCGGATTCCTTCAGTTCGTTGATCTTGCGGCAGGCGTGCAGCACGGTCGTATGGTCGCGACCACCGAACATGTCGCCGATTTCCGGCAGACTGTGGTTGGTCAGTTCCTTGGACAGGGCCATGGCCACCTGGCGTGGACGCGCCACGGAACGCGAACGACGCTTGGACAACAGATCGGAGATCTTGATCTTGTAGTACTCGGCGACGGTACGCTGAATGTTATCCACACTGACCAGCTTGTCCTGGAGCGCCAGCAGGTCCTTGAGCGACTCACGAATCAGTTCGATGGTGATGTCGCGGCCCATGAAGTGCGAGTGAGCGATCACCCGCTTCAATGCGCCTTCCAGTTCACGGACGTTGGAACGGATGCGCTGAGCAATGAAGAAGGCCGCGTCATGCGGCAGTTCGACCTTGGCCTGGTCGGCCTTCTTCATCAGGATCGCCACGCGGGTTTCCAGCTCTGGTGGCTCGACGGCCACCGTCAGGCCCCAACCAAAGCGCGACTTCAGACGCTCTTCCAGGCCTTCGATCTCCTTGGGGTAGCGGTCAGAGGTAAGGATTACCTGCTGGCCACCCTCGAGCAGGGCGTTGAAGGTGTGGAAAAACTCTTCCTGCGAGCGCTCTTTACGGGCAAAGAACTGGATATCGTCGATCAGCAACGCATCCACCGAGCGGTAGAAACGCTTGAATTCGTTGATGGCGTTGAGCTGCAGCGCCTTGACCATGTCCGCGACGAAGCGCTCCGAATGCAGGTACACGACCTTGGCGTTCGGGTTCTTCTTCAGCAGGTGGTTACCCACAGCATGCATGAGGTGGGTTTTACCCAGGCCCACACCACCATAAAGGAAGAGCGGGTTGTAACCATGCTTGGGGTTGTCTGCCACCTGCCAGGCAGCCGCGCGCGCCAGCTGGTTCGACTTACCTTCGACGAAGGTGTCGAAGGTGAAGGTGCGGTTCAGGTAACTGGTGTGTTTGAGCGCACCTTCAACCTGCACGGTACGCTGTTCGGTCCGGGCACTGCCAGACGACGCAGAAGCCGGTTCGGCCATGGCATCGAAGCTGTCACGCGAGGATGGCTCGGCCAGTTCATCGACCAGCACTGGCTCGGCCGCCGCGACGGCGACGGGTTCGACCGCTGCCGGCACTGCCTTCTGTGTCTGGCTCTGGGCCAGCGAGGCGGCCACCGCAGCACTTACTGGCGCGTTGGGTGCGGCACGTGGCGCGGAGCTGCGACGGCTGCCGATCAACAAGGAAAGGGCAGGCGCAATGCCGCTGCCGTTTTCGCCCAACAGCTCGAGCAAACGACCCAGGTACTTTTCATTGACCCAATCGAGAACGAAACGGTTAGGCGCATAGACGCGCAACTCGTCGCCTTCGGCTTCGACCTGTAGCGGACGGATCCAGGTGTTGAATTGCTGGGCAGGCAGTTCATCGCGCAGAAGCTCCACGCACTGCTGCCAAAGTTCCACTGACACGGATATCCCCTGAGTTTGAAAGCCGGATGAGGCAAAAACAAACCGCCATTGTACCGGTCGAGCGTCCAGTTATCCACATGTGGACACGTTAGGAACCATGACAAAACAGCCATTTATCGACCAAAACGGCTTCCTCACACTGTGAATAAGCCCTGTGGATAAGCAGCCATGAGCGCTATGCACAACCCTGAGGCCAGGTCTGTTGATAACTCCGCTGTGGATAAGCGGCGATTTAATCCACAGCTTTTGACCACGAAGAAAACAAGCGCAGCACCGGTTGAGAACACAGTTGTAAAACTCTATACAGCCCGGATTTTCTGGCCTCAAGCAGGTTATACACAGAAGGTTATCCACTTAAGATTTATAGATTCTTCAGAAAAGCTTTTTATATGTCTCTTCTTTTTTTTCATGTTGTCCCCAATTCGTGTGTCCGATCAAGCACCCTTGGGGGATGAACAAGCACGCACCGTCCATCACGTGCTCTATATGGAAAGACTGGTTGGAAATTGACCTACGGGCTTGCTTTCTCTAGAATCGCCGGTCTCTTAAAAAGGGGGCCATCCCGGCCCGTCGTCGACAAACCAGGTAACACGCCATGAAACGTACTTTCCAACCAAGCACCATCAAGCGCGCGCGCACCCACGGCTTCCGTGCCCGTATGGCTACCAAGAACGGCCGCGCTGTTCTGTCGCGTCGTCGTGCCAAAGGCCGTAAGCGTCTGGCCATTTGATTTTTCGGCACAGGTGGTGAGTCAGGACTTCAGTCGGGAAAAGCGACTGCTTACACCCCGACATTTCAAAGCGGTCTTCGACTCCCCAACCGGCAAGGTTCCAGGGAAAAACCTGCTGATCCTTGCTCGCGAGAACGGCCTCGATCACCCACGCCTTGGCCTGGTGATCGGCAAGAAGAGCGTCAAGCTCGCCGTTCAACGCAACCGCCTCAAGCGCTTGATGCGCGATTCCTTTCGCCTGAACCAGCAATTGCTTGCCGGGTTGGACATTGTGATCGTCGCGCGCAAGGGATTGGGTGAGATAGAAAACCCGGAATTGCACCAACACTTTGGCAAACTCTGGAAACGCCTGGCGCGCAGCCGGCCCAGTCCAGCAGTAACCGCCAATTCCGTAGGGGTAGACAGCCAAGATGCGTAAACTGGCGCTCGTTCCGATCCAGTTTTACCGTTACGCCATTAGTCCTCTGATGGCCAATCACTGTCGTTTCTTCCCCAGTTGCTCCTGTTACGCTTATGAAGCCATCGAAAACCACGGCCTCTGGCGTGGTGGGTGGCTAGCCGTTCGTCGCCTGGGGCGTTGTCATCCGTGGAACGACGGCGGTTTCGATCCCGTTCCTCCCGCTCCTTCCTCCCGAACTTCTTCGATAGCCGAGTAATCATGGATATTAAACGCACGATCCTGATCGTCGCCCTGGCAATCGTGTCCTACGTCATGGTCCTCAAGTGGAACCAGGACTACGGCCAGGCTGCCCTGCCGACTCAGAATACTGCTGCCAGCACCGTTGCCCCGGGTTTGCCGGATGGCGTACCGGCCGGTAACGCCGGCGCCAGCGCCGATGTGCCAAGCGCCAACGCCGAAACCAGCGCAGCCGAACTGGCACCGGTTGCGGTCAGCAAGGACCTGATCCGGGTCAAGACCGATGTCCTGGAGCTGGCTATCGATCCGGTCGGTGGTGACATCGTCCAGCTGAACCTGCCGCAGTACCCACGTCGCCAGGACCACCCGGAAATTCCGTTCCAGCTGTTCGACAACGGTGGCGAACGTGTCTACCTGGCACAAAGCGGCCTGACCGGCGTAAACGGTCCGGATGCCCGCCCTGCCGGTCGCCCTCTGTACGCTACCGACAAGAAGGGTTACCAGCTGGCCGATGGCCAGGAACAACTGGTGGTCGACCTGAAGTTCAGTGACAACGGCGTCAACTACATCAAGCGCTTCAGCTTCAAGCGCGGCGAGTACGACCTGACCGTCAGCTATCTGATCGACAACCAGAGCGGTCAGGCCTGGAGCGGCAACATGTTTGCCCAGCTCAAGCGTGACGCCAGCTCCGATCCGTCGTCGAGTACTGCCACCGGCACCGCCACCTACCTGGGCGCTGCCCTGTGGACTGCTTCCGAGCCTTACAAAAAGGTCTCGATGAAGGACATCGACAAAGGTAGTTTGAAAGAAAATGTGTCCGGCGGCTGGGTTGCCTGGCTGCAGCACTACTTCGTGACCGCCTGGATTCCGGCCAAGTCGGACAACAACGTTGTCCAGACCCGCAAGGACAGCCAGGGCAACTACATCATCGGCTACACCGGCCCGGCCATCAGCGTGCCTGCTGGCGGCAAGGTCGAAACCAGCGCCATGCTGTACGCCGGCCCGAAAATCCAGTCCAAGCTGAAAGAGTTGTCCCCAGGCCTGGAACTGACCGTCGACTATGGCTTCCTGTGGTTCATCGCCCAGCCGATCTTCTGGCTGCTGCAACATATCCACAGCCTGCTGGGTAACTGGGGCTGGTCGATCATCGTGCTGACCATGCTGATCAAAGGCCTGTTCTTCCCGCTGTCGGCTGCCAGCTACCGTTCGATGGCGCGCATGCGTGCCGTTGCGCCGAAGCTCGCTGCACTGAAGGAACGCTTCGGTGACGATCGCCAGAAGATGTCCCAGGCGATGATGGAGCTGTACAAGAAAGAGAAGATCAACCCGCTGGGCGGCTGCTTGCCGATCCTGGTGCAGATGCCAGTGTTCCTGGCCCTGTACTGGGTACTGCTGGAAAGCGTGGAAATGCGCCAGGCTCCATGGATGCTGTGGATTACCGACCTGTCGATCAAGGATCCGTTCTTCATCCTGCCGATCATCATGGGCGCCACCATGTTCATCCAGCAGCGCCTGAACCCGACGCCGCCGGATCCGATGCAGGCCAAGGTGATGAAAATGATGCCGATCATCTTCACCTTCTTCTTCCTGTGGTTCCCGGCTGGTCTGGTGCTGTACTGGGTTGTGAACAACTGCCTGTCGATCGCACAGCAGTGGTACATCACCCGCAGCATCGAAGCAGCCACCAAAAAAGCTGCTGCTTGACAGGCTACTGCGCTAGCCTGTGAATAAAAACGCCCCCTAGTGGGGCGTTTTTGCTATCTGTCGTTTTTGTCGTAGAGGCTTTCCAGCATGAACACTGTGCGTGAAACCATCGCCGCCATCGCCACCGCCCAGGGCCGCGGCGGTGTGGGTATTGTCAGGTTGTCCGGCCCTCTGGCTGCCAAGGCCGGCCAGTTGATCACCGGCCGTACGCTTACCCCGCGCCACGCCCATTACGGCCCGTTCCGCGACGAGGAAGGCCTGGTGCTGGACGAAGGGATCGCGCTGTTCTTCCCCGGGCCGAATTCGTTCACCGGCGAGGACGTGCTGGAACTGCAGGGCCACGGTGGCCCGGTGGTGCTGGATATGCTGCTGCAGCGCTGTGTACAGGTTGGTTGCCGGCTGGCTCGCCCGGGTGAGTTCAGCGAGCGTGCATTCCTCAACGACAAGCTCGACCTGGCCCAGGCCGAAGCCATTGCCGACCTGATCGAAGCCAGTTCCAGCCAAGCTGCGCGCAATGCCCTGCGTTCGCTACAGGGGGAGTTCTCCAAGCGCGTGCACTTCCTGACCGATGCGTTGATTGCGCTGCGCATCTACGTCGAGGCGGCGATCGACTTCCCTGAAGAGGAAATCGACTTCCTCGCCGACGGCCATGTGCTGGCGATGCTCGATACCGTGCGGGGCGAGTTGTCCAAAGTACAGCGTGAAGCCGGGCAGGGGGCTTTGCTGCGTGACGGCATGACTGTGGTCATCGCCGGTAGGCCGAATGCTGGCAAGTCGAGCCTGCTGAACCAGCTGGCCGGGCGGGAAGCGGCCATCGTGACTGATATTGCCGGCACCACGCGGGACATCCTGCGCGAACATATCCACATCGACGGCATGCCGCTACACGTGGTCGATACTGCCGGTTTGCGCGACACCGATGACCATGTGGAAAAGATTGGCGTGGAACGTGCCCTGAAGGCCATTGGCGAGGCAGATCGGGTGTTGTTGGTGGTGGACTCCACCGCGCCCGAGGCCAGCGACCCGTTCGCCCTGTGGCCAGAATTTCTCGACCAGCGGCCAGACCCGGCCAAGGTGACGCTGATTCGGAACAAGGCTGATCTTAGTGGTGAGCGGGTAGCGCTGGAACAGTGCGATGACGGCCATGTAACGATCACCCTCAGTGCCAAAGGGGACGATGCAGGGCTGCAGTTGCTGCGTGACCACCTGAAGGCCTGCATGGGTTATGAACAGACGGCCGAGAGTGGCTTCAGCGCTCGCCGGCGCCATCTGGATGCCCTGCGCCAGGCCAGTGAGCACCTGGAACATGGCCGTGCACAACTGACCCTGGCTGGCGCGGGTGAGCTGTTGGCGGAAGACCTGCGGCAGGCGCAGCAGGCCCTGGGGGAGATTACCGGGGCATTCAGCTCTGATGACCTGCTGGGGCGGATTTTCTCCAGTTTCTGCATCGGCAAGTAATTCACAGCCAGGCAAAACCAAGAGCCGCTCCTTCGGGAGCGGCTTTTTTTTGCCTCAAATTTCGCAGCTTCTACGGAAATCGCGCCGCACCTGAAGGCTGTGCAGAACCCTGTGGGAGCGGGTTCACCCGCGAAGAGGCCGGTGCAGGTTCACATTTTTTTTATTCACCTACCCCAATCTGCTCTCAGGAGCCCTGTGGAAAACTCGCCTTCAGCTCCGTTGATAAGCAGGCTTTTTTTCTGAGGACAAACCCGCTTGTGGGTAAACAGCCATTTAATCCACAGGCTAAATCGTGTTATCCATAGCCCTCATGGTACTCCAGCCACAGGGTTTAATTTTTCTCTACACAGCATGGATAAAGGCCTGCATAAGCTTATCCACAGAAAGGCTTGTGCATAAGAATAAACATAAAAACAAAGCTTTTTTAAATTTTTCCTCTTTGATTTCTGTTGGCTGCCACTCATCCACAGACTGGTCAAAATTTGCTCAGACGGTTTCTTTAAAGGGGGTGAAGTCCCTATACTTGTCCGCTTACCTTCTCTATTCGCAAAAACAGGCACGAGGTGCGTGGTGGATTTCCCTTCCCGTTTTGAAGTGATCGTCATCGGCGGCGGCCATGCCGGTACCGAGGCTGCGCTTGCGTCTGCACGCATGGGTGTGAAAACCCTGTTGTTGACCCATAACGTGGAAACCCTCGGTCACATGAGCTGCAACCCCGCCATTGGCGGTATTGGCAAAAGCCATCTGGTCAAAGAGATCGATGCCCTCGGCGGCGCCATGGCGCTGGCCACCGACAAGAGCGGCATCCAGTTCCGCGTTCTGAACAACCGCAAGGGCCCGGCTGTACGCGCCACCCGTGCACAGGCCGACCGCGCCATCTACAAGGCAGTGGTGCGTGAAATCCTGGAAAACCAGCCGAACCTGTGGATATTCCAGCAGTCCTGCGACGACCTGATCGTCGAGCAGGACCAGGTCAAAGGCGTGGTGACCCAGATGGGCCTGCGTTTCTTCGCCGAATCGGTGGTACTGACCACCGGTACCTTCCTCGGCGGGCTTATCCACATTGGTTTGCAAAACCATTCCGGTGGTCGCGCCGGCGATCCACCTTCGATTGCCCTGGCCCACCGCATGCGTGAACTGCCGCTGCGGGTCGGCCGCCTGAAAACCGGTACCCCGCCACGCATCGACGGCCGCTCGGTGGACTTCTCGGTAATGACCGAGCAGCCAGGCGATACGCCGATTCCGGTGATGTCGTTCATGGGCAATGCCCAGATGCACCCGCGTCAGGTGAGCTGCTGGATTACCCACACCAATGCGCGCACCCACGAGATCATCGCCTCGAACCTCGACCGTTCGCCGATGTACTCGGGTGTCATCGAAGGTGTTGGCCCGCGCTACTGCCCGTCGATCGAAGACAAGATCCACCGCTTCGCCGACAAGGAAAGCCACCAGGTGTTCATTGAGCCGGAAGGCCTGACCACCCATGAGCTGTACCCCAACGGTATTTCCACTTCGCTGCCGTTCGACGTGCAGCTGGAGCTGGTGCGGTCGATCCGTGGCATGGAGAACGCCCACATCGTGCGCCCGGGCTATGCCATCGAATACGACTACTTCGACCCGCGTGACCTCAAGTACAGCCTCGAGACCAAAGTCATCGGCGGCCTGTTCTTCGCCGGCCAGATCAACGGCACCACCGGTTACGAAGAAGCCGGCGCCCAAGGTTTGCTGGCCGGGACCAACGCGGCCCTGCGGGCGCAGGGCCGAGACAGCTGGTGCCCGCGCCGCGACGAGGCATACATCGGCGTACTGGTCGACGACCTGATTACCCTGGGTACCCAGGAGCCGTACCGCATGTTCACTTCGCGTGCCGAGTACCGCCTGATCCTACGCGAAGACAACGCCGACCTGCGGCTGACCGAAAAGGGCCGTGAACTCGGCCTGATCGACGACCAGCGTTGGGCCGCCTTCTGCGCCAAGCGCGACGGCATCGAACGCGAGGAGCAGCGCCTGAAGTCGACCTGGGTACGCCCGAACACCGAGCAAGGCCAGGCGATTGTGGATAAGTTCGGTACCCCGCTCAGCCACGAGTACAGCCTGCTCAACCTGCTGGCGCGCCCGGAAATCGACTACGCCGGCCTGATCGAGGCAACCGGCGGCGAAGCGATCGATCCACAGGTCGCCGAGCAGGTCGAAATTCGCACCAAGTACGCCGGCTACATCGACCGCCAGCAGGATGAAATCGCACGTCTGCGCGCCAGCGAAGACACCCGCCTGCCTGTGGATATCGATTACTCGACGATTTCCGGCCTGTCCAAGGAAATCCAGGGCAAGCTGGGCCAGACCCGTCCGGAAACCCTGGGTCAGGCTTCGCGTATCCCGGGCGTGACCCCGGCGGCGATTTCCCTGTTGCTGATTCACTTGAAAAAACGCGGCGCTGGCCGCGAATTGGAGCAAAGCGCTTGAGTTCCCTGGTCACCCCGCAACACGCTGAAGAGTTGTCCACAGGTGCGCGTCAGCTCGGTGTCGAGCTGAGCGCCGAGCATCACGAGATGCTGCTCGGCTACCTGGCCCTGCTGATCAAATGGAACAAAGCCTACAACCTCACCGCCGTGCGCGACCCCAACGAGATGGTGTCGCGTCACCTGCTCGACAGCCTCAGTGTCATGCCGTTTATCCACAGCGAGCGTGATAATTGGCTGGATGTCGGCAGTGGCGGTGGCATGCCCGGTATCCCGTTGGCTATCCTGCATCCACACAAGCGCGTGACGGTGCTGGACGCCAATGGCAAGAAGACCCGCTTCCTGACCCAGGTGAAAATGGAGCTCAAGTTGGACAACCTCACGGTTATCCACAGCCGGGTCGAAGCCTTCCAGCCGGCACAACCTTTCAGCGGAATCATCTCTCGCGCCTTCAGCAGCATGGAGAACTTCACCAACTGGACCCGCCACCTGGGCGACACCGGGACGCAATGGCTTGCAATGAAGGGGCTGCATCCTGCCGATGAACTGGTAGCATTGCCCGCAGACTTCACAGTGGAAAGCGAGCAGGCCCTGACCGTTCCAGGTTGCCAGGGCCAGCGCCATCTGCTGATACTGCGCCGCAAGGCATGACTGGGAACACACGCAACAATGGCTAAGGTATTCGCAATCGCGAACCAGAAAGGTGGTGTGGGCAAGACCACCACCTGTATCAATCTCGCTGCCTCGCTGGCCGCGACCAAGCGTCGTGTGCTGCTGATCGACCTCGATCCGCAGGGCAACGCCACCATGGGCAGCGGTGTGGACAAGCACGAGCTCGAGCACTCGGTCTACGACCTGTTGATCGGGGAATGCGACCTGGCCCAGGCCATGCATTACTCCGAGCACGGTGGTTTCCAGTTGCTGCCGGCCAACCGTGACCTGACAGCCGCCGAAGTGGTGCTGCTGGAAATGCAGGTCAAGGAGAGCCGCCTGCGCAACGCCTTGGCGCCTATCCGCGAGAACTACGACTACATCCTCATCGATTGCCCTCCGTCGCTGTCGATGCTGACGCTCAACGCACTGGTCGCTTCAGATGGCGTGATCATCCCGATGCAGTGCGAGTATTACGCACTGGAAGGTCTCAGCGACCTTGTGGATAACATCAAGCGCATCGCCGCCCGGTTGAACCCGGAGCTGAAGATCGAGGGCCTGCTGCGGACCATGTACGATCCGCGCCTGAGCCTGAACAACGATGTCTCGGCGCAGCTGAAGGAGCACTTTGGCCCGCAGCTGTACGACACGGTCATTCCGCGCAACATTCGCCTGGCCGAGGCCCCGAGCTTCGGCATGCCGGCCCTGGCCTACGACAAGCAATCGCGAGGCGCGCTGGCTTATCTGGCCCTGGCTGGGGAACTGGTACGCCGTCAACGCCGTCAATCACGCACTGCACAAACAACTTAAGGAATCCGTATGGCCGTCAAGAAACGGGGTCTCGGACGTGGGTTGGATGCACTGCTCAGTGGTCCTTCCGTCAGCGCGCTCGAAGAGCAGGCTGTGAAGATCGACCAGAAAGAACTGCAACACCTGCCGGTCGAGCTGATCCAGCGTGGCAAATACCAGCCGCGTCGGGACATGGACCCGGAGGCGCTGGAAGAGCTCGCGCACTCGATTCGCAACCATGGCGTGATGCAACCGATCGTGGTGCGCCCGATCGATGGCAACCGCTACGAGATCATCGCCGGTGAGCGCCGCTGGCGCGCCACCCAGCAGGCTGGCCTGGACAAGATCCCGGCGATGGTCCGCGAAGTGCCCGACGAAGCCGCCATCGCCATGGCGCTGATCGAGAACATCCAGCGTGAAGACCTCAACCCGCTGGAAGAGGCGCTGGCCCTGCAGCGCCTGCAGCAGGAGTTCGAACTCACCCAGCAACAGGTGGCCGATGCCGTAGGCAAGTCGCGGGTAACCGTGGCCAACCTGCTGCGCCTGATCACCCTGCCTGACGCGATCAAGACCATGCTTGCCCATGGCGACCTGGAGATGGGCCACGCCCGAGCATTGCTCGGCCTGGAAGAACACCGGCAGGAGGAGGGGGCGCGTCATGTTGTCGCACGTGGCCTCACCGTGCGCCAAACCGAGGCACTGGTTCGCCAGTGGCTCAGTGACAAACCTGATCCGGTCGAACCGAGCAAACCTGATCCGGATATCGCACGCCTTGAACAGCGGCTCGCAGAGCGCCTGGGCTCGGCCGTGCAGATACGCCATGGCAACAAGGGCAAAGGCCAATTGGTTATTCGCTACAACTCGCTTGACGAGTTGCAAGGCGTGCTTGCTCACATCCGCTGAAACAATTCCCGTTGTAGCGCGCAGTCGGAAATCACTACCGAATAGTTGAATAGGGGTTAATCCACCCCTATACTCTGCGCGCATTTTGTCGGCACAAATTATGCCAAGTCATAACTGACTTGCTGGTCGACTTCCGAGGAGCAGTTGTGATGGAAATCCGCACGCCAAACCGCCTGCCTTTCCATCGCTGGGCGGTTTTCCCGGTACTGCTGGCTCAATTCGTCGTACTGCTGCTGGCAACGTTGGTGTTGTGGCAGTGGAAAGGGGCGGTCAGTGGATATTCAGGCCTTTGCGGAGGTTTGATTGCCTGGCTACCCAATGTGTATTTCGCCTGGAAGGCTTTTCGCTTCAGTGGGGCCCGGGCGGCACAAGCCATCGTCAAGTCGTTCTACGCTGGCGAGGCAGGCAAGATGATTTTGACGGCAGTGCTTTTTGCACTGACCTTCGCAGGAGTGAAGCCACTGGCGCCGCTAGCAGTATTCGGCGTCTTCGTGTTGACCCTTTTGGTCAGCTGGTTCGCGCCCCTGCTGATGAATAAAAGACTTTCGAGACCTTAGGGCGTTTGAGGCAACCATGGCAGCAGAAACCGCTTCGGGCTATATCCAGCACCACTTGCAGAACCTGACCTACGGTCAACTACCAGACGGCAGCTGGGGCTTCGCCCATTCGGCTGCAGAAGCCAAGGCAATGGGCTTCTGGGCGTTCCACCTGGACACCCTGGGTTGGTCCGTCGCGCTGGGTCTGATCTTCCTGTTCATCTTCCGCATGGCGGCCAAGAAGGCGACTTCCGGCCAACCTGGCGGCCTGCAGAACTTCGTAGAAGTGATGGTGGACTTCGTCAACGGCAGCGTGAAGGACTCCTTCCACGGCCGTAGCCCAGTAATCGCTCCGCTGGCGCTGACCATTTTCGTCTGGGTATTCCTGATGAACGCCGTCGACCTGGTACCGGTCGACTGGATTCCTCAGCTGGCCATCCTGATCTCCGGTGACCCGCACATTCCGTTCCGCGCCGTGTCGACCACCGACCCGAACGCGACCCTGGCCATGGCCTTCTGCGTGTTCGCCCTGATCATCTTCTACAGCATCAAGGTCAAGGGCCTGGGCGGCTTCATCGGTGAGTTGACCCTGCACCCGTTCGGCAGCAAGAACATCTTCGTTCAGATCCTGCTGATTCCGGTCAACTTCCTGCTGGAATTCGTCACCCTGATCGCCAAGCCGATCTCGCTGGCACTGCGTCTGTTCGGCAACATGTACGCCGGCGAACTGGTGTTCATCCTGATCGCTGTAATGTTCGGCTCCGGCCTGCTGTGGCTCAGCGGCCTGGGTGTGGTGCTGCAATGGGCGTGGGCTGTGTTCCACATCCTGATCATCACCCTGCAAGCTTTCATCTTCATGATGCTGACCATCGTCTACCTGTCGATGGCTCACGAAGATAACCATTAAGACCGCCTGGCGTGTCTGATAGCCTTCCCCGCCTGTTCGGGGGGAGGGCTTAAAAAGTCCGCAAGGGCATGCTGTACCAAACGATTTGTTTTACCGCTTCAAACTAAAAACCTAACCAATACGACGTAAAAGTCGGGAGGAAAGATGGAAACTGTAGTTGGTCTGACCGCTATCGCTGTTGCTCTGCTGATCGGCCTGGGTGCTCTGGGTACCGCCATTGGTTTCGGCCTGCTGGGCGGCAAGTTCCTGGAAGGCGCTGCTCGTCAACCAGAAATGGTTCCGATGCTGCAGGTTAAAATGTTCATCGTTGCCGGTCTGCTCGACGCCGTAACCATGATCGGTGTTGGTATCGCTCTGTTCTTCACCTTCGCGAATCCGTTCGTTGGTCAGATCGCCGGCTAATCACTCGTCACCACGAGTTGATGGCTGTATGAATTAAGACCGAGCGAGGTGTTGGCGTGAACATTAATGCAACCCTGATTGGCCAATCCGTTGCTTTTCTGATTTTTGTACTCTTCTGCATGAAGTATGTGTGGCCTCCGGTCATCACTGCCCTGCAAGAGCGCCAAAAGAAGATTGCCGACGGCTTGGACGCTGCCAACCGCGCAGCTCGCGACCTGGAGCTGGCCCAAGAGAAAGCGGGTCAGCAACTGCGCGAAGCTAAAGCACAGGCAGCCGAAATCATCGAGCAAAGCAAGAAACGCGCTGCTCAGCTTGTCGAGGAAGCCCGTGATCAGGCCCGCGTCGAAGCTGACCGTGTGAAGGCTCAGGCTCTGGCCGAGATCGAACAGGAACTGAACAGCGCTAAAGACGCCCTGCGCGCCCAAGTGGGTGCCCTGGCCGTTGGTGGTGCTGAAAAGATCCTTGGCGCCACAATCGATCAAAACGCGCATGCGGAGCTGGTTAACAAACTGGCCGCTGAAATTTAAGCGAGGGCGATCATGGCAGAACTGACCACGTTGGCCCGACCTTACGCTAAGGCTGCCTTTGAGCATGCCCAGGCCCATCAGCAACTGGCCAATTGGTCAGCCATGCTCGGCCTGGCTGCTGCGGTGTCGCAAGACGACACCATGCAGCGCCTGCTCAAGGCCCCGCGACTGACGAGCGCAGAAAAGGCCGCCACGTTCATTGACGTGTGCGGTGACAAGTTCAATGCACAGGCACGGAATTTCATTCATGTTGCCGCGGAAAACGACCGTCTCCTGCTTCTGCCGGAGATTGCCGCCCTGTTCGACCTGTACAAGGCCGAGCAAGAGAAATCCGTGGACGTGGAAGTCACCAGTGCCTTCGCGTTGAACCAAGAACAGCAAGACAAACTCGCCAAGGTTCTCAGTGCACGGTTAGGCCAGGAAGTGCGCCTGCACGCGTCGGAGGATGCCAGCCTGATTGGCGGCGTCGTCATCCGCGCCGGTGACCTGGTAATCGATGGCTCTGTTCGCGGCAAAATCGCGAAACTGGCCGAAGCATTGAAATCTTGAGTTTGAAGGGGCAGCAGAGCAATGCAGCAACTCAATCCTTCCGAAATTAGTGAAATCATCAAGGGCCGCATCGACAACCTCGATGTGAGCTCCCAAGCCCGTAACGAAGGTACCGTTGTTTCGGTATCCGACGGTATCGTGCGGATCCACGGTCTGGCCGACGTCATGTACGGCGAAATGATCGAGTTCCCTGGCAGCGTATTCGGCATGGCCCTGAACCTGGAGCAAGACTCCGTAGGTGCAGTGATCCTGGGTGCCTATGACACCCTCGCCGAGGGCATGAGCGCCAAGTGTACCGGTCGCATCCTGGAAGTTCCGGTCGGCAAAGGCCTGCTGGGCCGCGTCGTCGACGCTCTGGGTAACCCGATCGATGGCAAAGGTCCTCTGACCACCACCGAAACCGACGCGGTCGAAAAGGTCGCTCCAGGCGTGATCTGGCGTAAGTCGGTAGACCAGCCTGTACAGACTGGCTACAAGTCCGTCGACGCCATGATCCCTGTCGGCCGTGGCCAGCGCGAGCTGATCATCGGTGACCGTCAGATCGGCAAGACCGCCATGGCCATCGACGCCATCATCAACCAGAAAGACTCCGGTATTTTCTGTGTTTATGTTGCTGTCGGCCAGAAGCGTTCCACCGTTGCCAACATCGTTCGCAAGCTGGAAGAAGCCGGCGCCCTGGCCAACACCATCGTGGTCGTTGCCAGTGCTTCGGAATCCGCCGCACTGCAGTTCCTGGCGCCATACGCCGGCTGCACCATGGGCGAGTTCTTCCGTGACCGCGGTGAAGACGCCCTGATCGTTTACGACGACCTGTCCAAGCAGGCCGTTGCCTACCGTCAGATCTCCCTGCTGCTGCGCCGTCCACCAGGACGTGAAGCGTACCCAGGTGACGTGTTCTATCTCCACTCCCGTCTGCTGGAGCGTGCATCGCGCGTTTCGGAAGAGTACGTCGAGAAGTTCACCAACGGCGCAGTCACTGGCAAGACCGGTTCCCTGACCGCCCTGCCGATCATCGAAACCCAGGCTGGCGACGTTTCCGCGTTCGTTCCGACCAACGTGATTTCCATCACCGACGGTCAGATCTTCCTGGAATCGGCCATGTTCAACTCGGGCATCCGCCCAGCAGTGAACGCCGGTGTTTCGGTATCCCGCGTAGGTGGTGCCGCTCAGACCAAGATCATCAAGAAGCTGTCCGGTGGTATCCGTACCGCTCTGGCTCAGTACCGTGAACTGGCTGCATTCGCCCAGTTCGCTTCCGATCTGGACGAAGCGACCCGCAAGCAGCTGGAGCATGGTCAGCGCGTTACCGAGCTGATGAAGCAGAAGCAGTACGCGCCGATGTCCATCGCGGACATGGCTCTGTCGCTGTACGCCGCTGAGCGTGGCTTCCTGACTGACGTAGAAGTCTCCAAGATCGGTAGCTTCGAGCAAGCACTGATCGCCTTCTTCAACCGTGATCACGCTGAACTGATGGCGAAGATCAACGTGAAGGGTGACTTCAACGACGAAATCGACGCAGGCCTGAAAGCCGGTATCGAGAAGTTCAAGGCCACCCAGACCTGGTAAGCCGCAGCGGGGGCTCAGGCCCCCGCTTGCTAACCTGATAGGTGATACATGGCAGGCGCAAAAGAGATTCGCAGTAAGATTGCGAGCATCAAAAGCACGCAAAAAATTACCAGCGCCATGGAGAAAGTGGCGGTCAGCAAGATGCGCAAGGCACAAATGCGCATGGCTGCTAGCCGTCCTTACGCGGAGCGTATCCGCCAGGTGATCGGTCATCTGGCCAACGCCAACCCGGAATACCGCCACCCGTTCATGATCGAGCGCCCTGTAAAGCGCGCCGGTTATATCGTGGTGAGCAGTGACCGTGGTCTGTGCGGTGGCTTGAACACCAACCTGTTCAAGGCCCTGGTCAAGGACATGAACGAAAACCGCGAACAGGGCGTGGAAATCGACCTGTGCGTGATCGGCAGCAAGGGTGCGACTTTCTTCCGCATCTTTGGCGGCAACGTCGTAGCCGCGATCAGCCACTTGGGCGAAGAGCCATCGATCAACGATCTGATCGGCTCCGTCAAAGTGATGCTGGACGCCTACCTGGACGGCCGTATCGATCGCCTCTCGGTGGTTTCGAACAAGTTCATCAACACCATGACCCAGAAGCCAACGGTCGAGCAATTGGTACCGTTGGTGGCAACCCCGGATCAGGATCTCAAGCATCACTGGGACTACCTGTACGAACCCGACGCAAAAGAGCTGCTGGACGGCTTGATGGTGCGTTACGTGGAGTCGCAGGTGTACCAGGCGGTGGTCGAGAACAACGCTGCTGAACAAGCGGCCCGGATGATCGCCATGAAGAACGCCACAGACAACGCCGGTGATTTGATCAAAGAGCTTCAGTTGATCTACAACAAGGCGCGTCAGGCTGCGATCACCCAGGAGATCTCGGAAATCGTCGGCGGCGCTGCCGCGGTTTAACGGTTCAAATATTCAGAGGATCCAGCTATGAGTAGCGGACGTATCGTTCAAATCATCGGCGCCGTCATCGACGTGGAATTCCCACGTGACGTCGTGCCGAGTGTTTACAACGCGCTGAAAGTACAAGGCGCGGAAACCACCCTGGAAGTTCAGCAGCAGCTGGGCGACGGCGTGGTTCGTACCATTGCGATGGGCTCGACCGAAGGCCTGAAGCGCGGTCTGGAAGTCGTTGACTCCGGCGCTGCCATTTCCGTTCCTGTTGGTAAGGCCACCCTGGGCCGTATCATGGACGTACTGGGCAACCCGATCGACGAGGCCGGCCCGATCGGCGAAGAAGAGCGTCGCGGTATCCACCAGCCAGCGCCTTCGTTCGCTGACCAGGCAGGCGGCAACGACCTGCTGGAAACCGGCATCAAGGTTATCGACCTGGTTTGCCCGTTCGCCAAGGGTGGTAAGGTTGGTCTGTTCGGTGGTGCCGGTGTCGGCAAGACCGTAAACATGATGGAACTGATCCGTAACATCGCCATGGAACACAGTGGTTACTCCGTGTTCGCTGGTGTGGGTGAGCGTACTCGTGAGGGTAACGACTTCTACCACGAGATGAAGGACTCCAACGTTCTCGACAAGGTAGCGCTGGTCTACGGTCAGATGAACGAGCCACCAGGAAACCGTCTGCGCGTAGCGCTGACCGGCCTGACCATGGCCGAGAAGTTCCGTGACGAAGGTAACGACGTTCTGCTGTTCGTCGACAACATCTATCGTTACACCCTGGCCGGTACCGAAGTATCCGCACTGCTGGGCCGTATGCCTTCGGCAGTAGGTTACCAGCCGACCCTGGCTGAAGAGATGGGCGTTCTGCAAGAGCGTATCACCTCCACCAAGGAAGGTTCGATCACCTCCGTTCAGGCCGTATACGTACCTGCGGACGACTTGACCGACCCGTCGCCTGCGACCACCTTCGCCCACTTGGACGCCACCGTCGTTCTGTCCCGTGACATCGCCTCCCTGGGTATCTACCCAGCGGTCGACCCACTGGACTCGACTTCGCGCCAGCTGGACCCGAACGTGATCGGCAACGAGCACTACGAGACCGCTCGTGGCGTTCAGTATGTTCTGCAGCGCTACAAAGAGCTGAAAGACATCATCGCGATCCTGGGTATGGACGAACTGTCCGAAGCCGACAAGCAACTGGTAGCCCGCGCTCGTAAGATCCAGCGCTTCCTGTCGCAGCCGTTCTTCGTGGCCGAAGTCTTCACCGGTTCGCCAGGCAAGTACGTTTCCCTGAAAGACACCATCGCTGGCTTCAGCGGCATCCTCAAAGGTGACTACGACCACCTGCCAGAACAAGCGTTCTACATGGTCGGCAGCATCGACGAAGCGATCGAGAAAGCCAAGAAACTGTAATTCCTGCGCCCCGCAAGGGGCGCTATCAGGTTGAGGCAAGCAGATGGCTATGACAGTCCATTGCGATATCGTCAGCGCGGAAGGAGAGATCTTCTCCGGCCTGGTCGAGATGGTAGTTGCGCACGGTAACCTGGGTGATCTTGGTATCGCTCCGGGTCACGCGCCGCTGATCACCAATCTCAAGCCTGGTCCGATCACGCTGACCAAGCAGGGTGGCGCCCAAGAGGTGTTCTACATCTCTGGTGGTTTCCTCGAGGTTCAGCCGAACATGGTCAAGGTGCTTGCCGATACCGTGCAACGTGCTGCAGACCTGGATGAAGCTCAGGCTCAGGAAGCCCTCAAGGCTGCCGAGAACGCCCTGAATCTGAAAGGCGCGGACTTCGACTACGGCGCCGCCGCCGCACGTCTGGCCGAGGCCGCAGCTCAGCTGCGTACCGTCCAGCAAATGCGCAGAGGCAAGTAATCGGCCCTCGGCTGATAACTTCTGTTGCGATTGAGTAAAAGGGTAGCCTCGGCTACCCTTTTTCTTTTTCTGATTTCTCTCCCCCGGTCATTTCACTGACCACCCAGGATTGGTAGCCAGTAATGTCACTCGATATCGTTATTCTCGCCGCCGGCCAAGGCACCCGCATGCGCTCGGCGCTGCCCAAGGTGCTGCACCCGGTTGCCGGCAACTCCATGCTCGGCCATGTTATCCACAGCGCGCGCCAGCTGCAGCCGCAAGGTATTCATGTGGTCATTGGCCATGGTGCCGAGCTGGTTCGCGAGCGCCTGGCCGCCGACGACCTGAACTTCGTCATGCAGGATAAGCAGCTGGGTACCGGCCATGCGGTTGCCCAGGCATTGCCGGCCTTGACCGCCGAAACCGTGCTGGTGCTGTACGGTGATGTGCCTTTGATTGAAGTGGAAACCCTGCAGCGCCTGCTGGCGAAGGCCAACGAGCAGCAGCTGGGCCTGCTCACGGTGACCCTCGACGACCCGACCGGTTATGGCCGTATCGTGCGTGACGAGCAGGGGAAGGTGACCGCCATCGTTGAGCACAAGGACGCCAACGATGCGCAGAAAGCGATCAAGGAAGGCAACACCGGTATTCTGGCCCTGCCGGCCGCGCGTCTGGCCGACTGGATGGGTCGCCTGTCGAACAACAATGCCCAGGGTGAGTATTACCTGACCGATGTCATCGCCATGGCTGTAGCTGACGGCCTGGTAGTGGCTACTGAACAGCCGCACGACCCGATGGAAGTGCAAGGTGCCAACGACCGTCGCCAGCTGTCCGAACTGGAGCGCCACTACCAGTTGCGTGAAGGCCGTCGCCTGATGGCCCAGGGCGTAACTTTGCGCGACCCGTCGCGCTTCGATGTCCGCGGTGAAGTGACCGTTGGCCGTGACGTGCTGATCGATATCAACGTGATTCTCGAAGGCAAGGTGGTCATCGAGGACGATGTGCAGATCGGCCCTAACTGCGTGATCAAGAACACCACCCTGCGCAAAGGCGCAGTGGTCAAGGCCAACAGCCACCTTGAAGGCGCCGTGATGGGCGAGGGCAGCGATGCCGGCCCGTTCGCCCGCCTGCGCCCGGGTAGCGTGCTGGACGCCAAGGCACATGTGGGTAACTTCGTCGAACTGAAGAACGCTCACCTGGGTGAGGGCGCCAAGGCCGGTCACCTGACTTATCTGGGCGATGCCGAAATCGGTGCTCGTACCAACATCGGCGCCGGCACCATCACCTGCAACTACGATGGCGCGAACAAGTTCAAGACCGTGATGGGCGAGGATGTATTCATCGGCTCGAACAACTCGTTGGTAGCGCCTGTGGAAATCAAGGCTGGTGCGACCACTGCAGCCGGTTCGACCATCACTCAGACCGTTGAGGCAGGCGATCTGGCGGTGGCTCGTGCACGTCAGCGCAACATCTCGGGTTGGAAGCGGCCGGAAAAGATCAAGAAGAGCTGAGTTATACACAGCTGTTTCGATCGAAAGCCGACTTATGTGAATAAGTCGGCTTTTTATTTTGCGGCATATCGCAGCCTCTGTAGGAGCGACCTTGTGTCGCGATGGACTGCAAAGTAGGCCCGACAATTTCTGTTTTGCCTCGAAAACCCTGGGGCCGCGCTGCGGCCCATCGCGACACAAGGCCGCTCCTACAGGGGCCGCGCCAGTGCAGAGAGAATCTATCCACAGGGCAGTGACGACTTGACGAATCGCTCATCTTAGGTTTTGATTGCCATCATTATCTTTCGAATCGAAACTTAAGCGCTCATGTCGAAACGAAACACCCCGCAGCGGCGGCACAACATCCTGGCTTTGCTCAGCGAGCAGGGCGAGGTGAGTGTGGACGCGTTGGCCAAGCGTTTCGCTACCTCGGAGGTCACCATCCGCAAGGACCTCGCTGCCCTGGAAACCAATGGCCTGTTGCTACGGCGTTATGGTGGCGCGGTCCCGGTGCCTCAAGAGCTGCTCGGTGAACCTGCCCAGCCGGTGTCTTCCTATAAAAAGGCCATCGCCCGCGCTGCTGTGGCGCGTATCCGCGAACATGCGCGCATCATCATCGACAGCGGCAGCACCACGGCAGCCATGATCCCTGAACTGGGCCGCCATCCTGGCCTGGTGGTGATGACCAATTCGATGAACGTGGCCCGCGCCATCTGCGACCTCGAACACGAGCCGGTGCTGCTGATGACCGGTGGCACCTGGGACCCGCATTCCGAGTCGTTCCAGGGCCAGGTGGCCGAGCAGGTGTTGCGCTCCTACGATTTCGACCAACTGTTCATCGGCGCCGACGGCATCGACCTCGGCCGCGGTACCACCACCTTCAACGAACTTCTCGGGCTGAGCCGGGTCATGGCCGAAGTCGCCCGTGAAGTGATCGTGATGGTCGAATCGGACAAGGTAGGGCGCAAGATCCCTAACCTCGAGCTGCCCTGGGGCAGCGTGCACACCCTTATTACTGACGAACGCCTGCCCGCAGCGGCACGCGAACAAATTCAAGCCCGCGGCATCAACCTGATCTGCGCCGCGATCAGCCAGGAGCAATAAACCATGTGTGGAATCGTTGGTGCCGTCGCCGAGCGCAACATCACAGCCATCCTGATCGAAGGCCTCAAGCGTCTTGAGTACCGCGGGTACGACAGCGCCGGCCTGGCCGTCCTCACCCAGAACGGTGAACTGCAGCGCCGTCGCCGTATCGGCAAGGTCAGTGAACTGGAAGCCGCTGTTGCCGCCGAGCCACTGGCCGGCCAGCTGGGCATCGCCCACACTCGCTGGGCCACCCACGGTGCGCCGACCGAGGGCAACGCCCACCCGCACTTCTCGGGCCATGAAGTGGCCGTGGTGCACAACGGCATCATCGAGAACCACGAAGAACTGCGCGAAGAGCTGAAGGGCCTTGGCTATGTCTTCACTTCGCAGACTGATACCGAAGTCATCGTCCACCTGATCCACCACACCCTGAAGAGCATTCCGGACCTGACCGATGCCCTGAAGGCTGCGGTGAAGCGCCTGCATGGTGCTTACGGCCTGGCGCTGATCAGTGCCAAGCAGCCTGACCGCCTGGTAGCCGCACGCAGTGGCAGCCCGCTGGTGATCGGCCTGGGCCTGGGCGAGAACTTCCTGGCGTCCGACCAGCTGGCCCTGCGCCAGGTCACCGACCGCTTCATGTACCTGGAAGAAGGCGACATCGCCGAAATCCGCCGTGACCAGGTCTCCATCTGGGACCAGGATGGCCACAAGGTCCAGCGCGAAACCGTGCAGTACCACGAAGGTGCCGAAGCTGCCGACAAAGGTACCTACCGCCACTTCATGCTCAAGGAAATCCACGAGCAGCCAAGCGTGGTGCAGCGCACCCTGGAAGGCCGGCTGGGCAAGGACAACGTTATGGTCCAGGCCTTCGGCCCGCAGGCTGCCGAACTGTTCGCCAAGGTGCGTAACGTGCAGATCGTTGCCTGCGGTACCAGCTACCACGCCGGCATGGTCGCCCGTTACTGGCTGGAAAGCCTGGCCGGGATCCCGTGCCAGGTCGAAGTGGCCAGCGAGTTCCGTTACCGCAAGGTGGTAGTGCAGCCGGACACCCTGTTCGTCTCCATCTCGCAGTCTGGCGAAACCGCCGACACCCTGGCCGCACTGCGCAACGCCAAGGAGCTGGGCTTCCTCGGCAGCCTGGCGATCTGCAACGTCGGTATCAGTTCGCTGGTGCGTGAGTCGGACCTGACCCTGCTGACTCTGGCCGGCCCGGAAATCGGCGTGGCTTCGACCAAGGCTTTCACCACCCAGCTTGTTTCGCTGATGCTGCTGACCCTGGCTCTGGGCCAGGTGCGCGGTACCCTGGAAGCCGGCGTCGAAGCCGAGCTGGTTGATGAACTGCGCCGCCTGCCGGCCCGCCTGGGCGAAGCCCTGGCCATGGACGCCACCGTCGAGAAAATCGCCGAGCTGTTCGCCGACAAGCACCACACCCTGTTCCTCGGCCGTGGTGCGCAGTACCCGGTGGCGATGGAAGGTGCGCTCAAGCTCAAGGAAATCTCCTACATCCACGCCGAAGCCTACCCGGCAGGCGAGCTGAAGCACGGCCCGCTGGCTCTGGTGGACAACGACATGCCAGTGGTAACCGTTGCGCCGAATAACGAACTGCTGGAGAAGCTGAAGTCCAACCTGCAGGAAGTACGCGCCCGTGGTGGCGAGCTGGTAGTGTTTGCAGACGAGCAGGCCGGCATGACCAATGGCGAAGGTACCCACGTGATCAAGGTGCCGCACATCGCCGACGCCCTGGCACCAATCCTGTACACCATCCCGCTGCAGCTGCTGTCTTACTACGTGGCCGTGCTCAAGGGCACCGACGTGGACCAGCCGCGTAACCTAGCCAAGTCGGTTACGGTCGAGTAAGCCAGAAGCCAGGGGCGCTTTGCAGCTAGATTTAGGGAATTAAACCTGTCGCAAGGGAAATAAAGCTGTCGCGGGTAACCCTGTTCGTGACCAATCCGGGTTGGCGGGGTGCAGTGATGCACGCCGTTGTCCCGACTTGGAATTACGCCTCAGAATCTAATTGACAGGTGTGTCACGCTGTATAGGCTTGTAGTCGAGGACTGCAACTGCGCATCCGTTGGGACTGGGTACCAGCAAGGCCCCCCCGCAATTTCGGCAGCAGAGAATGCTGGTTTCTCTGAAGTAGTGACGACGGGCATAGCCGGTCGGATTCTGAACCCAAGGTCGCAAGGCTGGGAGTTAAAGGATCGCTGCGACTACTCCTCGAACCTTCCGAAAAGGCACCTTTGGGTGCCTTTTTTACACCTTATTTCTGGCAATGTTTGCTCAACCGCAACCTTTGAACGATGACGCGGGATCAGTCGCTGAGGGGCCAACCCATCCATGCTGTTGCGTATCCAACCTGATGAATCTTTGCGCTCATATGTTGACCGCAATTTGCTCGTGAATTTTATGGACTGGAGGGTAGACAGGTTACGATGGCTTTCTGAAGGGGAGATTACTCACCAAGCAGTTAAGGTGATCGCCTCAACGATGGGTTGGCAAGGATGCTATGGCTTCAACCGCTTGCTGCACGAACACACTCAATTGCCCCTGCAGTTTGTTATCAGGGATACCCGAGATGCCAGTTATTCTCGAACGGCGTATCTCAAACCCCGAATGGCGATTACTAATTCCGACTTGCACGCCTACTGCCCGGAATGCGTCAGGCAGGACGTGCAGGATTTGGGCTTTTCCTACTGGCGACGAAATTTCCCTGATCATGTGAGCGTGTGTGCCACACACAATGTGGTGCTGCTGTCCACTTGCCCATATTGCGATCAACCTTTCTCATCAAAAGGCCACAATCTCGATGTGATGTGGAGAAAGTGTTCTGGGCGACACCTCGGTAACGCAGAGAGCGTAATGAACTTGGATGAAGATGCTCTCAAACATGCTCGCTTCGTAGAAGCGCTATGCGCTTATGAATTCTCCATTTCAATCCATTCTGCAGTGGCCATTCTCTCCGATAAGTTGCGCAGCCTCAAGAAACTGACGAAGCGGATGAAATCTGAGCGGACAGCCATGATTGAGTATCTCGATCGGATTTCAAATAATTTGGAAGAAAAAAGATTTGAGAGTCCTGTTGTAAAGACGGAATTTTTCCCCGAAGAAATTTTGAAAATCGTGGTTTATGCCTATGAGACTTTCGATGAATTTGTTGTTGATTTGTACGAGTATGATAAAGATTTGATTCCTATTGAGTCTCTATGGCGAAATTATGGTAATGGTAGGTATGCGACCACTTGTCGGGAATAGCTGACTGAGCGTTGCTGCACTTGCATGTTAAGTCTTGGTCGATTGGGTAACAATTTCTAGTAGGTTTCGTGCTTCTGGGTAGCGATTCCTTTTTTCTAGGCACCGATGCAGTGTGGGCACCAACGCGAAAATATGACTAGCTCGAACAGGGAAATTCGTGGCCGAGTATTTCAGTCTTTGAATGCTCAATTCAATTGATTCGCATAGTTGCCTGTCGCGAGCACTCCAATCGATTTTTTGATTGTTGCCTACGCGACCACTTGGCATCCGCTTAGTTTGAGCCATCAACCAGTCATTATCGTTCCGGTATAGCCATTGATAGACCTTGGGGAGCATTGATCTCAGGCTTTTCGGACTGGCGTCTGGATTCATGCCGATGGCGCTAACCCACTCCGCACGGTGATTGTGTAGCAGTAGCTCCCTGCGCTGAGTTGTCCAAGCAGCCATCAGTAGAGGATCAGCACTTAGGATCCTGTTTATTGTAGAAACCGAAACGTCATATCGTTCCGCTATGGAATGTTTCTCCACTCCTTTGCCCAAGCAACCCAAGATTTGTTCCCGAAGCTCGGGTTTCAGCTTTTTAGGCTTCAGTTTTTTGAAGACTCTATCCCTGATTTCCTGACCTTTAAATCGGTGTGCTGCTTTATCGCCTACTGCTCGTCTTCCGTGGTCTGGAGACTGTACTGGGGTTTCCTGATCCCCTGGAGACTGAAATCTTTTTAACGCACATAAAAACGGCGCAAACTCGCCGAATATACAGGTGATCAAAATCAGATGTTTGAGCGGATGGGAGTAAACGCGCGGTGTACGGGTCAGACTCTGTATAAAAGTTTCAGCTCTCTTTGGAGTGGTCGGAAGCGAGGCCAGTGGAAGATACGGTTGCAGTTGTGAAGCGAACGAAGCTAGGTCTGCTTGGGCATCAAAGCATGCTTCTGTATTGACTGAGAGGCGACGAATAGCTTCGTTATAAGCAGCCGTGACATTTTCTGGACGAAATTGCTCAGAAATGCCTAGCTTGGCTAACTCAATCACTGAGTGTCCTAAACGCTTGAGGGTTTGTACCACTGTCGGGCATACGGGCTGCTCTGCAACGCTCGCTATTAGGTGCTCGGCAGGTAATACCCAGTGCGCAGAGTCCGACCACTGCCGGTTGGCCGAGCAAATCCTGATGAGAGTTCCGTGCTTAGGGCATAACGTGACGCCTGGATACTGATGGGACAGGTGCCAGTAGGCGACCCCATGATTGATACGGTCTTCCCTTAAACATTCGAGGCATGCTTTCAATGGGTGCTCTGCGCCAAAGCGACCGGTCACCAGACCCAGGCGATATTTTAAGGTGCCCAAAGAATTGTTTGAAACTGTATGAAAGACGTCGTCAATTCTTTCCTTGGATTGAAAAGGAAAAAACAACGGCAATATCGTATGTTCTGTAATGATGTTGAATGGGCTTCCCCATACTTCTTTGGCTTTTTGGGGCAAAGAGTTTAGTCTGCTAGGAAAGTCATGCTGCACACTACTTGATCCCTCACCAAATAGCCATGCAGTGGTGCTAGCCTTAGTAACGTGGCACATAAAACGATGCTGACGACAACAAATACTGAAAAAGGTCTCATCCGGTAGCCATCGAACGACAGGGACAGATGCATTTGCAGAATCAGCCATTTCCCTCACCAAACGCTTGTCGTTTTCAACATTTTATTTGATTGGGGCTAAACCCTTAAATTATCAGTTGAGATAAGGGGGTGAAGATATATATCCGATGGGTGTGAGGCGCACGGTTGATCTAGATAATGACCCAAGCTGGACAATTTTGAATCCAGTCGCGACCCAGAGAGGGATGACTTTTCAGTTGTCACCCTGTTAACCACGGCGGTAACATACCCTGCTAAGCGAAGCGCTTTAAAATGTGCACACAGATACGTGTACACCCAGCGAATCCATTGCAGATAGCTGCTAACTATGTCCTAGATTCTTAACACGTATGAATAATAAGGAAGTATTGAATGAAATCTGACTAGTTAATTAGCGCTAGAATTCAGATAGACAAAGGCCCAAGTGCGACCTTGGGCCTCTGTGGATAAGTCAGAATTTAGCGACCTGACCTTTCCATTGTCTATTCCGAACATGCGGGACGTCAAGTCCTGCAGGGCTTCGTTCATCCACAAGAAGGTGAGCGTTATCCACAACCCGCACTCTTGGGTACGCCCGGGAGGCAAGGGCTATAGGGGCATCCAGCAAATTATCCCCAGGCTGGATGACGATCCTAGGTCCGTAGACATTGGACTGTATTGATGACTTTGCAGGAGAGATTTGCCCTCATCAGGAGCCGACAAGCTCACTTCGCGTGGGGCGATATCTACACGCCTTCGATTTTAGCGGTTCCACGAGAAGCCCCTAAGGGCTCTCGTATCAGCAGAATGAATAGCCGGAAGCTCGGCCGTGCGATTCACTCGCTGTCCACCCCAGAAGCGGTGTTCGCACAGCTCGCGCTCTTCCATCCTCAGCTGCTCGATATTCACGAGCAGAAGATGCTGTGGCCATATCACGCCCCGCATCCATTGCACGGGCATCCACTCACCAAAGGACATTTTTCTCATCCTGTCACTGGGACGATGGAAATTGCCAAGCAAATTGGCTTCAAGCATCACCAGGTGGTGATTACCACTAAAGCTGGTAGCCGACAGAGAATGCCCTTTCCCTATCAGGGGGACCTTTTACTGTATTTGATGGGTTCAGATGGGAAACCCTACGCGGTCAATTGGACGGTGAAGGATCAAGCTCATGCCTTCAGCGAGAGGCGCTACTCAGCAGCCAAGACCCCTAATCAGCAAAAAAAGGACCGTGATCATGCTGAGCTACGCACAGCCCTAGAGCAACTGCATTACGCAAGCGGCGGTATCAGGACCGTGCAAATGTCTTTGGATCGTCTGGACCCGATCGTCATGGGCAATCTCGATCTGCTATTTCCGATGCATGGCTTGCCGCTGACCCACGACCCCGAGCTGCTCAGGGAGTTTAGCGCTGAGATTGAGGGCGCTGTGCATGCTGGGGCCTTGATCCACCCCATCATTTACCGGTATGCAGCCCGATGGGGTAAGCGTGACCAGTTTATTGCGAAGGTCTACCAAGACATCTGGGACCGAAAGCTGCCAGTAAATTTCTTCAAGCCGATTCTGATCGACCATCCTCTCGATACCGACGGTGGTGATCTGCTGGCAGCCTACGGCAAATTTTTCTTGGAGATTGAGCCGTGATCACGGGCGCTAGGTTATTTGCGCCTGAAGGTTATCGGAGCCTTGTCAAAGGCCACTATTACCATTTCCTGAACAGTGATGCGGTCCACAACCGGGTGCGCTTGGTGGAGTTCAGTGATCTAGCGAAAGACGTGCGCACCACCTTGATCACCCTCACAAGGTTCGAGTTCGAAGAAGCGCTCGAAGCGGGTGCGCTGCTGGCGTCAGGGGAGACGGACAAATTTCCGCCATGGCTGGAACCGATTAAGGGGATCGCAATTTCAGATCGTGAAACGAAGCGGGTTTCTGCTAAGGAAACCTACGACCAAAAGGTCAACCGCCGTTTTCTGGCTATCTCAGGCCTGATGGTTCGTCTCCAGGAGGTTCTAGCCAGTGACGATCCGGACGCTGTAATTAACGCTCATGCCAAAAGCCAGTCGCCTCAGCAAAATGCAGCTCGCTTGAGGTTGTGGTTCTACACTTACATTACTTTTGGACAAAACAAGTGGGCTCTCATGCCTCCCCTGCACCGCATCGGGAGGTGGGACAGGGAGGGGCCGGGGAAATTACGCAGGCTGGGCCGGCCATCACCCAATGGCAAAGAGTGGGGTTACCGGGCCGATAGCGCCATGAGGGAAAGAATCCTTTCTGCGTATCTTAGGTTCCGTTCCGCTGACAAAACATATAGTCAAGTTTACCGAAAAATCCTTACAGAGGAATTTGGTTGCGTTTCCGTTGAACGAAATGGAGTAGCATTTTTCATCAATCGTAAAGGGCACCCATTTCCAACTATTGACCAAGTGCGTTACTGCATCGAACAACAAGTTAGCGCTAAAGAGAAATCTATTGGCGTAAGAGGTAAACAAAAGACCCGCGACCAGAGCGGCAGTTTGGGCAGTTTCTCAGAACGCTTGACGAATCTAAATCAGCAGGTCGAGTTTGATGGTTACTACATAGTTGAAAAACTTTCGGGCCTGACAGAGGGTAGCCCCGTTGACGGATTTTGCGTCGTTCGTGCCGTGTGTGGATTGTCCGGAATGGTGGTTGGCATTGGATTTGCCGAAGGTAAAGAAACCAAAGAAGCTTATCGGATGTGTCTGTTTTCCATGGCTGTCGACAAAGTATGGTTTTGTGGGCTTTTCGGAGTAACCATCAAACCGGACTGGTGGCCCTGCGAAGGCTTGGCAGGTGGGCTGGTGTTTGATCGAGGTCCTGCAGCAGCCCTGGACACGGAGCCTGAGATCCACTGGCTAGGCACACTTGAAAATACGCCAGTTTTTTCTGGCCAGTCTAAAGCTACGGTTGAGTCATCGCACCCGCGAGCAAAATCCGACCTCGATCAACCCACCTATGTTCATAGCACACTGAATTTTGTCCAAATGGCCCGCAGGGAGATTCACCAAGTCCTGAAAGACAACCGGTCGTCTGACGCAAGTGGCCGCATGGAAACCGAAATGTATTGGTGCGGAATAAAGCCCACCCCGCTGGGTATCTGGAATTACTGGGACAGCCGCTTCCGTAATTCTGCAATCGGGATGCAGCAAGAGGTTGCCATAAAGAGCTTCCTGTCTGTGCACCCGGCCGTTGTACGTCAAGACGCAGTCTATCTGTACGGGCGCAAGTATAGGTCTGTTGATTTGATCAATACCGGGATATTTGATCGAGTTGCTAGGAGCAGCGTTATTGAAGTTGATGTATATGTACTGACTATGTGCGTTCGGCATATATGGATTGAGGTAGGAGGCACACTGTTCGAACTGGACTTTGTAACGACGCAAAGGACCGTTGACGGTGATCGGGACATATCATTACGTGATCTTCAGTCACTAGATGCCTTAAGGCGAAAATCTCAAACTTTGCTTCGTAATGAGATGCCGGCAATTCATCAATTTCACGATGATAGATTCAAAGAAGATACCGGTGAAGAGTGTAAAGGTGGCGTGAGAAGAATTGGTCGACCACCTAAATCGGCATCTGCGCAGCGAGATACAGATGACTATGATCGATTCCGAGGTAAAGCCAAATGAATGAGGCCATTGCGAGTTGGTTCGACGGCTGCCAAACGGCTGATCAGGTCCGCCAGATCATCACGCGTCGACCTGAGCCATTGGAAAGTCTGTACGAAATTGAACCTCGGTTGGCGGCAGAGGTGCTGTTTCAAGCATTGCGTGAATCGTTCATTCCCAACGCATTTACGATTGAGTTCATCCAGGAGATGGTGGGGCGCGCAGCGCTGCATGCGCGAGCATTGTTCTCTTCTGAGCGCGAGTACGCCCGAGGGCTCTATGAAGCACCTGCAGTCGATGCTGTGCCGGTGTGTTTTACAGGGCTTGCAGGGGTTGGGAAGAGCCAGACCATTGCTGCGCTGCGCAAGGTTCTGCCTGGCCCCGTTGATCTGTCCTGCGATCACTTCCAGGGTGAGCTACCGTTGCGGTCGCATTGGTATGCAAGCGCCCGAGGTACCACCAATGCTAAGGCCCTTCTTCGAGAGTTCGTTGAGTTGCCTCTGTCGCGACTGACCGTTGCTGAGCTGCTGAGTGAATGCCGGCGTAGGGCGAATCGTGATGGGGTATCGTTAGTCATCCTGGATGAAATGCAGTACATCCAAAAGGGGCTTGGTGCAGCGAAGGTTACCGATATCCTCTTGAACATGGCTGGTATCGGTCCGCCAATGGTCTACGTGTGCAATTACAGCTTGGGTCACAAGTTGTTTGAGAGAAACAATGAGGATCAGCAGCGCTTGCTGACGGACCCAAGAATCATGCTTCCCGATGAGCCTGGCAGTTCCGACTGGAAAGCTTTCATTGATGAATGTGTTCGCGTGGGCAATGGCGCGATTCGCGGTAATCAGGGTGAATTGGCAAGGGAAATTTACCGTTGCACCTTCGGTATCAAGCGCCTGGCGGTGGAGTTGTTGAAGCAGGCGTACATTGAGTGCCGCAGTGCAGGCCGTCATGCGGCCTCCCTTCAAGACATCGGCCATGCTTACCGCTCAGCGGCTTACACGTCCAGTGCCAAACAGGTCGAACACCTTCAAAAATTGGCTCTGGGTGGTCGGGTGTCCAAACAGCATCCAGACCTGCGGTGTCCGTTTGACCTGCCAGCCGCGTTCACGTCCAACGTAGTGAAATTTGCGCGAGCTGAACGGCAGGACCGAGTCACCCAGAAGGTTTTCGACTCATCGCTCACTGCGTCGGAACGATCTGTAAAAAAGCAACTTGATGCCTCAGCGAATGCTCTGCAGAAGCCGACTGCGCGCCCGCGGCGGACTCCGGTTGAGGAGCTCTCCGAGGAAGAGCAGGCCAAAGCTTTCTTTGCCTTGATGGAGGACGACAAGGACCCCAAACCCAAGTGATGGTGTGGCGAAGAATTCCGTTCGCGGGCCCTATGATTGCTGGCGTGTAAACCTATTTTTTTCACTGTTAACCAGAGTGGTTTACAGTGAAAAAAACAGGTTTACACGCCTGAGTTAGCGAGGGGCAGGTACACCAGGATAGAGCACCTGAGCTCGGATGCATCTCCGACGCCGCTGAAATGTGCTATCACGTGCCAGTACAAGCATGTCCAGATTCGCGTCATGCATTGGCGTTAGACAGTTAACTCCAGGTACAAAGATCTTATGAGCACACCAATTACGCTGTCTGTGGGTAGCCTCGATCTCACATACAACACTGGCTATATGGGCATGGATCACGGGATGCTCTATCAAGAGTCCGACCGCCAGTACCGTCGGCACGAGGGCATCGACTACGACTACGCTCATAGCCCTGAAAGTCTGGAGCAAATGGAGCTGTGTTTTTGCCGGACACTTGGTTCGATGGTGTCACGGTTGGAGCTGCTCGGATACACATTGGCGGCGGTGAGGTCGGAATACGAAAATCAGGTCGTGCTCGACAGAGACCAGTTCGAGGAATACCTGCCAGGTGAGCGTCGATCCGACCGTTTGACTTTCGATCAATTTATCGACTTCATCAAAGCGTACGCATTGCGAGACCTAAAAAGCGACTATGTCGCCAGCTACGATTCCGATCATGCACAGGGCCGGGGCCGCTTTGCGGCTGATCCAGCGGCATCTCTACTCCCGACGGGAGTGTTTGATCGAGACATCGGAGGCTACTCCGAGCGCAGCCATTTCGGCTCAATGTTAGGATTTCTGAGCCCATATGCAACTCTGCGAATCCTTGCCGAAAACCCCGCTAATCTAGGTGAAGATGTCGTCTGGGATTACGGCAATTTTGTGGATGCAGGATGGGCTAAAAATGAGGATTTCATTGGGAACGCACGTCGGACCCAGACCTATTTGATAGCGACTGAAGGCACTTCTGATACCCACATTCTGAAGCGGGGTCTGGCGCTGCTCCGCCCGGACATCGAGGATTTTTTTCGATTCATTGACATCGAGGAGCGTCACCCATTTTCCGGTACAGGTAATCTGTCCAAGTTCGCCGAGGGACTGGTCAAAATTGATGTTCACAATCGCGTGGTCTTCCTGTTCGATAACGACGCCGAAGGAGTGGATACCTATAAAAATCTACTCAAACGCTTTCAATTCCCAGTGAACATGAAAGCTATGGTTCTTCCTGACTTGGACGAGCTGCGCGAGTTTCCGGCGAAAGGCCCGTGTGGTGTTGCCAACGCTGACATCAACGGCTGCGCGGCCGCTATCGAGTGCTATCTCGATCTCAATCTTAAGGGGCGACCCCCAGCGCAGGTGACCTGGACGAATTACAGTAACCGTCCGGCCATGTCATCTACCCAGCCCCGCAAAGCCAAGACATCGAGTGCACTCAAATTTAAGTGAGCACCAGATCTAGCCTTTAAACGGGTATTTCATGCAGCCAACACTCGGTTCCTATTCCAAGGCCTTCAAAGCCCAGGTCATTCAATATGGGTGCCCAGCACGGCACTACAATTGCCAGCATCGCATTCAGCCGTAAGCGTGCCCGTGGAAGTCGCAAGGCTGGCATGACGCTTTTTTTTGTAAAATTTTTGACGATAGGATGAAGCGTACTCTTCAGAAACTGCTCGTGCCGCCGATGGCCCAGAGGAGCCAAATTCAACCTTCGGGGTTTCAATGCTAGTAAGCAGCTATAACAGCGTGTATGTGCTGTTTTCCTTCGCCGTAGCGATCCTGGCGTCTTATACCGCGCTGGACATGACTGGTCGAGTCACCCGTACCGAAGGCAAAGCATCGGCACTTTGGCTTGCCGGTGGATCTTCCGCCATGGGCACGGGCCTCTGGTCGATGCATTTTATTGGCATGTTGGCCTTCCAACTGCCCATCGAGCTGGGTTACGACCTGACGCTGACTGGCTTATCGTTGTTGATCGCCATCGCCTCCTCCGCCTTTGCTTTGTGGCTAGCATGCCAGACGGAAATGCCACTGCCGCGTTTGCTGCTTGGTGCGGTGCTCATGGGTATCGGAATTGCATCCATGCACTACGTTGGAATGGCGGCGCTGCTGATGAATCCTGTAGTGGAATACGTTCCGTCGTTGTTCGCGCTATCGGTGCTGATTGCTATCCTTGCTTCGGGCGTGGCTTTGTGGATCGCTTTCCGCATGCGTGGCGAAGGTCAGTACATCAATCGTACACGCATCGGCGCCTCGTTAATTATGGGGTGTGCCATTGTTGGAATGCACTATACCGGAATGGCGGCTGCCCAATTTCCTATCGGGAGCGTGTGCGGAGCGGTCAATGCAGGCATTGATAGCAACTGGCTAATGGTTTTGGTGATTCTGATCACGCTGGCTGTCTGCGCTATTGCCTTGATCGTATCAATGCTTGACGTCCGCACCAGCATACTTGCCAGCTCCCTTGACCTCGCAAACAGTGAACTGGTGCAGCTAGCTCTTCACGACAATCTTACTCGCCTCCCTAACCGTATCCTCCTAAACGACCGTCTTCAGCAAGCGATTCATAAAGCCATCAGGCAGAAGAGCCACTTTGCCGTACTCTTCATGGATCTGGATGGTTTCAAAGCTGTTAACGATACTTACGGTCATCACACTGGCGACCAGTTGCTTCTGCAAGTAGCAAAGCGAATCAACGACGCCAAACGCGGCGAAGATACGGTGGCTCGCCTCGGAGGCGACGAGTTCGTTCTGCTTATCGATCCCGGCGAACCTGAAGACGCTGCGATGTTGGCGCAACGCTTGGTGGAAAATATTCGATTACCTTACGTACTTGGGCGGCAGACAGTGCATGTGTCCGCTAGCATCGGTATCGCTATATTCCCAGAAAATGGCCTAACCGAGCATGAGCTGATGGTCAATGCCGATGCGGCTATGTACCACGCCAAGGAGCAGGGCCGCGATGGCTACTGCTTCTTTGAAAAAGCTATGAACGTTAACGCTCACCTGCAGTTGGAAATGCAACAGGATCTGCGGTGCGCACTGGATCGGAATGAATTTATCCTGCACTTCCAGCCGAAGATGCTCGCCCCAAATGGCCCTATGATCGGCGTTGAAGCTTTACTGCGTTGGAACAAGCCAGGTTTGGGCTTGGTGCCGCCCGTCCGTTTCCTGCCCTTGGCAGAGCGTACTGGATTGATCGTGCCAATCGGTAGCTGGGTAATCCATGAGGCGTGCCGGCAGATGGCCGAATGGCAAGCGTTAGGCGAAGGTAAAGACGAATGGAGTATTGCGGTCAACATTTCGACGGTACAACTGGCCCATGCAAAGCTCGTTGATGTCGTGCGCAATGCCCTGCAAAGCAGTGGCCTGCCCCCCCGTTTCCTGACACTGGAAGTTACCGAATCTACGGCGATGCGGGACGCTGAAGCTGCTTTGATTGTTCTTGATCAATTGGCAGCATTGGGCGTGAATATCTCCATCGACGACTTTGGTACCGGTTATTCCAGCCTGCTTTATCTTAAGCGCCTACCAGCCAACGAACTGAAGATCGACCGAGGTTTTATCACCGAGCTGGCTAAGTGTAACGATGACGCGGCTATCGTTTCGGCCATAGTAGCGCTCGGTAAAACGCTGGGGCTGAGGATCGTTGCAGAGGGTGTGGAAACCGCTGAACAACAACAGATGCTTACCGAGTTGGGTTGCGACATTTTGCAAGGTTACCTGCTGGGCAAGCCGATGAGCGCAGAGAGGATGCTGGAAAGCTTAAGCGCGACCAAGACTCTAGCGTGATACTGCACAAGCCATAGATTCAAGTTGGTGCTTGCTGGTGCAATTTGCAGACCCGCTACATCACCTGATTTAAGCATCAGTTAAACATTCGAATTGGGATTTACGGCTTCTCCTCATTCGTCCGATAGTAAAATTCACTCTAAGGCTAATCAATGTTCAACAAGGCAATCAAGCAGACCTTGGCTGAGGCTCTGCAAAAGCTTCAGGCCGCAGAAGCAAGGGCCGTGGCCGTTGACCGTTCGACGGCAACAATTGAATTTAAACCCGATGGCACCATCATAGGTGCCAATGAGAACCTTCTTACCACCATGGGCTACCGACTGGAGGAGATCGTCGGACAGCACCATCGTATTTTCTGTTTTCCTGATTACCAGGCGAGTGCCGACTATCGTAAGTTCTGGCAGCGCCTGGCTGGTGGCGAGTACATACGTGAACGTTTCCTGAGGCGTAATAAGCAAGGCCTGGAGGTCTGGCTCGAAGCCAGCTACAACCCTATCCGAGGCGCCGATGGTCGCGTCGAAGGCGTGCTGAAGCTGGCCACCGACATTACTACTCAGGTGATCCGTGAGCAGGAGCAGAGCAGCATGGTTCAGGCCATCAGTCGCTCGATGGCTGCGATTTCCTTTAACTTGAAAGGTGAGGTTCTCGACGCCAACGAAAACTTCGAGCAGGCCATGGGCTATCGCCTGGATGAGATTCGGGGAAAGCACCACCGCATGTTCTGCACACGAGGTGAAGCGGACTCTCCTGAATACCGCGATTTCTGGGAGCGACTGAACCGTGGTGAGTTCTTCTCTGGACGCTTCCAGCGACTCAACCGGCATGGCGATACCGTCTGGCTGAGCGCAACCTACAACCCGGTATTCGATGCCAGTGGCCGGCTTTACAAAGTAGTTAAGTTTGCCCGTGATATTACGTCCCAAGTGCGCCAGCAGCAGGCAGAATCCGATGCAGCCACGTTCGCCTACAATATATCCCAGCAGACGGACAGAAGCGCTCGCCATGGTGCCGAGGTCATTAGTGAAACGGTCGAGGTGGTACAAGGCATAGCAGCCGAGCTCTCACGAGCGGCTGAAGGCATCACTGCAGTCAATCAGCAGTCAGAGATGATCCGCAGCATCGTGCAGACCATCCGAGGTATCGCCGAGCAGACCAACCTACTTGCTCTAAATGCTGCTATCGAAGCTGCAAGGGCGGGTGAACAAGGCCGAGGTTTTGCGGTGGTCGCCGATGAAGTACGAAACCTTGCAGCCCGCACGGCGCAGGCCACCGTGGAAATCGTCGATGTTGTGAAGCGCAACCATGAACTAGCGCAGGATGCTGTGGAGAGCATGCAGGCTAGTCGCCAAAAGGTCGATCAAGGCGTCGATTTGGTCAGCCAAGCCGGCTTTGTGATAGAGGAAATTCAGAGCGGAGCACGGCAAGTAGTCGACGCCGTGCGCCAGTTCGCCGAGGCAAAGGAAGAGCTCTGATGTAACTGTATCGGGCACAACCTCGTAAGGCTGTTCCAATTTCTCACGATAAGCGTGCTTGTCCAATATGACATCATCGCTGCTTACTGGGCGCAACTGAACGTTTGCATCCGAGCATCACGTCTTACGCAATTAGACCGGTTGCCAAATATGCGGCAGCAAATGATCGATTTCACTCGCCCGCTGCGTCGGCAGGCGTGTGAGCACGTCCTTCAAATAGGCATACGGATCATGACCGTTGAGCCGCGCAGACTGGATCAAACTCATGATCGCCGCCGCCCGCTTTCCGCTGCGTAGCGACCCTGCGAAGAGCCAGTTCTTGCGTCCAAGAGCCCATGGTCGGATCTGGTTCTCTGCCCAATTGTTGTCTATGGGTACAGCCCCGTCATCGAGGTAGCGCGACAGCGCTGCCCAGCGTTTCAGGCTGTAATCGAGTGCTTTGCTGATGGCTGAGCCTTCGGGCACAAGGTCGCGCTGGGCGCTCATCCAGACATGTAGCATGTCCATTACCGGGACGGCTTTTTCTTTCCGTATTCGCCGCCGTAAATCCGGCTCCAGATCGCGGACTTCGCTCTCGATTTCGTACAACAACTGGATATAGCGCAGGGCTTGCTCAGCAAGCGTGCTTTTATTCGTAGCGTGCAGCTCGAAGAATTTGCGCCGTGCATGGGCCATGCAGCCGATTTCGGTCACGCCGAGTTCGAAGCTGGCTTTGTAACCGCCAAAATCGTCACAGACCAGCTTGCCCCTCCAGCCTTGCAGGAAGTTGCGAGCATGCTCTCCGGCACGGCTGGGGCTGAAGTCATAAACCACCGCTGCCACATCCGAGAACTGGCTGGTGGCGTAGGCCCAAACATAGGAACGGTGGGTTTTCTTTGTTCCCGGCATGAGCATTTGCACGGGTGTTTCATCGGCATGAATAATCTGCTGCCCGAGTACCACTTCGCGCAGCGCATCGACCAGCGGCTGCAACTGAACCCCAGTCACGCCAACCCATTCGGCCAAGGTTGAGCGTGGAATCGCCAGGCCCGCTCGACCGAAGATCGATTCCTGACGGTAAAGCGGTAAATGGTCAGCAAACTTGGCAATCATGACGTGGGCCAGCAGCCCAGCGGTTGGGATGCCCTTGTCGATGATCTGAGCCGGAACCGGTGCCTGGATAAGCGTTTCGCAGTCATCGCAGACCCATTTGCCACGTACATGACGCTCGACGGTGAACACGCCCGGTGTGTAATCCAACTTCTCACTGACATCTTCACCGATGCGTTTCAGCGCGCAGCCGCATGGGCAGTGAGTGTTGTCAGGTTCGTGATGGATCAGTGTGCGTGGAAACTCAGCCGGCAATGCAGTGCGCTTGGGCTTCTGCTTTTTCTCGGTCGCCGCTGGCACTGTTTGCAAGGCCTGAAGCTCTGCTTCAATCGCTGCGATATCTGTATCGATCAGGTCATCGAGCAAACTGGCCTGCTCAGGATTCATCTGCTCGCTGCGCTTGGCAAATTTCAAGCGCTTGAGCTGCGCAATTTCGAAGGTCAGCTTCTCGATCACCGTCTGATCGCGGTTGATCTTCTTGCCCATGGTTTCGACCGTCTTACCCATTGTTTCGACTTGCGAGAGCAATTGCGCAGCTAAGGCACGCAGTTGGTCGGGAGTCATTTGGTCGAGATTGGGAGAAGAAGTCATGCGCCGAATTTTGCCAGAGCAGGCGCTTCGCGGCGATAGACCGATAGGCTAATGGCAGCCGTTAAAGCAGTGTGATCGAGCCGCCGGAACCTGCTCGTTGCCATGGCAGGCCCAATACCAAGGCTTGGAGTTGCTCGGTGTCCAACTGCATTTCAGAGCCATGACGAATGCTTGGCCAGTGGAACTTGCCCTGGCTCAACCGGCGCGCCGCCAGCCATATGCCGAAGCCGTCATGCACCAGCACTTTCATGCGATTGGCGCGGCGGTTGGCGAAAAGATAAGCACAGTGCGGCTGCGCCGCACCGAACACCGCAATCACCTTGGCTAATGCCGTTTCGGTACCAGCGCGCATGTCCATCGGCTCGGTGGCGAGCCAGATGGAGTCGATGCGAATCATCGCAGAAGGTCTCGAAGAAAGGTCGCGCAGGCAGCAGCATTTTCAGTGGGCCAGTTCACTGTGACGGTGCCACGCGGGTGCTGTATTTCAACGCAAATATTCGATGATGATGTGTGGGATTTCGCCCCTGCCAGCGGCACGGGTAACGGAATAAATGCAGGTTGCAGCGCCGTGCTTTTCTGCGCTTGCAGGCGAATCCATTTGTGGACGAGGTTTGCGTTGAGGTTATGGCTGAGTGCGATGCTGGCAATCGAAGCACCGGGCTGGGCACACTCTTGAATGACCTGAGCTTTGAAGGATTTGGAATAGGAACGGCGTGTTGGCTGCATGAAATACCCGCTTAAAAGGCTAGAACTGGTGCCCACTTAAATGTAAGTGCACACCATGTCTTGGCTTTGCAGGGCTGGGTAGATGACTTGGCCGTACGCATACGAATTACAAGGAGTCGTTAGGTATTTATCAGGGCGCCCTCGATTTCAAAGATAGCTACGCAAAGGCGTTTTATGAAACCACTCAGGAGGATGTTGAATCAGGTGTGTATGACGCGAGTAAGCTCCGATCCGTGATAGCGGCGCTTCTTGAGGAATGCACTGGTTTGGCTGCTGCGATGCTCTATTCGAAGTCCTAAACCTCAATAGCCTCTCGGCGAAGGCGCTTCCACCTAACGCGGACCGAGATGATTTCTGGCCCCTACCATCCGCTCGTCGCTACCTCTTGGAGATGGCCATCCATCCAATGCCCATGGGGTACAGCATGGCTAGAATGGTATAGTCTCTCATTTATTTGCAGAACAGCCGCAGGAAGCCGCTGGGAGATTTCACATGGCGATCTACACCGCAGGCTATGAAGGGTTGTCTATCGACGCCTTCATCGCTCGTCTTAAGCAAGCTCAGATCGACAAGGTTCTGGACGTTCGCGAGTACCCTCTGTCCAGAAAGCCTGGTTTCTCCAAGAAGGCTTTCGCCCAGTGCTTGGCGGATGCAGGAATTGCCTACGAGCATTCCCCTCCCTTGGGTTGCCCAAAACCGATTCGAAACCGCTATAAGGTCGATGGCGATTGGGGGGTCTATGCGCGCGACTTCAGGGCTTACATCCGTACCCGGATGGACCTTCTGGAGAACCTGACAGCTGATGCCTCAAGCCAGCGCATTTGTATGGTTTGCTACGAAGCTGACGCGAATTTTTGTCACCGCAGCCTTATCGCCGAGGCTGCGAGTGAATTGGATTCATCCCTGGATACGCGGCATCTGCCTCTCAAAATAGAGAAATTTGCTGATTTGCTTCGGGCGGTTGCTTAGGTGGATAGATGAGACTGATGATAAGCCACTGTTGCGGAAATCGATGAATCGTTCCCATTAGAAGCATAAGATCTTTTCCTGGTAACTCGACCTCCAGCTTCTGTCGAAACGGCGCTTCCCAGCCGTTAGGCCCATGAGCTCGGCGCATGTTTCTGTACAGCTGGCTTGCCTCCCAGTCTACGATCTTGTGCTTATAAATCTTTACCTCACCATCAAGTACTGACTCATAGCTGTAGTAGAAATCGAAGGGCACCTTCTCTAGGCGCTTGATGCTGGCTTTGACATCGTCCTGATCGAATAAACCGGGCTGGCGCTGCAGTCTCTCCAGTTTTTCAAGCTCCTCATCAGTCCAGCTTTCTGACGCGGCTTTACGGATCTCTAATCCAATAATTCGCTCAGGCTTGATCAAGCCGAGCGTGACATTGGAATTCTGTCGAGCCTGCTCCAGAGCCTCAAAACTGTCGTAGATGGGCAGCTTGCTAAGCATTTCCCTCCTTCGAATCCACGCTTTCGAGGTTGGAATAATGTCTTGGGGCTGAATCGTATCCACGCCAATCTTATGGCTTTCAGGTCGGTGATCGTTGGAGCTTTTTTCGATGGAGGCTTCGATCCACTGCCACTTTGAAAATCGTTGATCATCAGTGACCAGGCGGAACGGTACAGGGTAAAGACGGATCAGATTGCCTGCCTCGTCCATCCCCGCAACGCACGAAGTCTCTGTATAGGCAGCGCTGGGTGACGGGTATGTTTTGCATAGGATTAGTATGCGAGCTTTCCTTCTCATACAGGCACGTCCTTATTGTACTGCTGATACTGTAGCGACCAGAGCGTAAACTGGCCATATGATATCGCCCTGTCCCGACAAACCTCATCCATGTGCGGCTGCCACTGAGCGTCATCACCAAGAGCGAGCAATTCAGGCATAGCTGCTGCTAGGGATTGCCTAACCGGGCTGCACCGCAGAAAGATTGAACGCAGCTTCGGCACGAACTTGCCGTCCGATTGAAGCGGACGAGCTACGCACCGTTTGGGGTTGCGGCCCCTTTCGATGTTCGTCGATGGGATCTAGCTCAGTCGCAAGGGGCTTCCGGCGTACTGAACACTCCAACAAAATGGCATTTGCAAAGCTGCTTGAGCAAATCACCGCTTGCATGGCTGCTGGAGTATGATGGGGACTGGTAGCTCTGGCAGGAGAGCCCAATGACTGAATCAGCGCGCACCACGGTAAAGTGCCTGGATCCCGGCGACGGCTCCGGCGATGTGATTGTGGAATTACCTGACGACATTCTGCGCGAGCTCGGGGTCACGACGGGCGACAGACTCTCCATAGAGCTCATCAACGGCGATATCGTACTCAAGCCAGTCCGCGAGCGCCGCGAATCTGATTAGCTACGCGTTGCAGGCCCTCTGTGTCGTCGTGTTGAGCTGATGAAGCTTTCTAGCGGGGATACATGGGACGGCAGTCAGCCTACTGCCGTCCTTCTGGTCGGTGCGTTATTTGGCTGGATAGTTGGCGACTACTAGGTCCGCGCCGCTTTTGGTTAACCCAATGACTTGGTAGGCATGGCTTACGCCATCAACCTCCATGCCTGGGGATCCAGCTGGCATTCCTGGCACGGCGATCCCGACCAGATCGTTCCGCTCCTTGAGTTCTCGAATCTGCTCAGCTGGCACGTGACCTTCAACAAACTTTCCATCAATCACGGCTGTGTGGCAGGACGCTAACCGTGGCGCTACGCCCAGCTTCTGTTTCACTGCGCTCATGTCCGTCTCAATATGGTCGGTCACTTTGAAACTATTGGCTTCCAAGTGCGCGATCCATTTCTTGCAGCAACCGCAGTTCGCGTCTCGGTGAACGTCGATGGACAAAGGCTCGGCAGCGTAGGCCGCTGAGGTCACCAGCAGCCCAGCGATAGCGGCTAGACGAACGAGTATCCGGTTAGTTGGCATGAGTGTGCTCCTTACCGTCTTTGTGAACATGCGTCTTTGTCGACGATTTCGGGTGGGCGTCCGAATGGGCTTCGGCCGCATTGTGGTCACCGTGATGATCTGCCGCTTGGGTGGCGCCTGCGGGTGGAGCTCCATGGTCGTGAGCTGCCTGGGCATGATCGTTGTCTGCCGCTTCGTCGTGATCGCCATGCTCGGCATGCCCGCTCCCGCCGTGCTGGCCCTCATGGTTATGCATATCGCTTTCGCCGCCGCCGTGCTGATGGCCACCGCTCGTGGCCACCAAAGCCTTGTACTGCTCGGGATTCATTTCGGGAAGTTGATCCAGGAACGCGACTATTCCCCAGATGTACTCATCACCCATGCTCTTGCCCCAAGCGGGCATGCCGGTGGCTTTGATGCCGTGCTTGATCGTCCAGAATGCGGCAGCCGGTTCGCCTCCGACACCCACCTTGGTGAGGTCAGGTGGCGACGGGTATAGCGCTTGGCTAAGTTCTGTCTTTCCAACGCCAGGGGCGAGGTGGCACCCAATGCACATGGCGTTGTAGTTGCCTGCGCCTGCCTTGATCAACGCAGCGTTCTTCAGGTCAGGCACTTCAATGTCTCGCGCTCGAACCTCAATCGACCGGTCGCGAGCCATGGCGAGAAACGAATGGACAGCCGGGAAGTGAGGATCATCGGCGCCGACATTCACCAAGCCGAAATACGCGGTGCCCAATACCGCAGCACTTCCGACAGCACCGGCCACAAGCAGCGTTGTAATTGTTCTTTTCATGTTGGAATTCTCAGAACCACATCCTGATACCGGCAACGAAGCGTGCCTCATCAACATCTCCACCCTCGTCTCGGATGAAGTCAGCGGTGTTGCCGTAGGAGCGGCTCCAGGTAACGCCTATGTACGGGGCAAACTGGCGGACGATTTCATACCGTAGACGCAGCCCGACTTCGGTATTGGCCAGACCCGATCCAACACCGCGCTCAGGATCGTTCTTGCCATAGAAGTTCGCCTCGGCCGTGGGCTGCAAAATCAAGCGATTGGTCAGCAGGATGTCGTATTCGCCTTCAAGACGCGCAGCAGTCTGGCCGTTCTCGCCGATGAACGCCGTAGCTTCGGCCTCGAAGTCATACAAGGCCATGCCCTGAATACCAAAGGCTGCCCAGGTCTGCGGTGATTCCGGTTTGAAATCCTGACGGACTCCGGCGACCACGTCCCACCAAGGACTGACCGAGCGCCCGTATAGCAGTTGCAGCTCAGCGTCTTCGGTTACCCCATTGGTGCGCTCGCCTTCCGAGCGAACCCAGAGTCGATTGATGTCGCCGCCTACCCAGCCTGATGCGTCCCAGGCCAGGGTGCTGCCCTCATCGGCGTCTTGGTATTCGAGCTGGTCCAACAGGAAGAAGCTGTTGATTCCGCTGTCGTGCACCTGGTGGCCACCCAAAGGCGGAAAGGCTGCCTCGCGGTCGGCATCAGTGAGCACTGGAATCGGCGTGCGACTCGTTGTGGTCGGAGAAATCGCTGAACCATGATTCATCTGGGAATGGTCCATGCCCTTCATCGAACCGTGATCCATGCCCTTCATGTTTCCATGGCCCATTTTGCTGTGGTCCATCTTGCTATGGTCCACCGGGCTGGATTTGCTCTGGCTTTGAGCATGCTCCATCTGGCTGTGATCAACAGGGGCAGGCTGTTTCTGCTGTTTGCTCACCCCCATCTTGCTGTGATCCATCGCCGGCATCGATTCGGACGGAACAGCATCCATTTGCATGGAACCGTGCCCCATTTTCGAATGATCCATGCCCGAGTGATCCATTTCTTCAGCGGCGAAGCTGGGCGTTACGCCCAGCATGCCGATTGAAACAGTCAGGGCCAGCAGCGAAGGCCGCCCAAGGCTATTGACCATCTTTCCCTGCCTTAGCTTTGTCGCTGCCATGCGATTCCATCATTTTGTCGTGGTCCATGCCTTCCATCGAGCCATGGTCCATCCCCTTCATCGAGCCGTGGTCCATACTTTCCATGGACCCATGGTCCATGCCTTCATGGTTCATCCCCTGACCCTGCTTGTCCTGCGAACCTTTGGCTTTACCGGCCTCGGTAGATTTCTGGGAATGCTGATCATGGTTGTCGCTGGACCACGACGACGGGGCATAAACAGCCAACATGCCGACCATCGCAGCAGAGAGGAAAAAGGCGCTTCGTTTCATTGGTTTGCTCATCTCAAATCTCCAGCTCATTCGTCCACACGGACTTCTCGGAACATGCCCATTTCCATGTGGAACAGTAGGTGACAGTGATAGGCCCAACGTCCCAAGGCATCTGCGGTGACGCGATAGCTTCGTTTTGAGCCAGGTGGCATGTCGATGGTGTGCTTGCGAACCATGAAGTTGCCGTTCTCGTCCTCCAGATCACTCCACATACCGTGGAGATGGATGGGGTGAGTCATCATGGTGTCGTTGACCAAGGTGATGCGAAGACGCTCGCCATATTTCAACCGCAGCGGTTCAGCATCAGAGAATTTGATACCGTCGAACGACCACGCGAACTTCTCCATGTGGCCGGTAAGGTGCAGTTCGATTGTGCGTCCAGGCTCTCGACCATCGGGATCGATGAAGGTGCTCCGCAAATCGGCGTAGGTCAGCACTCGGCGCCCGTTGTTGCGCAGGCCAATTCCCGGATCGTTCAGCTTCGGGGTCGGCGACATGGTCTGCATATCGACCAACGGGTTGTTTGTCTCGGAAGCCGGATGGCTCTGCATTGCACCGCTCATGCCGGCCATGCCCTCATGACTCATCCCAGCCATCGTGCTGTGATCCATGCCGGCCATGTTGCTATGGTCCATTCCAGCCATCTTGCTGTGGTCCATGCCGGCCATGCTGCTATGGTCCATTCCAGCCATCTTGCTGTGGTCCATGCCGGCCATGCTGCCATGGTCCATCCCAGCCATCTTGCTGTGATCCATCCCGGCCATGTTCCCCTGGTCCATGCCAGCCATGCCGCCGTGATCCATTCCGCCCATGCTGCCGTGGTCCATGCCCATATCGCTCATGGCGATGATCGGGCGTGGATCTACCTCCGGCACGGGCGCTTGCAAGCCTTCACGAACTGCCAGGGTGCCTCGGGAGTACCCGGTACGGTCCATGGATTGCGCGAAGATTGTATAGGCCTGCTCGTTTTCAGGTTCGACGATGACATCGTAGGTTTCGGCAACGGCGATCCGGAACTCATCGACCGATACGGGTTTGACGTACTGGCCGTCGGCAGCCACAACCGTCATCTTGAGCCCAGGAATCCGGACATCGAAATAGGTCATGGCCGAGCCGTTGATAAAGCGCAGGCGGATCTTCTCGCCGGGCTTGAAGATACCCGTCCAGTTGCCGTTCGGAGCCTGGCCGTTCATGAGGTAGGTGTAGGTATACCCGCTCACGTCAGCGAGGTCGGTGGGGCTCATCTTCATTTCAGCCCACATCTTCCGATCCGCTACAGCGGCCGACCAGCCTTTCTCGCTCACATCGTCAACGAAGTCGCTAACAGTGCGCTTGTGGAAGTTGTAGTAGTCAGATTGCTTCTTGAGTTTGGAGAGCACCCGCGCCGGGTCTTCATCCGTCCAATCGCTGAGCATGACGACGTAATCACGGTCGTACACAAACGGCTCCGGATCCTTGGCATCGATCACCAACGCCCCATAGACCCCGGACTGTTCCTGGAAGCCTGAGTGGCTGTGATACCAGTAGGTGCCGTTCTGGTGGACCTTGAACTTGTATTCGTACATGCCATCGGGAGCGATGCCGTGGAAGCTCAAGCCCGGCACACCGTCCATGTTGGCGGGCAGGATGATGCCGTGCCAGTGAATGGAGGTGTCTTGTTTCAGCCGGTTGCGTACGCGCAGTGTCACGGTGTCGCCTTCGCGCCATCGCAGGATCGGCCCTGGCACCGAACCGTTGATGGCCATGGCCGTGCGAGCTGCACCCGTGATATTGACGGGGAGTTCGCCGATATACAGATCGAAGTCCGTGCCGCTCAGCACGTTCGGTTGGCCAGGGCTGGTCACGGCCCAGACCGGCGCGCGCCACATGCCGAGCCCACCCAGAAGTCCGGTAGCGGCCAGGCCTTTGACGAAAGATCGTCTCGTGGTTTTGCTTTGCATGCCGTTGCGTCCAGTCAGGTAGATCGCTGATATCCAGGCTGCTCGATGGGGCAGCCCTTGGGTTCATTGGAGCTCTCACCAGTCTCGTAGACTTTCGTCACTGCGCGAGGCTGATGAGAGGCCGTAGTCTGAAACTGCCATAGTTCAGATTCCGGGGTGATTACATTTCTGTAAGCTGGGATCAGCAGCTTTCGTGGCCGGCATGCTTGCTGGACTGGGCGGCAACTGGCGCCTGCTCTTTCTTCTCCTGCGCAACTTGGAATGCCTGCATGGAGCTTTGGCGAGCCGCTTCCATCCGCGCAAAGGTCCGGTCCGCGCCGCCCTCTGCCAGGGCGATGCCTGCCATGCCGAAGGTAACGACCATCACAATTGCTTTGACCATGTTCATCTGGAGATCCTCAGTGGGTTCTGCGCCTCATGGCGTCAGGTACAGGGTCAAGTTAGCTTCGCGGTGCTGTCAGAAAACTGATCTCGACATTACTTTTCCGTCAGCTTCTGGTTGGGCGTCTTTTTTCCTGCAAACTGGAGATGCACCCCGCGTGGATGAGAGCAGATGAAATTACTCGTAGCCGAAGATGAGCCAAAAACCGGTGTCTACCTCCAGCAAGGTCTGACAGAAGCTGGCTTCACCGTTGACCGGGTGATGACAGGCACTGACGCCCTGCAACAGGCACAGAGCGAAGCGTATGACTTGCTGATACTCGACGTGATGATGCCGGGGCTCGATGGCTGGGATGTCCTGCGCAAGATCCGTGCGGCGGGTCAGGATGTGCCGGTTCTTTTCTTGACGGCCCGAGACGGCGTAGACGACCGCGTGAAAGGTTTGGAACTGGGCGCTGATGACTACCTGGTGAAGCCCTTTGCGTTCTCGGAGCTGCTGGCTCGGGTTCGCACGTTGTTGCGCAGAGGCAACGGTGGTGCTGCTCAAACCACCATGAAGATGGCAGACCTTGAGGTAGACCTGCTCAAGCGTCGAGCTACGCGAAACGGCAAGCGGATCGACCTTACCGCAAAGGAGTTTTCCCTGCTGGAGCTGCTCATGCGCCGACGCGGCGAGGTGCTCCCCAAGTCGCTGATCGCTTCTCAGGTCTGGGACATGAACTTCGACAGTGACACCAACGTGATTGAGGTAGCGATTCGCCGACTGCGGGCCAAAATAGATGACGACTTCGCGCCAAAGCTCATCCATACCGCCCGAGGCATGGGCTACATGATGGATGTGCCCGAGTGATGCGCCCGCAATCATCGCTCGTCAAGCGACTGACCCTGATGTTCATGTTCGCAGTGACTGCTGTCCTGGTGGTTGCCGGGGTGGCTTTCTACGGGCTCAGCCAGCACCATTTCCGGATGCTGGATGAGCAGGCGCTTTCCGAAAAGCTGGAGTCAACGCGTCATATCCTGTCCATCTCAGCAGCGCGAGGCGGGCTCCACGATCAGGAGCAGCAGCTGCGGGCATTGCTCGGCGCACATCAGGATTTGTCGGCGAAAATCACCAAGGCTGACGGTACGGTCCTGTTTTCAGACCCCAAAGCCTCCCAAATTCCCCAGCGGTTCGAGCAGGCGCACCGGGGTGCGGTCTGGGAATGGCAGGATGAATCGCAGAACTTTCGCGGCATTACCGCCCAGCTGACCATTGCAGGCGAGCCGGAACCGGTGACGGCCGTGCTGATGCTCGATGTCACCACTCACGCCCATTTCTTTGTCACCCTGCAATGGTGGTTCGGAATTGGCCTGGTGATCAGCGCGATTGTAAGCGCAGGCTTGGGTTGGGTCGTGGCCAAGAGTGGGCTTCGGCCTGTTGGGCAAATCACCAAAGTGGCCACCGGGATGTCGGCAAGATCGCTCCGCGAGCGCATTCCCCTGGAGCCCGTGCCGCTAGAGCTTCAGGAGCTCATCCTGTCTTTCAACGGGATGCTGGGACGGTTGGAGGATGCATTCGTTCGGTTGTCCAACTTCTCTGCCGATATCGCTCACGAGTTGAGAACGCCAGTCAGCAACCTTCTGACCCATACTGAAGTGGTGCTCACCAAGAAGCGTGACCTGGATGCCTATGAGGAGAACCTCTATTCGAACCTGGAAGACCTCAAGCGTATGTCGCGCATGATCGACGACATGCTGTTCCTCGCCAAGGCGGATAACGGTCTGATCGTCCCTGAGCAGATTGATGTGGAGCTCTCCGACCTCGTTTCCAAGCTGTTCGAGTACTACCAGTTCCTGGCTGAGGATCAAGGCATCCAGCTGACCCTACACGGGCAGGGTAAGGTTCGTGGCGATCGCCTGATGATTGACCGAGCGCTTTCCAACCTTCTATCCAACGCGTTGCGCTACACCCCGGAAGGTAACGAGATATCAGTGCGAATCGAGCAGACGCCTGAAAGCGTGACGCTTTCCGTGCGTAACAGCGGGGTAATCATCGATTCCCAGCACATTGGCAAGATCTTCGACCGATTCTATCGAGCCGATCCAGCCAGGCGCGAAGGCGGCCCAAGCAATGCAGGCCTGGGTCTGTCGATAACCCGCTCTATCATCGAGGCTCATAGCGGACGAATCTGGTGTACTTCAGCGGAGGGTGTCACAACCTTCTTCATCAGTCTCCCAGCCTCTAAGCGGTGGGTTAGTGCAGCCCCAACCCCTTAATGCTGAACTCATCCCGGTAATCTATACTCGCCCATCATGAATCGGTTCATTCGACTGCTCACCATCCTGATGCTTATCGTGGCGCTTCCGCTTAACGGGATGGCGGGCATCGATTCGGCGACTGAACCTTGCCCAATGCAGACCATGGGCATGGAAATGATGGCGGGTATGGATCATGACTGCTGCCAGGACCAAGACCTGGGCAAGGCCGGCGATCACGCCAAATCCTGCAAGGTCGGCCAGGAGTGCAGGACTGCTAGCACAGTGCAGCTCAGCTTCCTGACGCCTGGGCTGACCTTTGCCAAGCCACGACCTGCCGATACCTACGCGGTAGGCATAGCGACAGGCTCTCCCCCCGATCCATGGCGGCCTCCCCGCGTCTGATTCCCTCTTAATTTCACACCGTCGTTCCGCCTAGCAGCGGGGCGATGGCACGCGCCTGGGCGCTGATCTTTCGAGGAATCATTTTCATGACTCCCCAACGTTTTCAGGGACGGATAACCACGGCCGTCCTGTTCATACTGCTGCCGGCTGTCTCGGCACAGGCTGCAACGCTGTCGCTGGATGAGGCGCTGCAACTGGCTGAACGCAACGCTCCCTCTCTACAGGCCCGCCAGGAGCAGGCATCAGCTGCGCGCAGCGCAGTCATTCCAGCGGGCGAACTACCCGATCCGCGCCTGAATCTCGGGGTACAGAACCTGCCGATTGAAGGCACCGACCGCTGGAGCATGAACAGAGACTTCATGACCATGCAGGTGGTTGGCCTGTCCCAAGAAGTACCGAACCGGGACAAACGCAAAGCTCGCATAGAGACAGCGCAGGCCACGGTCGAGCGAGCCGATGCCGAGGCGCTGTTCGAACGGCTGAAAGTTCGGGCGGCAACCGCACAGGCTTGGGTGGCTGCATACACCGTGCAGCGAAAGCTTGAACAGTTCGACGCCTTCTACAAAGAAAACCAGCTGCTGGCTTCCACGGTGCGGGCCAGCCTGGCCGGAGGCGCAGGCTCAACGGCCGATACGTTGGCTCCCAAACAGGAATTGGCACAGTTGGACGAGCAGAAAGACGTTCTGTTGAGTCAGTCAGCTCAGGCGCGAGCCGCGCTGAAGCGCTGGATTGGGCAGGACGCCGAAGTGGGCGCGCCGACGTTCCCTGTCTGGCCTGTAGATGCAGCTGAATACTTGCACTCCGTCCATGCCCATCCGGAGCTCAATACCTACAACGCCATGACACGCGAGGCTCAAGCCCAGGTACACCAGGCTCAGGCGGAAAAGAAATCGGATTGGTCCTGGGGGGTGGATTATCAGCGCCGTGGTCCGGACTTCAGCAACATGGTCAGCCTGCAAGTCAGCTTCCAGTTGCCGTTGTTCACCAGCTCCCGGCAAGACCCAATGATTGCGGCACGACGCGCACAAGTTCGCCAATTGGAAAATGAGCAGGACGCTGCCCTGCGCGAGCATCAAGCTCAGCTTGAAACAGACCTTGCCGAGTACCAACGCTTGCAACGGGCTGTACGGCGCAGTCGCGAAACACTTTTGCCCCTGGCCGAGGACCGGGTACGCCTCGCTCTGGCGGACTACCGCGCCGGTAATTCGCCGTTGAGTGAAGTGCTGTCGGCACGCCGGCAGCGTGTGGAAGCGCTGCTACAGGATGTGGACCTGCAAGGACAGTTGGCGGCAACAGCAGCGCGTCTGCATTTCGTTTATGGAGAGGTGCGGGCATGAGGAATAGGTCGATTGGTTTGCTCGTGGCTGCTGCCCTTGCTATTGGGATAGGCGCGGGCTTCTGGCTAGGTGGAAGAGGTGCGTATTCCTCATCCCAGCCAGTAGGTGAGGAAAAAAAAGCGCTGTACTGGTATGACCCGATGTATCCCCAGCAGCACTTCCCGGCGCCCGGAAAATCGCCGTTCATGGACATGCCGCTCGTGCCCAAGTATTCGGATGACACGGCTGGCGAGGAGCAGCCTGCGGTTCAGGTCTCGGCTGGGCTCCAGCAAAACCTTGGGATTCGATTGGCGACGGTGACGGCTGGCCGGCTAGAACGGACCCTGAGTGTGAGCGGCGTTCTAACGTTCGACGAACGCGACTTCAGCGTATTGCAGGCCCGGACTGGCGGCTACGTCGAGCGCGTCTATGGTCGAGCGACGGGCGACATCGTTGCCAAAGGGGCTCCTCTAGCCGATGTGCTAACCCCGGAGTGGGCTGGTTTGCAGGAGGAATACCTGGCGCTGCGGCATTCCGGCGACACGCAGCTGACGGCGGCGGCACGACAGCGGCTTGTGCTCGCCGGCATGCCGGCCGACCTGATCAACCGGGTCGCGAGCACTGGGAAGGTGCAGCTCTCGGTCACACTCTCCGCACCCACGGCCGGAGTCATCCAGGTTCTCGATTTGCGACCCGGAATGACGTTGACGCCGGGGGCTACCTTGGCGAGGATCAATGGAGTGGCCAACGTCTGGCTGGAAGCGGCTGTGCCGGAAGCCCAGGCTCAAGGTCTTCGCGAAGGCCAGCCTGTGCGGGCGCAATTGCCAGCGTTCCCAGGCGATCCCATACCGGGCAAGTTGACCGCGTTGCTCGCCGATGCCGATTTGCAGAGCCGCACGTTGCGCCTGCGTATCGAGTTGCCCAACCCGGATGGACGGCTTCGTCCTGGGATGACCGCTCAAGTGGCTCTCCATCCCGGCGAGTCTTCCGAGCAAAGCCTCTTGGTGCCTGCCGAGGCGGTCATCCGCACCGGCAAGCGAGACCTGTTGATGCTGGCTGAAGACGGTGGTCGCTTCCGGCCGGTGGAAGTCGTGTTGGGCCAGGAGAGCAGAGGGAAAGTTGCGGTGTTGCAGGGCCTTCAGCCAGGACAGCGCATCGTCGCGTCCGGGCAATTCCTGTTGGACTCCGACGCTAATTTGAAAGGCATCGAGGCGGCGACGGCGCAGGATAGTCAGCCTAATGCGGGGCCAGCCCTGCATGAAGCGGATGGCCGTGTCGTGCAGATAGACGGCACCCAGCTCACCGTTGCCCACGGTCCTTTCATCACCCTGGGCATGCCAGGGATGACCATGACCTTTCCTGTGGTTGATCAGTCTCTCCTTGATGGCCTCAAGGTCGGTGCGCAGATTCGCTTTGGCATACGCGAACGCGACGAGGGCATGGTAGTTGAGCAGATCAACGTGGTGGAGGGCCAACCATGATTGCCAAACTGATCCGCTGGTCGGTAGGCAACCGTGTGCTGGTGCTCCTCGCCACGCTGTTTCTGGTGGCATGGGGCTTCGTCTCGGTGCGTAGCCTGCCAATCGACGCCTTGCCCGACCTGTCGGACGTGCAGGTGATCATCCGCACGTCCTACCCAGGCCAGGCTCCCCAAATCGTTGAGAATCAGGTGACCTATCCGCTGACCACAACCATGCTCTCGGTTCCGGGGGCCAAAACGGTACGCGGTTTCTCCGCCTTCGGTGACAGCTTCGTCTACGTGCTGTTCGAGGACGGCACCGATCTGTATTGGGCGCGCTCACGGGTGCTTGAGTACCTGAGCCAGGCGCAATCGCGATTACCTGAGGCAGCCAAGCCGGTACTGGGCCCGGATGCCACCGGAGTGGGCTGGATTTATCAGTATGCGTTGGTCGATCGCAACGGCGGCCATGACCTGTCGCAACTGCGCAGCCTGCAGGACTGGTTCCTGCGCTATGAGCTCAAGACCCTGCCGGATGTCGCTGAGGTAGCCACCATCGGCGGTATGGTCAAGCAGTACCAAGTCGTCCTCGATCCGCTGCGCATGGCCAGCCTCGGTATCACCCAGGCTGAGGTGGTTGAGGCTATAGGCAAGGCCAACCAGGAGACCGGTGGCGGTGTACTGGAGCAGGGCGAAGCGGAGTTCATGGTACGTGCGGCCGGCTACCTGCGATCGCTGGATGATTTCAGAGCGATACCGCTGCGACTGGCTACCAAGGGCGTGCCGGTGACATTAGGCGACGTCGCTACGGTGCAGATAGGTCCGGAAGCCCGCAGAGGCATAGGCGAACTGGACGGCCTCGGCGAAGCCGTAGGAGGGGTGGTGATCCTGCGCAGCGGGAAGAATGCTCGTGAGGCCATCGGGCACGTCAAGGCCAAGCTAGAAACCCTGAAGAAAGGCCTGCCAGCCGGGGTGGAGCTTGTCACCGTCTACGACCGCAGCCAGTTGATCGACCGTGCCGTGGAGAACCTCAGTCACAAGCTGATCGAGGAATTCGTAGTAGTGGCGTTGGTATGCGCAGCGTTTCTCTGGCACCTGCGCTCGTCGTTGGTGGCTATCGTGTCGCTTCCCGTGGGAATCTTGATTGCGCTGATTGTCATGCGTCATCAGGGTATCAATGCCAACATCATGTCCCTTGGCGGAATCGCTATTGCCATCGGTGCAATGGTGGACGCTGCCGTGGTCATGATCGAGAACGCCCACAAACGTGTTGAGGCTTGGCATGCCCGGCATCCTGGTCAACCCTTGCGAGGCGAAGCGCATTGGAGGGTAATGACAGAGGCGGCCGTCGAGGTAGGACCGGCACTATTCTTCAGCCTGATGATCATCACGCTATCGTTCATCCCGGTGTTCACGCTGCAAGCCCAGGAAGGGCGTCTCTTCGCACCCCTGGCCTTTACCAAGACCTACGCAATGGCAGCGGCGGCTGCGCTATCGGTGACCCTGATTCCGGTGCTGATGGGGTACTGGATCAGAGGGCCACTGCCTGCGGAACAGCGCAACCCGCTCAACCGGGGCCTCATCCGGCTGTACCGTCCGGCATTAGAGGTCGTCCTGCGCCGGCCTCTGGTTACCCTCGCTGGAGCATTGCTCATCCTGCTCAGCAGTCTGTGGCCCTTGAATCATCTTGGGGGCGAGTTCCTTCCTCCGCTCGATGAAGGTGATCTGCTTTACATGCCTTCAGCCTTGCCTGGACTCTCGGCGCAGAAAGCTTCAGAGCTGTTGCAGCGAACGGATCGTCTGATTCGAACTGTTCCCGAGGTGGCCAGTGTCTTTGGTAAAGCCGGCCGCGCCGAGTCCGCTACCGACCCGGCACCGCTGGAGATGTTCGAGACCATCGTTCGGCTCAAGCCCAAGAGTGAGTGGCGTCCAGGAATGACCACGGAGAAGCTCATCGAGGAGCTTGATCGCACTGTGCGTGTGCCTGGGCTGACCAACATCTGGATCCCGCCCATCCGCAACCGCATCGATATGCTGGCCACCGGTATCAAGAGCCCAATAGGCGTCAAGGTGGCCGGCAGCGACCTAGACCAGATAGACCGGGCTACCCTCGCTGTGGAGCGGGCAGCGAAAAAGGTTCCTGGAGTGACTTCGGCGCTGGCGGAGCGTTTGACTGGTGGCCGCTACATTGATCTGGATATCGATCGCCATGCCGCTGCCCGTTACGGTCTGAACATCACCGACGTACAGGCCCTCGTGGCTGGCGCCATTGGTGGCGAAACCATTGGAGAAACGGTTGAAGGCTTGGCCCGCTATCCCATCAGCGTGCGCTATCCACGCGAATGGCGTGATTCCGTGGAGGCGTTGCGTCAGCTGCCGATCTACACCTCGCAGGGCGGTCAGCTGACGCTCGGCAGCGTGGCCCGCATACGTATCGCTGATGGCCCGCCCATGCTTAAGAGCGAGAATGCTCGCCCCTCGGGTTGGGTGTACATCGATGTGCGCGGCCGGGATCTATCGTCTGTTGTGGCAGACCTTCGTCAGGCGATCAACAGCGAGGTGAAGCTCGATCCAGGCATGAGCTTGAGCTACTCCGGCCAGTTCGAATACCTGGAGCGGGCGAATGCCCGTCTGGCCTGGGTGGTGCCGGCGACGCTGGCCATCATCTTCGTGCTGCTCTACCTGACCTTTGGGCGCCTCGGTGAGGCGTTGCTCATCATGGGCACACTACCGTTCGCGCTGACCGGAGGCGTTTGGCTGCTGTACCTGCTGGGCTACAACCTGTCGGTGGCCACAGGCGTTGGTTTCATTGCCCTGGCCGGCGTAGCGGCGGAGTTCGGAGTGATCATGCTCATCTACCTGAATAACGCTTGGGCTGAGCGTCAAGCCAAAGGCGAAACCACACGAACAGCGCTGCTCGACGCGATCCGTGAGGGCGCGGTGCAACGCATCAGGCCCAAGGCAATGACTGTGGCGGTCATCGTTGCAGGCTTGCTGCCCATCCTCTGGAGCAGCGGTACCGGCAGCGAGGTCATGAGCCGCATCGCGGTTCCCATGGTGGGCGGCATGCTCACCGCCCCCTTGCTTTCCCTTTTTGTAATCCCTGCGGCGTACTGGCTGATCCGTCGCCGCGAACTTGCTGTAACTACCCCCAACCTCTCAGGAGAAATCCAATGAAAAAGCTAATTGTCATCGCAGGCCTGGTCACCGCTTTTGCCACCAGTGTGCATGCCCAGGACATGGATGGTATGGACATGAAGAAAATGCCAGCCTCCGCCGAGGGGGGCCAAGGGAGCCAGGCGGCTCCCACTGCGCATGCTGAGGGGACAATAAAGGCGCTGGATCTTCAAAGCGGGAAAATCACCTTAGCGCACGGCCCGGTAGCAGAGCTCAAATGGCCGGCGATGACCATGGGCTTCCAATCTGAGCCTGCACAGCTGAAGGGCTTGAACGTAGGCGACAAGGTGAAATTTGGGTTCCGCATGGAGGGAAGCTCCGCGAAAATCGTGAGCATCCAGAAGCAGTGATTGAAAAGCCTTGAATGATCGGGCACGCCTTCATACTGAGATGATTCGGACAAGCTTACAGAAATGTAATCAATCTTCAGGAACCCCTCAGGTCGAACGCTACATACCGTCATGAGACGGTGCACTGGCATCACATCGACCCGATACCGGAGATATGATCATGAACAGTAGCTTTGATGAATGCATCTCGGAATGCCTGCGCTGTGCGCTGGCCTGTGAAGGCTGCGCGTCAGCCTGCCTGCAAGAGCAGGACGTAAAAATGATGGCTGACTGCATCAAGTTGGACAGGGATTGCGCAGATATGTGCAGGCTGGCGGCTACCTTGATGGCACGAGAAAGCATGCTCGCCAAGGAATTTTGTGCGTTGTGCGCCAGGATTTGCCGCGCCTGCGGGGAGGAGTGCAGTAAGCACACGGCAGACCACTGTCAGCATTGCGCACAAGCCTGTTTGGCCTGCGCACAATCCTGCGAAGCAATGGCTGCCTAATTAATTTCGACCGACCGTCGTTCTTTTGCAAAGTACTTAGGGAAGACCTCGGTCGGTCGATCACAAGCCCCCTGGCGGCCGATCAGCTGGCGCTACTGGTGATCAGCTGACTTCAAGAATTAACCTGTGCTTCGGTCAGTTTTGACCCCTGCAGTTAATTCCGGCAGTGCGATATTCAAGGATTTTCAGCTCTCCTGTTGAGTCCTCGTAATTCATCTGTGCCGGCATCACGTCGCAGCTGCCGTTGGTCGAAGTCCTGCTGATGACTCTCGCCACGTCCAGCTTCATTCCATAGCGATAATGGATCACCTCAGGTGGCTTTTTTCCATTGGCCGCTGCGTATGCACGCATAGCCTGCTCATTCGCCTGAATCATTTTTCCGTGCAAACGATCAGAACCTCCTTCGGAAAAAGCGGATGAGGAGGCGATTAAGAGAAGTAGGCCGGCGATGCATTTGGCTTTGATCATTTCAATTACTCCATGAAAACATGACTGCAGCCTAAGGCCCGGTAGCTGTCATCCATGTGATCCAGGCATTACATCTTTGTAAGGCTGTGCTGGGTTGACAGCGCTATTCCCTCATAGACAGTTTGCGGGTGCCTAAGGTAAAGCCGACACGGGACAGAGCTTTTCAAACTCTGCGGAGTTGGAAATCACCCTAGGGGCTAGGGATCGCTCTCTGCGCTCATATCCCCGAGCCTCGAATAAATCGGGCGCAATTGTGGTCCGCAGAGGCTTTAAGCCCCGTCGGCTTCGGCTATGCGTTCAAGTGCTCTAAGCAGCAAGGTACCGACCCCGGATCCTCTTTCCCAGGATCCACAACCAGCGAACGAATTAGACGAGCCTGGCCATCCTTCGATGCCCCATATCCCAGTTCCGTTTCTCCACGGTGAAAGGAATAGAACATGCGGTCGTGCTGCAGAAGGTCCGGGGTAGGCAAGCCGGCTGCGGAAAGATACTCATCCAACCCCTGGATCTGATCGGCACCAAGCAATCGGAGAGACATCTCAGGGTGGTTCATCGTGGACTCGATGGGAAGGGAATCAATATCCGGATAAGGGCGCGAACCCTGGATTTTGCCTCCTACTGTGACTCGGTCATCTGGTCAGTGAATTAATATCTGCTTTACCGTATATCTGAATGGTCATATATTCGAGCCTCCAGATATGAGCCGCCCGTGCTGCGTTCCCCAGGAGGTCAAATGCGGGAAACCCTAACCCCCCCCATCGTTTTTAAATGTCTCGCTGACGAAACACGAGCCCGGATGACCTTGCTGATCGCCAGTGAAGGCGAGCTATGCGTATGTGAGTTGACCTGCGCACTCGACCTCAGCCAGCCGAAGATTTCTCGGCATCTTGCTCAATTGCGAGAAGCCGGAATCCTCATGGACCGGCGGCAGGGACAATGGGTGTATTACCGCCTCAATCCGTCCTTGCCAGAATGGGTGCAGATGATGCTCAAGAGTGTTGTCGATGCAAACGCCCAGTGGCTAAGCGCCGATGCTGTGCGCCTTGCTGAAATGGGCGAGCGTCCACAAAGCCCTGCTGCTTGTGCTTGATTTTCACTTCGCTGACTGAGTTGAGCCATGTTCATCGCATTTTTGATTTTTCTCGCAACGATCGTTCTGGTGATCTGGCAGCCAAAGGGTCTGGGGGTGGGCTGGAGCGCTGGTCTAGGGGCGGTCGTGGCGCTACTGGCGGGCGTAGTGAATCTGTCTGATATCCCAGTGGTGTGGCAGATAGTATGGAACGCCACCGCAACGTTTATCGCTGTCATCATCATCAGCCTTTTGCTGGATGAGGCGGGTTTCTTCGAATGGGCAGCGTTGCATGTGGCCCGCTGGGGCAACGGCAGTACCCGCAAGCTGTTCGCTTTCATCATTCTCCTGGGAGCAGCAGTGTCGGCGTTATTCGCCAATGATGGCGCAGCGCTGATCCTGACGCCGATCGTTATCGCCATGCTGCTTGCCCTGCGTTTTTCCCCGGCGGCGACGTTGGCATTTGTCATGGCAGCAGGTTTTATCGCCGATACCGCGAGCCTGCCGCTGGTGGTGTCCAACCTGGTGAACATCGTTTCCGCCGACTACTTTGGCATCGGTTTCAGCGAGTACGCCTCGATCATGGTGCCGGTGAACCTGGTCAGTATCGCCGCCACGCTGGGAATGCTGCTGTGGTTCTTCCGCAAGGACCTGCCGCGAACCTATGAACTCGACCAACTGAAGGCTCCCGAAGCCGCTATCCGCGACAAGGCGACGTTCGTTGCCGGCTGGTGGGTGCTTGCGCTGTTGCTGGTCGGCTTCTTCGCCATCGAGCCGCTGGGCGTTCCGATCAGCGCCATCGCTGCTGCCTGTGCGCTGATCCTCTACCTGATCGCTGCGCATGGGCACGTGATCTCAACCCGCAAGGTGCTCAAGGACGCGCCTTGGCAGGTCGTGGTGTTCTCGCTTGGCATGTACCTGGTGGTCTATGGCCTGCGTAATGCCGGCCTCACCGACTACCTGACGCAGATCCTCAATGTCTTCACCGGCTACGGGGTCTGGGGCGCATCCCTCGGGACGGGGCTGCTCGCCGCTGGCCTGTCGTCGGTCATGAACAACATGCCCACTGTACTGGTAGGAGCTTTGTCGATCCATTCCGCCGAGGCCACTGGCATCGTGCGTGAGGCCATGATCTACGCCAACGTCATCGGCTGTGACCTCGGTCCGAAAATCACCCCAATCGGCAGCCTGGCCACCTTGCTGTGGCTGCACGTGCTGGCCCGCAAAAACATCGTTATCACCTGGGGTTACTACTTCCGCACCGGTATCGTCCTGACGCTGCCGATCCTGCTTGCCACCTTGGCCGCATTGGCCATACGCCTGAGCTTTTGAACCGGAGATATCTGATGAAAGTCTTGTTCATGTGCACCCACAACAGCTGCCGCAGCATCCTGTCCGAGGCGCTGTTCAATCATCTGGCCCCCGAGGGTATGGAAGCTGTGAGCTCGGGTAGCTTCCCAAGCGGCAAGGTCAATGAGCGGGCGCTGAAGACCTTGGAAGCCGCCGGTATCCCCACCGCTGGTCTTTCAAGCAAGGCCTCGGATGTCTTCGAGAGCTCTCCTCCCGACATAGTCGTCACCGTGTGCGATCGAGCTGCCGGCGAAGCCTGCCCGATCTTCTTCGGTCCATCGCTCAAAGCCCACTGGGGCCTGGCCGACCCTTCGGCGGTTACCGGCAGTGAGGCGGAAATCGAACAAGCCTTCCAGACCACACTTGCGAAGATCGATGAGCGCGTGCGCGCTTTCATTGCGCTGCCCTTCTCGCAACTGAGCCAGGACGAACTGAAAGCCGAACTTGCTCGCATCGGCGCGCTGTAGGCCCTGGATCAATGGAGACTGAAATGAACGACCACCTGCCAAATATCCAGCCAGAACTGATCGATCTGCCGTCGCTGGAGCGTCTGGAGCCGAAGGATCCCTCCACGCATAAACCACGCATCCTGCTGCTGTACGGATCGACCCGCGAACGCTCATTCAGCCGCTTGATGGTCCAGGAAGCTGCGCGCCTGCTGGAAGAGTTCGGCGCCGAAACCCGTATCTTCGACCCTTCCGGCCTGCCGCTCCCGGATGACGCTCCGGACTCCCACGAGAAGGTGCTGGAACTCCGCGAGCTGATGCAATGGTCCGAGGGCCAGGTGTGGTGCTCGCCCGAGCGTCACGGTTCTATGAGCGCAGTCTTTAAGGCGCAGATCGACTGGGTACCTTTGGCCATGGGCGCCGTACGTCCGACCCAGGGCAAGACATTAGCGGTGATGCAGGTTTGTGGTGGCTCGCAGTCGTTCAACGTGGTGAACCAATTGCGCGTGCTGGGCCGTTGGATGCGCATGTTCACTATCCCTAACCAGTCGTCGGTTCCAAAAGCCTTCCTGGAGTTCGATGATGCCGGGCGCATGAAACCTTCTTCCTTCTATGACCGGCTGGTTGATGTGATGGAAGAACTGACCAAGTTCACGCTGCTATTGCGCGACCGCCAGGATTACCTGGTGGATCGCTACTCCGAGCGCAAGGAGTCGGCGGAAGAGCTGTCCAAGCGAGTCAATCTGCGGTCCATTTGAGGTCATGAGCATGTCACATCCCTACTCGATGAAATCGCTGCCCCATGCCCCAGGAGCGCTAATTTTCACACCCTGCCCGGGCACCCAGGCCAGCGATCTTGCTGAAAGCCTGAAGACGCTGAAGCAGGCTGGCGCCGTGGCGCTGGTTACCCTGATGTCGGATACAGAGCTTCAGGAAAACGGCGTTGGTGAGCTTGGCGTCGCGGCCAGGCAGTATGGGTTGGAGTGGTACCAGTTGCCGATCGAGGATGATCAGGCTCCTGATCAAACCTTCGAGGCTCGGTTGGGGGAGATTCGCCACCAGTTAGACGATTTGCTCGCTTCCAACAAGGCCCTGGCCATCCACTGCAAGGGCGGCTCCGGTCGCACCGGGCTGTTCGCTGCCCGTCTGCTGATCGAATCCGGAATGCCGCGTCGCGAGGCGATCGCTTGGGTGCAGGAGCTTCGCCCACGGGCGATTCAGAAGCCTGCGCACATCAACTACATCAACCAATTCGGCGAAGACTGAGCGCTCCAGCCAGACAGGAGAGACCATGGCCACCGACGGCGAACTACTCGATGTCATCGTGATTGGCGGCGGGCAGTCCGCGCTTACGGTGGCCTATTTTCTCAAGCGGGCCAAGTTGTCGTTTCTGCTGCTCGACGCCGAAGAGGCTGCGGGCGGGGCGTGGCGCCATGGCTGGGACTCGCTGACGCTATTCTCACCCTCAGCATGGAGCTCGATCGCGGGCTGGCCGATGCCGCTAGTCACCGAAGGTAATCCCGATAGGGATCACGTGGTCAGCTATCTGGAGCAGTACGAGGCGCGCTACGGGTTTCCTATCGTTCGCCCCGTCAGCGTTACGGCGGTGGAGCGAACCGGGCGTGGCCTTCGTGTTCGCTCGAAGGACCGCGACTGGGAAGCCCGTGCCGTCATCAGCGCAACGGGGACTTGGAGCAAACCCTATGTTCCGGTTTATCCGGGGATAGAGCTGTACGGGGGGCAGCAAATTCACTCCGCCCATTATCAGTCACCAGAGGCTTTCCAAGGAAAGCGCGTGCTGGTCGTTGGTGGTGGCAACTCGGGGGCGCAAATCTATGCGGAGCTGTCCGAGGTCGCCGACGCAACGTGGGTAACCACGGAGGAGCCGGCGTTTCTGCCTGATGATGTCGATGGCCGGGTGCTGTTCGAGCGGGCTACCGAGCGCCTCAAGGCTCAACAGGAGGGCCGTGTTATCAACGTACCGGTCGGCGGGCTTGGCGATATAGTCATGGTGCCCCCGGTGGTCCGGGCCCGCGAGCGAGGAGCCCTACGGTCTGTAAGGCCTTTTGTCTCATTCACGCCTGACGGGGTCGTCTGGCCCAATGGTGAGAAAACCCAGGTCGATGCGGTGATCTGGTGTACCGGTTTCCGGCCGGCTCTGGATCACTTGCGGGACTTGGACGTGCTGGATGACAGCGGTAAGGTCGAGGTTGACGGGTCGCGCTCTATTCGCGAGCCGCGCCTCTGGCTGGTCGGATATGGCGACTGGACCGCCCTGGCCTCGGCGACGCTGATCGGCGTCACCCGTACCGCGCGCAGCACCGTAAACGAAGTAGTGGAATACCTGAACAGCTTGGAGCAGCCGGATGCATAGCGGAATCGAGATTCGTATTGCTGGTCCAGAAGACGCTGCAGCCATACAGGCTATCTACGCTCCGATTGTGCTCCACACTGCCATCTCGTTTGAAGAGGTAGCGCCGAGCGCGGAAGAAATGCGCCAGCGTATCGAGACGACGCTTCATACCTATCCATATTTTGTGGCTGTGCAGCAAGGTCGGGTGGTCGGTTATGCCTATGCTAGCCAGCATCGAGCGCGAGCGGCATATCGGTGGGCGGTAGATGTGACCGTCTACGTTGCAGAGGGGCAGCGTCGGAGTGGGATTGGCCGGCAGCTTTATGACGTTCTCCTGCCGGTTCTGAAGCAGCTAGGATATCGTTCTGCATACGCGGGTATTTCTTTACCGAACGAAGGAAGCGTGGGTCTCCATGAGCGACTCGGCTTTCAGCACATCGGTACGTTTTCGCAGGTCGGGTTCAAACTCGGTGCGTGGCATGACGTGGGATATTGGCGGTTTGATTTCGGTGGCGAGGGTTGTCGGCCTGAGGCTCCTACAAGCTTCTTATCCCAAATCCCGATGCCGCGTTAGAACATGAGGTCCATTTTGAAGGGTCCATTTGAGCGGCCGCTGAGCGTTTCGTCACCAGGGCTTGAATCTGAGCTAGCGTGTTGCGAAGACACGTCGGCGGCCTAGAAGACTCGATGGAACCATCAGAGATATGATCCTGCGATCACAACTCGAAGGTGGCCTCTATGCCATACCCCGTAAAGCCATGGGCAGAAATAGCTCAGCATTATCAGCGCGGTACCATCTTGTTGGGCAACGGCGCGAGTATCGCTGTGTCGCAGAGTTTTGCGTACCGCTCACTGCTAGAACATGTCAGGGAAAATGAGCTGCTCCAGAACGACGTGGCGCGTCTGTTCGAGTTTTTTGAGACAGAAGATTTTGAGCTAATTCTGCGGGTCGTCTGGCAAGCATCCAACGTCAACAAATCGTTGGAGATCCCAGATCAGCGTACCCACGAAGCCTACGTGCGCGTCCGGGATTGCCTGATCCAGGCAGTGCGGGATGTTCACCCTGAATATCACCAGATCACCGATCATCTGCCGAACATGTACCGGTATCTGAAGGAGTTCGACACGGTCTTGTCGCTAAACTATGACCTGCTGGTTTACTGGACGGTGGCCTATGGTCTCAACATCCCGGACGGCCATATGTTCAAAGACTGCTTCGTCGATGGCGGGGTATTCGATGACGACTGGCGTCGATTCCGGAAGCTGTACAAGGAGCGAGTGAATACGTTGGTGTTCTACCCCCATGGCAGCTTAGCTTTATGCCGCAACAACATAGAGGAAGAGTTCAAGATCCGCGCATTGGGCGGCGGCTTGCTGGAAGCCATTCTTCAGGAGTGGAAAAACGAGCGTGTGGTACCGCTGTTTGTCAGTGAAGGAACCATGCGTCAGAAGGTAGCTTCGATTCAAAATAGCTACTACCTGTCGACTGTCTATCGAGAGGTGCTTACGGCGCCCCGGAAGACACTGACACTGTTCGGTTGGGGCTTGGGGGAGCACGACAGGCATTTGCTCAAGCGAATGAAGGGGACGGGCATTGAGCGCGTAGCCGTCTCAGTCTTTCGGGGATATCAGCCTTATTGCAACATGGCTTACCAAATCATTCAGGATGACCTGGGGCCAGTTGACGTCGATTTCTTCGACAGTGAGAGCCCGGGCTGCTGGGTTCAACCCGAATAGCGGGCAGGACATCCACTCCTGAAATCTCAGAGGTGGCTGTAAGGCCCGTCATTACTGGGCTAGACAGTTTTTATTCTCTGGCGCATTTGTCCGAGTCAACGGTTTTGGGGGCTCGCGACAGTTTTGCGTTTACTCCGAATCGGGCTGAAGGCCACGGAAACTGGGCCTCTTTGCGACAGTTTTAATTCTCTAAATCCACAGCCCCCGGCTATCTCACATCAAATCTGCATCGCCATCCCGTCCACATTCATCGCTGCCTGGCGCAAGGCCTCGGAGCGGGTCGGGTGGGGGTGGCAGGTGAGGGCGATGTCTTCCGCCGAGGCCGAGAACTCCATGGCCACGCAGAACTCACCAATCATCTCGCTGACACTTGGGCCTACCAGGTGCACACCCAGCACTTCGTCGGTCTCGGCATCGGCGATGACCTTGGCGAAGCCTTCGGTCTCGTGGTTGATCTTGGCCCGGCTGTTGGCCGTGAACGGGAACTTGCCGACTTTATAGGCACGCCCTTCGGCCTTGAGCTGCTCTTCGGTCTTGCCCACGGTGGCCAACTCGGGGCGGGTGTAGATCACGCTAGGGATAAGGTTGTAGTTGACCTCGTGGGGCTTGCCGGCGATGCGTTCGATGCAGGCCACCGCTTCGTCTTCGGCTTTGTGCGCCAGCATCGGGCCGGAGGTGACGTCGCCAATCACCCAGATACCCGGCACGGAAGTGCGGTGGTGGTCATTGCCGAGCATGCCGCGCTTGTCGGTTTCCAGGCCCACGCTTTCCAGGTTCAGCCCTTTGGTATAGGGGCGGCGACCGATGGCGACCAGTAAATAGTCAGCCTGCAGCGTTTCTGCGGTGCCACCAGCTGCTGGCTCTAGGGTCAGGTTCACGCCATCGGCGCTGGCGTTCGCCTGGGTCACCTTGCTACCCAGCTTGAACACCATGCCTTGTTTGGCCAAGGCCTTCTGCAGGGTCTTGGCGGTTTCTTCGTCGGTGCCCGGACAGATGCGGTCGAGGTATTCGATGACCGTGACCTGGCTGCCCAGGCGGCGCCATACCGAACCCAACTCGAGGCCGATCACGCCAGCTCCGATGACGACCAAATGTTTGGGCACCTGTGGCAGCGACAGCGCGCCGGTCGAGTCGATGATGCGCTGGTTGTCGATGGTCACGCCCGGCAGGGCCGTAGGTTCGGAGCCGGTGGCAATGACGATATCTTTGGCCCGCAGTGCGGTTTCGCTGCCATCCTCAGCCTTGACCACGACCTTGCCGACGCCATCCAGGCGACCCCAGCCCTTGATCCAGTCGACTTTGTTCTTGCGGAACAGGTACTCGATGCCCTTGGTCAGGCCGGTCACGCTCTCGTCCTTCTGTTTCATCATCTGGGCGAGGTTGAGGGTAGGTTTGACTTCGATACCGAGGTGGGCGAACTCGTCACCACTGGCAGCTTCGTACAGCTCGGAAGCATGCAACAGTGCCTTGGAGGGCATGCAGCCCACGTTCAGGCAGGTGCCGCCCAAGGTCGAGCGGCCTTCCACGCAGGCTACGCTCAGGCCCAGTTGGCCGGCGCGGATGGCTGCGTTGTAGCCGCCAGGGCCACCGCCGATGATCACCACGTCATAGGATTTCATGGGTTCAACTCCAGGATGAAGAAGCGCAAGAGGGGCACAAGGTTAAGCTGAGATGCAAGAATTGTATACAATCCGCGGTGTGCATAAGACTAGTTGGTTCTAGACCATGGTCTCGTTTAGAGGAAACATCCCACGAATGAACTACTCTGATCCGGCGACGTTCGAAATATCAGGCGTCGTGGCCAAATACGGACAGGAGGGTCGTTCATGCTTGCGCAACTTCCACCGGCACTGCAGAGCCTGCATCTGCCGCTGCGGCTGAAACTGTGGGACGGTAACCAGTTCGATCTGGGGCCTAGCCCGCAGGTCACTATCCTGGTCAAGGAGCCACAGCTGATCAGCCAGTTGAGCCACCCGAGCATGGACCAACTGGGCACGGCATTCGTCGAAGGCAAGCTGGAGCTTGAAGGCGATATTGGTGAAGCCATCCGCGTATGCGATGAGCTGAGCGAAGCGCTAATGACCGACGAAGACGACACCCCACCGCAGCGTCAGGCCCACGACAAGAGCACCGACGCCGAAGCGATTTCCTACCATTACGATGTTTCAAACGCGTTCTACCAGCTATGGCTGGATCAGGACATGGCCTACTCGTGCGCCTACTTCCGTGAGCCGGACAACACGCTGGATCAGGCACAGCAGGACAAATTCGATCATCTGTGCCGCAAGCTACGCCTGGAAGCGGGTGATTACCTGCTCGACGTTGGCTGCGGCTGGGGTGGGCTGGCGCGTTTCGCTGCTCGCGAATATGGCGCCAAGGTGTTTGGTATCACCTTGAGCAAGGAGCAGCTCAAGCTCGGTCGCGAGCGGGTGAAGGCAGAGGGGTTGGCCGACAAGGTCGACCTGCAGATTCTCGACTACCGCGACCTGCCTCAGGACGGCCGCTTCGACAAGGTTGTCAGCGTTGGCATGTTCGAGCATGTCGGGCATGCCAACTTGGCGCTGTATAGCCAGAAGCTGTTCGGTGCCGTGAGGGAAGGGGGCCTGGTGATGAATCACGGTATTACCGCCAAGCATGTGGATGGTCGCCCGGTCGGGCGTGGCGCTGGCGAGTTCATCGATCGCTACGTGTTCCCCCATGGCGAGCTGCCGCACCTGTCGATGATCAGTGCCAGCATCTGTGAAGCGGGATTGGAGGTAGTAGACGTGGAGAGCCTGCGTTTGCACTACGCCAAGACCTTGCACCACTGGAGCGAGAACCTGGAGAACCAGCTGCACAAGGCGGCGGCGCTGGTGCCCGAGAAGACCTTGCGCATCTGGCGCCTGTACCTGGCCGGGTGTGCCTATGCCTTCCAGAAGGGCTGGATCAACCTGCATCAGATCCTGGCCGTGAAGCCGTACGCCGATGGGCACCATGACCTGCCTTGGACGCGTGAAGACCTGTATCGCTGAATTGCAACAAAGCACGCAAGCGCGACACCATACCCTGTGGAGCGGGTTTACCCGCGAATGCGTCGGTACAGCCACTGACGTCTTCGCGGGTAAACCCGCTCCCACAAGGTCCGCGATACCCTGCAACGGGCGCAGGCGCATCAGAGAATCGGCGAAATCAGCCGAGCAATCCGCATCCCCAGTTGCTGCAGCCGATGAGTATCGCGGCTGTCCTCCGCAGTAATTTCCCGTGCCTGTTCAAAGTCATTGTTCAGCATGTTCTCGACCTGGTCAGCGAAGCCGCGATCGACTGTCAACAGGGTGATTTCGAAGTTCAGGCGGAACGAGCGGTTGTCCAGGTTGGCACTGCCTATAGCGCTGACATCGTCATCCACCAGCACCACCTTCTGATGCAGGAAACCCGGTTGGTAGCGGAACATGCGTACACCCGCACGTACCGCTTCGAAGGCGAAAAGGCTGGAGGCGGCATAGACGATGCGATGGTCTGGGCGTGACGGAATCAGCACTCGCACATCGACCCCACGCAGTACCGCCAAACGCAACGCGGCGAACACCGCCTCGTCGGGGATGAAGTACGGGCTGGTGATCCACACGCGCCGGGTGGCTGAATGGATCGCCTCAAGGAAGAACAGCGAGCAGGTTTCCTGTGGATCGGCCGGGCCGCTGGCCAAGGCTTGGCACAGCACGCCGTTGTCAGGGTAGGCGTCCGGCAGAATCAGCGGCGGTAGTTGGCGCGTGGCCCAGTACCAGTCCTCGGCGAACGACTCCTGCAGGCAGGCTAGCACCGGCCCGCTGATCTGCACGTGGGTGTCGCGCCAAGGTGAAAGCTGCGGGTGGCCACCGAGGTACTCATCGCCCACGTTGTGCCCGCCGATGAAACCGAGCAAGCCATCCACCACCACGATTTTGCGGTGGTTACGGAAATTAACCTGGAAGCGGTTGAACCAGCCCCGACGGGTTGCGAAGGCATGAATCTGTACACCACCGTCGCGCATCAACTGGCTGTAGCTTGCCGGCAAGGCATGGCTGCCGACACGGTCATACAGCACGAACACCCGCACCCCCTCGGCGGCTTTGCGCAGCAGCAGTTGCTGCAATGCTTTGCCAAGGTTGTCGTCATGGATGATGAAGAACTGCACCAACACCACGTCGCGGGCTTTTTCGATGGCGGCAAATATTGCATCGAATGTTGCCTTGCCATCGATCAGCAGCTTCACCTCGTTATTGGCAAGGCAGGGCATCCGCCCGAGTTTGGGCATGGCGCGCAAGGCCGCATAGCTTTCCGACTCGCGGGCGGTAAGGGCTTCTTCTACCCAAGGCCGCCAGTTGAGGTTGGCCATGGCCACATGCATTTCCTGGTTGGCCTGGCGCCGAGCCTTGATGTAGGCATAGAACGAGCGCGCACCGAAGATCAGGTAAGGGATCAGGGTGAGGTAGGGGATGAAGAACAACGGCATGGCCCAGGCGATTGCGCCCTGGGCAGTGCGCACGGTGAACAGTGCGTGTAATGCGGCGACAATACCCAGCAAATGAACCAGGCCGAGTAGGTAACCGAAGAAGTAGGGGCTGTGGTAGTCCATATGCATCCTGCTTGCCGAGTACACTTGAGTAACAGAACACGTTCCCGGTCCGCCTTGCAACCTGCAGGTGGATTTGGCGTCTAAGGCACAGACCGGCCCGCTTGGCCGGCTTTTTCCAGGAGCGTTCGTCCATGAAGATTCGTCTGCCACTGTTGGCGTTGGCCCTAGGTGTGAGCAGCCCGCTGGTGCATGCTCAGATGCTACAGCCAGGTTTGTGGGAGCTGACCACCAGCAACATGCAGGTCGATGGCAAGCCGTTACCCGATATGGAGTTCATGCTCGGCCAGTTGAAGAACCTGCCGCCAGAGCAGCGCGCGATGATGGAAGGGGTGCTGGCCAAGCAGGGAGTGACTGTTGGGGGTAAGGGGGTGCGCTCGTGCCTGACGCCAGAACAGGTGGCAACCAACGATATCCCCCTGCAGGACCCGAAGTCAGGTTGTACACAAAAGATAACCGACCGCACCGGCAATGTATGGAAGTTCCAGTTCAGCTGCCCCAAAGCGCAGGGCAGTGGCCAGGCGACTTTCCTCAGTGACCGGGAATTCACCACCCAGGTCAACGGTACATTCAACGCTTCGGGTGTACAGCAGCAAGGCAGCATGAACACCCGTGCCGTGTGGTTGGGTAATGACTGCGGCTCGGTCAAGCCGCGCAGCTGACATCCCATTGCCACTGGCTGGTCGCGACAGCATCGTGGGCATGCAGGCTTTCTGCATGTTCCACGCGCAGCTTGAAGGCCGTGCTCCATTCCATTTGCCGTAGCGCCTTGTGCAGGCGTCGTGCGGCGTCTTCGCAGAACATCAGATTCTGGCCGTTGGCCAAGGCAAAGGCTTGTTCGTCTGCGCGCTTAACTGCGGTCTGCACCGCTGTCCCCAGGCTTGCTTCTATGCGGTCGATCAACTCGGTGATTGGCAGAACCTGCTGATTGCTGCGCAGCCTTACCTGGATTTGCGCGCTACTACGTTGGCTATGGGGCGTCGCTACGATGCCTTCGGCGCTGCCAAGCCACTGCAGCACTGCAGATTTGTCGACCTGCTCTGCACTGAAATGCGCCTGGAACTGCTGCTGAATCAGTTGCCGTGCAAGTGCAGCCGAGCATGGGCAGGTCGAGGAGTAAGGGACAGAAACGGATAGTTCCACGTGGAACATTTCATTTTCGATCCTTGCATCGACTGTGACGGCATAGCTTTTCCAACCCTGCAGCGGGCTGATCAATGCAGGCCTTTTTAGCAGATGCTCGAAGCGCAGACGCAAATAGGCTGAGGAAGAAAGGCCTTCATGGCTGCTGAGGAAGTCAGTCAGCAGCTGGTGGATGGTGAGCGGCGTCAGGGGCTGGTGCTCCAACGACTCCAGGGCGAGATAAAGCCGTGACATATGGATACCGCGTGAGCTGCCGTCTACCAGGCTAACGCCGGCATCGACCGTGGCAGCTGCTGTGCGCCCCTCGAACTGCACAGGTTGGGCGATCCCGCACATACCCACCCAGTTCAAAGGTAAGGCGTATTCATGGGTTTGTGCGGCTATGTCGGGGAGCTTGAGCTGAGTCATCTGCTATTCCAAACAAAAGGGAGATCAGCGGCCACCACCGATCAAGCTGCAATGCCGGGAGGGGCACCCTGGCACGTGGCGGGTTCACTTTTCCTCCCGGTGGGCACTCATTCGTCACGAACGGCTTGGCGAAATTGTATTGTTACTTTATAACATTGTGCAATGCATCGTTTCGAATGCGCTCGCCTGAAGAGGTTTCGCCATGTCCAACCGTCTCCCTGTCACCGTGCTATCCGGCTTCCTTGGCGCCGGCAAGAGCACCTTGCTCAACCATGTGCTGCGTAACCGCGACAACCTGCGAGTCGCGGTCATCGTCAATGACATGAGCGAAATCAACATCGATGCGAGCGAGGTGCAGCGCAACGTAAGCCTCAACCGTGCCGAGGAGAAGTTGGTGGAAATGAGCAATGGCTGCATCTGCTGCACGCTGCGTGAAGACCTGCTCGAGGAAGTGGCGCGGCTGGCTGAAGAAGGGCGTTTCGATTATTTGCTGATCGAGTCCACGGGGATCTCGGAGCCACTGCCTGTGGCCGAGACCTTCACCTTCCGCGACGAACAGGGCCGTAGCCTGTCCGACATGGCGCGCCTGGACACCATGGTCACTGTGGTCGATGGCCTGAACTTCCTGCGTGATTACCAGGCAGCAGACAGCCTGGCCAGCCGTGGCGAAACCCTGGGTGAGGAAGACGAGCGCTCAATCAGTGACTTGCTGATCGAGCAGATCGAGTTCGCCGATGTACTGTTGCTGAGCAAGATCGACCTGATCAGCCAGCACGAGCGCGAAGAGCTCATGGCCATTCTGCGCAGCCTCAATGCTCGGGCGCAGATCGTGCCCATGGTCATGGGCCAGGTACCGCTGGACCGCATCCTCGACACCGGCCTGTTCGACTTCGACCAGGCCGCCCAGGCACCGGGCTGGCTGCAAGAGTTGCGCGGCGAGCATGTGCCGGAAACCGAAGAGTATGGCATTGCCGCCACCACCTGGCAGGCCCGGCGCCCCTTTCATCCACAGCGCTTTTTCGACTTTATCCACAAGCCCTGGAGCAATGGCCGCCTGCTGCGTTCGAAAGGTTTTTTCTGGCTGGCCAGCAAATACCAGGAAGCTGGAAGCTGGTCGCAGGCAGGCGGCATGATGCGCCATGGCTTGGCGGGCCGCTGGTGGCGTTTCGTGCCGCGCGAGCAGTGGCCACAGCATGTGGATAACACTGCCGCGATCTTGAAGAACTGGGTTGCCGAGAGCGGTGACTGCCGCCAGGAACTGGTGTTCATCGGGCAGAATATCGACTTCGAAAAATTATCCACAGCACTCGATGCATGCCTTTTGACCGATCAGGAAATGGAATTGGGGCACATGGGCTGGTTGCGCCTGCCCGATCCGTTCGGTTCATGGCATGAGGAGGCCGCAGCATGAACCCTGCACGCAAGCCTGTGGATATTTTCCAGGTATTTGGCGAGACACCGCAGGTGCTGACCGATGTGCTGCAGGATGGCGTAAACCTGGCGGTATGGCGCCGACGTTTGCCGCCGCAACTGGAGGACTTTGCCGCGCTGGTGGTTAGCCTCGGCCAGCCCTTGGCAGACCAGCGCGTCATCGATGTGGACGAGCGGCACATGCCGGTATTCACCGAACTCTTGCGCGAAGCGGCCGACTTGCACGGCTATGAGGCATTCGTGGCAGATGTGGCCTGGCTGGTGGCGGCCTATACCTGCCTGGTGGGTGCGCAGCGGGTTGGTTTGCGCCTGCGGGTACTGACCGGCCCTATGTGCCCGCGCTTCCATGTGGATAACGTACCGCTGCGTCTGCTCACTACCTACGCAGGTCCAGGTAGCGAGTGGTTGAAAGAGGACGCGAGCCCTCGTGACAACTTACACACAGCAATACTTCCTGTGGATAACGTTCAGTACTTGCAAGCTGGCGATGTGGCGGTGCTCAAAGGTGAAAAGTGGCAGGGCAACGAAGGCGCGGGTCTGGTGCATCGGTCGCCATCGGGGCAGCAGGGGCGCCTGCTGCTCAGCCTTGACTGGCTGGCCTGACGGCGCATAGTGAGGCATCGCCATCGCCATCGCCCGAAGCCTCCCCATGCTGCAGAACATTCCCACCCACGTGATTGCCGGCCCGCTGGGGGCCGGCAAGACCACCCTGATCCGTAACCTGCTGGCCCAGCGCCCGGCCAATGAGCGCTGGGCGGTATTGATCAACGAATTCGGCCTGGTAGGCCTGGATGCGGCCTTGCTCAGCCGTGACGAAGACGGCATCGCCATCGGCGAGGTCGCAGGTGGCTGCCTGTGCTGCGTCAATGGCATGCCGTTCCAGGTGGGCCTGGGCCGACTGCTGCGCAAATCCCGCCCTGACCGGCTGTTCATAGAGCCGTCCGGACTGGGTCATCCCTTGCAGTTGCTTGCTCAGTTGCAAAAAGCCCATTGGACTGGAGTGCTGACAATACAGCCATTGCTGATGGTCGTCGACGCGCAGTCGATGGTCCGGAACGAACAGCTTCCGGAGGCTCAACAGCAGGCGTTCGATGCTGCTGAGAGCGTTGTCTTGAACAAATCAGAGGCTGTGGATGAAAACACTAAGTTGTTGATAAATAATAAATTTAATGAAAAGAAAATATTCTGGACCGTCCAAGGTTGGCTGCCCTTGTCGGACCTTCCGGCTGTACCCCATGGCATTGTCGACAGCTCGCTTGTGGATAACAGTATTGTCGACAATCTTGTAAATCCACCGGCAGCGCTATGGGCAGACCCCGGGCAGCCGATCTGTCTTGCACAGCAGGGAGAGGGGGGTTGGAGCATCGGCTGGCGCTGGCACCCTGGCCAGCAGTTTTATCCACAGCGGCTGCAGGCGTTCTTGCGGGCTTGGCCGTGGCGGCGCGCGAAAGGGGTTATCCACAGCGTGGAGGGTTGGCAATCATTCAATGGCCTGAATGGGGACATGCCCGCCTGGCAGCCCAGCGACTGGCGCAGGGATACGCGTATCGAGCTGATTTTCGACCAGCCGCAATCGCAATCCGCGCTGCAGGCCGGGTTGAGCGAATGTCGTGTCAACTGATCAGTTGCGCCAGCGGTTGTGCTCCTGGCGCCACTGCTGCATCTCGATGACATTGTCGGTGCGCGGTGGGGTCTTGATCTCGAACGGGTAGGGCGCCAGTTCAATCTGCACGCTGTGGGCGCCGAACTGGGTCACGGTACCGGGGTGGCGCTGCTCGCCCGTGACGGTGAACTCGAAGGCGTAGACGCGCGCCAGGCGCTTGCGGCCGTTGGCGTCACGGACAAAGGCGATACGCTTGAGTGCGACCGCGTCGTCGAGCAGTTCGAGGTCGAGCTTGGCGCAATGCTGTTTGACCCGTTCCAGGGCTTTCTCGCGCAACCCGTGGTTGTGCCACAACCAGGCGCCTGCCGTGGCGACCAGCATCAGGACGAAGAGGTTTTCCAGGGTCAACATTTGCATATGCTCCAAACAGGTCGATCCAGCTTAACTGCGTCCCTGGCCTGTCGTACAGGTGGCAATCGAGTTCATACTGCGTCGCGCACAATCCCTGAAACAGCTTTGGAAACCTCCCGCATGAAACGTACCCCGCACCTGCTCGCCATCCAGTCCCACGTGGTGTTCGGCCACGCCGGCAACAGCGCCGCGGTGTTTCCCATGCAGCGTATCGGGGTCAATGTGTGGCCGCTCAATACCGTGCAGTTCTCCAATCACACACAGTATGGCCAGTGGGCAGGTGAAGTGCTTGCCCCTGCGCAAATTCCTGCGTTGGTGGAAGGCATTTCCAACATCGGCGAGCTGGGCCATTGCGACGCGGTGCTGTCCGGTTACCTGGGCAGTGCCGAACAAGGTCGGGCGATTCTGGCCGGCGTCGAGCGGATCAAGGCAGTCAACCCAAAGGCTTTGTACCTTTGCGACCCGGTCATGGGGCACCCTGAGAAGGGCTGTATCGTGCCAGCGGAAGTGAGCGAGTTCCTGCTCGATGAGGCGGCTACCAGGGCCGACATCCTGTGCCCCAACCAGCTGGAGCTGGACAGCTTCTGTGGCCGCCGAGCGCAGTCGCTGGAGGACTGCGTGAACATGGCGCGCAGCCTGTTGCAGCGCGGGCCGCAGGTGGTGCTGGTCAAGCACCTTGCTTACCCCGGGCGCGCCGAGGACCAGTTCGAGATGCTGCTGGTGACCGCCGAGCAAAGCTGGCACCTGCGCCGCCCGCTGCTGGCGTTCCCGCGGCAGCCGGTAGGGGTGGGTGACCTGACCTCAGGCCTGTTCCTGGCCCGCGTCCTACTCGGAGACAGCTGGGTGCAGGCGTTCGAATTCACCGCTGCGGCCGTACACGAAGTGCTGCTCGAAACCCAGGCCTGCTCCAGCTATGAACTGCAACTGGTGCGGGCCCAGGACCGCATTGCGCACCCAAGGGTACGCTTCGAGGCACAGCTGCTGGCGCTTTAAATCGCGTCGGTTTTCAGGTCCTGGTAGCGCTTTTCCAGCTCCTGGCGGATCTGTCGGCGCTGCTGGCCCTGCAGGAAACGGCGCTTTTCTTCACTGCTTTGCGGCTGGCGCGGCGGCACCTGCACCGGGCGACGGTTGTCGTCGACCGCGACCATGGTGAAGAAGCAGCTGTTGGAATGGCGCACCGAGCGCTCGCGGATGTTCTCGGTCACCACCTTGATGCCCACCTCCATCGAGGTGTTGCCGGTGTAGTTGACCGACGCCAGGAAGGTCACAAGTTCACCCACGTGCACCGGCTCACGGAAGATCACCTGGTCGACCGACAGGGTGACTACATAGCTGCCGGCATAGCGGCTGGCGCACGCATAGGCCACTTCGTCGAGGTACTTGAGCAGGGTGCCGCCATGTACGTTGCCAGAAAAGTTGGCCATGTCCGGGGTCATCAGGACGGTCATGCTCAGCTGGGCGTTTCCAGGTTCCATAGTGTGCTCACGGTGAGGTTGCGCTGAATCGGGCGAATGGGGGGCATTATCTGCAGACACTTCTGTTCCCCTCTTTTGAATTTGCCTTCCTGATACGGGACGTTGGCTGACGCTCCATCGTCACGCCGATCATGCCATCAGCGGCGCTTTTCCAGCCGATCTGTTTCTGCATATTGCACCGCCTTTTTGCGGCGGGGTGCGATGTTAACCTGACTGCACCCATGCAACATGGGCTTTTCCTGCATTCAAAACAGTAAGTACTTGCTGCTCGCTCAGGGTTGCCTTGGCAGAGGAGCGGTCTGCCCAGGCATCCAGCAACGGACGAGAAAAGGAGTATCACGCCATGCATGCCATCAGCTTCATCCAGGACCTGGCAGTCATCATGCTGGTTGCTGGCGTGGTCACCATTCTCTTTCACCGCCTCAAGCAGCCCGTGGTGTTGGGCTACATCGTCGCCGGCTTCATCATCGGCCCGCACACCCCACCGTTCGGCCTGATCCACGATGAAGACACCATCAAGACCCTCGCCGAGCTGGGGGTGATCTTCCTGATGTTCTGCCTGGGGCTCGAATTCAGCCTGCGCAAGCTGTTCAAGGTAGGCGCCACGGCGTTCATCGCGGCGTTCCTGGAAATTGTGCTGATGATCTGGATCGGCTTCGAGATCGGCCGCTGGTTCGGCTGGAACACCATGGATTCGCTGTTCCTCGGCGCCATCCTGGCGATTTCCTCGACCACCATCATCGTCAAGGCGCTCAACGACCTGAAGATGAAGAACGAGCGTTTCGCCCAGCTGATATTCGGCGTGCTGATCGTCGAGGACATCCTCGGTATCGGCATCATCGCCCTGCTATCGGGCATCGCCGTCAGCGGCACGGTCAGCTCGGGCGAGGTGTTCTCCACTGTCGGCAAGCTGTCGCTGTTCATGATCGTTGCGCTGGTCATCGGCATCCTGCTGGTGCCGCGCCTGCTGGCCTACGTGGCCAGGTTCGAAAGCAACGAGATGCTGCTGATAACCGTATTGGGCCTGTGCTTCGGCTTCTGCCTGCTGGTGGTGAAGCTCGAGTACAGCATGGTGCTTGGCGCCTTCCTGATTGGCGCGATCATGGCCGAGTCGCGCCAGTTGCTGAAGATCGAGAGCCTGATCGAACCGGTACGCGACCTGTTCAGCGCCATCTTCTTCGTCGCCATCGGGCTGATGATCGACCCCCAGGTGTTGATCGACTACGCCTGGCCGATCGTGGTCATTACCCTAGCGGTGGTGTTGGGCAAGATGTTGTCGTGTGGCATGGGCGCGTTCATTGCAGGCAATGACGGGCGCACATCGCTGCGGGTGGGCATGGGGCTTTCGCAGATTGGCGAGTTTTCTTTCATCATCGCCGCGCTGGGCATGACTCTGCAGGTGACCAGCGACTTCCTCTACCCGGTGGCTGTGGCGGTATCGGCAATCACCACGCTGCTGACACCCTACCTGATCCGTGCCGCCGACCCGCTGTCGCTCAAGCTGGGCAAGGTGGTGCCCAGCCGCCTGGCGCGGGTGTTGTCGTTGTATGGCGAATGGTTGCGCAGCATCCAGCCGCAGGGCGAGGGCGCCATGCTCGCGGCGATGATCCGGCGCATCCTGTTGCAGGTTGGGGTGAACCTGGCGCTGGTGATCGCCATCTTCTTCAGTGGTGGCTATTTCGCCGGGCGGATCGGCAACTGGCTCAGCGAGTGGGTCAGCGATACCAGCCAACAGAAAGCGCTGATCTGGGGGGTAGCGTTATTGCTGTCGTTACCATTCCTGATTGCGGCCTATCGCAAGCTCAAGGCGCTGTCGATGCTACTGGCAGAGATGGGCGTCAAACCGGAAACGGCCGGACGGCATACTCAGCGCGTGCGACGAGTTATTGCCGAGGTGATTCCGTTGTTGTCGCTGCTGGTGATTTTCCTGCTGCTGTCGGCGCTGTCGGCGAGCATTCTACCGACCAGCGAGCTGCTGCTGGTGATCGCCGTGGTGGCTGCAGTGGTGGTGGCCTTGCTGTGGCGCTGGTTTATCCGCGTGCATACGCGCATGCAGATTGCCTTGCTGGAGACGCTGGAGAACAGCCGCGAGAATACGCACTGAAGAGGGCAATGCTCCCTGCGCAAGATTTCACCGTCGTCCGAGGGGATGGAGCGGTAGCGATGTCGCCAGGCGCAGAAAGCCTGGCGATTTTAACTGTATAGATGGCACTAGGCCATAATTCTCTGTCTCAGATCGGAGAACTCAATTCGTAAGCGCGACGCTCCCACAGGACCCTGCTAAATCCAATCAGGGCCTGGGCAATGGAATAGAGATCAGCTCTCCAGCCAGACATCCCGCGCCCAGTGCCACACCGATTCCCAGCTGTCTTCACCGACGATTTCCTCTTCGGCATCCCACAGCACCACGGTGCCATCCTCTTCGACGCAGTAGTAGTTGTCGCCGTCCTGGCACAGTGGAATCAGGTCACGTGGCACGCCGGCATCCCAGGCGTTGGCGGCGACGTCGGGCAGGTAGGTATGTGACTGTGGGTCGGTAACGGTCACCGGCTCCAGTGAGCCATACACCACGTCACTGACGGTCAGCAGGAACTCCTTGAACACGAAAGGAATGTTAATGAACAGCTCTTCTTCGATTTCGACCAGCAGGTCCTCGTCGGGAAGCTCAAGGGGCACCGGCACTGGCTCGTTGGCTTCACGGAGTTGTTCGATCACTTCTTCCACGGTTCACTTCCTCTGACCTAGATGACAACGCTGCGCGTTATACCCTAGTAGGCCACTCTGGCAAAAGCAAAAACCCCGGGACAGGCCCGGGGTTTTTTGTGCAGCACGCAGCGGTTAGCCGTTTTGACGGATACCGGCCACCAGCCAAGGCTGGTTTTCGCCCTGGGCGCGAACCATGTGCCAGCTTTCGCTGAACACTTCGCCCTGGTCGAAGCGCGAGTTCTTCGACACGCCACGGAAGGTCAGGGTGGCGTCGGTACGGTCGGCGCGGTCGTCAACACCGTCCAGCTGTACCTCGAGGTTGTCGATGTAGGTGGACTGGAAGCCATCACCCAGTTCGGCGCGCTCGCGCTTGAGGAACTCGAGCATCTGCGGGGTGACGAACTCGGCGATCTTGTCCATCTCGTTGGCGTCCCAGTGCTGCTGCAGCGCCTGGAAGTGGTTACGGGCAGCAGCCAGGAAGTTCTGCTCATTGAACCAGGCCGGGGCGTTGATCACCGGGGCGGCTGCGGCAGCAGGTGCGGCCGAACCACCGAAGATCGACGGCTGGGCCGGCTGCGCGTGAGTTTCACGCTGCATCGGCGCATGGCCCGGCATGGCCATTTGCGGCTGCTGCTGGCGACGGCGCGCGGCGATGAAGCGGAACACCAGGAAGGCGATGAGCGCCACGATCAGGAAGTCCATGATCTGGAAGCCTTCGAAACCGTCGCCCATGAACATGGAAGCCAGCAGGCCACCGGCGGCGAGGCCGGCCAGAGGGCCTAACCAGCGCGAAGCACCGCTGGCGGCCGGAGCGGCACGGCCAGGTGCGGTCGGCGCGGCGGCAGGCGTGGTTGGCGTGGCCTGGCGGGTCTGGTGAATAGGCGCGGAGCCCGAGCTCTTGCCGCCGCCAAAACGCTTGGCGTTGGCGTCCAGGCTCAGCGTCAGGCCGACGCAGAGCGCCAGAGCGATGCTAAGAAAACGTTGCATAAGTGGGATATCCCCTGTTGTGGATTGCACGCGCGTCATGGTGCACAGGTTCCCGGGCACATGACCAGCGACATAATGTTTCGAGCTTTTGCCTGAATGTTACAAGGTGCTTATGACGGACCTGTAGGGGCGGCCTTGTGTTGCGAAAGGGCTGCGAAGCAGCCCTAAGATATCAGCGTCGACGCCATGATTGTGGGGCCGCTTTGCGGCCCTATCGCGACACAAGGCCGCTCCTACAAGGGACCGCGCAGGCTTTCAGATGGCCTCGAGCTTGGCATACCCCAGCATCAGCCACTTGCTCCCTTCGGCAAAATTCACCTGCACACGCGCCTGGGCGCCGGAGCCCTCGAAGTTGAGGATCACACCCTCGCCAAACACCGCGTGCTGCACACGTTGGCCAAGGTTGAACGCGGTCTGCGGAATGCTGGCATTGGCGAACAGGTTGCTGTTCGTGGCCGTCTTGGCCCCGCCGAACGGTCGGCTGACGCTGTTGGACAGGCGCACTTCCTGAACCAAGCCTGCCGGAATTTCGCGTACGAAACGTGACACCTTGTTGTAAGTCTCGCTGCCATACAGGCGACGCGTTTCGGCGTAGGTCATGACCAGCTGGCGCATGGCGCGGGTGATACCCACATAAGCCAGGCGGCGTTCCTCTTCCAGGCGGCCAGGCTCTTCCAGGCTCATCTTATGCGGGAACAGGCCTTCTTCCATGCCCACCAGGAACACATACGGAAACTCCAGGCCCTTGGCACTGTGCAAGGTCATCAGCTGGACGCTGTCTTCATGCTCGTCGGCCTGTGTATCGCCTGCTTCGAGCGAGGCGTGGCCAAGGAATGCCGAGAGAGGCGAGAGGTCGGCGTCTTCGTCGGTAGACTCGAAGTTGCGCGCTGCGCTGACCAGTTCCTCAAGGTTTTCTACCCGTGCCTGGCCCTTCTCACCCTTTTCTTCCTGATGGTAGATGATCAGCCCGGACTGCTCGATGGTGGTTTGGGTCATGGTATGCAGCGGCATGTCCACGACCTTGGCAGCTAACCCTTCGATCAGCTCGATAAATGCACCCAGGGCACTGGCAGCGCGGCCTTTCAGGGCTTTGGCGGCAAGCAGCTGGCACATTGCTTCCCACATCGACAGCTGGCTGTGGCGGGCGTGCTCGCGTATGGCTTCGACAGTTTTTTCGCCAATGCCACGTGGCGGCACGTTGATCACCCGTTCCAGGGCAGCATCGTTACCGCGGCCTTCTATCAGCCGCAGGTAAGCCATGGCGTTCTTGATTTCGGCGCGCTCGAAGAAGCGCTGGCCACCGTAGATGCGGTAGGGGATGCGTTCGCGCAGCAGGGCTTCTTCCAGCACCCGCGACTGGGCGTTGGAACGGTACAGTATGGCGATCTCGTTGCGCGCATTGCCCTTCTTGACCAGGCTCTCGATGGTTTCCACCACGTAGCGCGCTTCGTCGTGCTCGTTGTAGGCCGCATACAGGGTCAGCGGTTCGCCTTCACCCATGTCGGTCCACAGCTCTTTGCCCAGGCGCCCGCTGTTGTTGGCGATCAGTGCGTTCGCCGCCTTGAGGATGCCACCGGTGGAGCGGTAGTTCTGCTCCAGGCGGATCATCTCGGCGTCGGGGAAGTCGGCAGTGTACTGGTGAATGTTCTCGATCTTGGCACCGCGCCAGCCGTAGATCGACTGGTCGTCATCGCCCACCGCCATCAGGCTGTCACCGCCGCGCGCCAGCAGGCGCAGCCAGGCGTACTGCACGGCGTTGGTATCCTGGAACTCGTCCACCAGCACGTGGCGGAAGCGCCGCTGGTAGTGCTCCAGCAGGCCCGGGTGGTCGCGCCACAAGTCCAGGGCGCGCAGCAGCAGTTCGGAGAAGTCGATGACCCCGGCGCGCTCGCAGGCCTGCTCATAGGCGGTATAGACGTCGCGCATGGTCGACAGGAACAGGTCGCCCCCGGCCTGGATATGCTGTGGACGCAGGCCTTCGTCCTTTTGCCCGTTGATGAACCACTGGGCCTGGCGTGCCGGCCATTTCTGCTCGTCCAGGCCCAACTCGCGCATCACCCGCTTGATCAGGCGCTGCTGGTCGTCGCTGTCGAGGATCTGGAAGTTCTGCACCAGCCTCGCTTCCTGCCAATGGGCCCGCAGTAGGCGATGGGCCAGGCCGTGGAAGGTGCCGACCCACATGCCCGCCGGGTTGATACCCAGCAGTTGCTCGATACGCTGGCGCATTTCTGCCGCGGCCTTGTTGGTGAAGGTCACCGACAGGATCGAGTGCGGCGATGCCTGCTCCACCTGGATCAGCCAGGCAATGCGGTGCACCAGCACGCGGGTTTTACCGGAACCGGCGCCAGCAAGCACCAGTTGACGCCCGAGCGTGGCCGCTACGGCCTGGCGTTGGGCATCGTTGAGGGAGTTCAGCAGGAGGGAGAGGTCGTCTGTGCGCATCGGGCCATTCTAGGGCGCGGCAGGAAATGGGGCAAACCTCTACTGTATAAATATTCACCTGCCACATGTCCGTTCATCGAGCCGATGGAAGGTGCCAGGCCACCGCTCGGGCGACCTGGCCGGCAGCGGCTCAGTCAATCGCCTCGATGGTACGAATTTCGCAGCGCTGCGAACCGTCTGCATGAATGATCTCCACGGTTTTCCAGCCAGTGCCGCCTGCACGCTCGAAAGCCACGGTTTTTTCCGTCAGCACCTGCGGAGTGATTGCGCCGCTATCCAGAAGTTGAAGCTCAAGCACTTCCCAGCCACCCCTGTGGCGCAGCTTGGGTTCGACCAGCACCGGTTCTACGGCCGGGGAGGCGACCGTAACGGTGCCGTGAACCCTGAAAACCTGCTTGCCGTGGGCGATGTCGTTGATTGCAACGAGGTTGGTGATAGTAGCCATTGCCTGCTCCTGTCTCGGGTTGAAAGTAGCGCCAGTGCGCTGGGCTACTTTCTGCCCTTTGGCCTGCCAGGGGAGCAGGGCAGTGCTTCAGCTATGCCAGTGCCTGCCGTGCCTGGCGAGCAGGCTGTTGGCTTGCTCTGGCCCATTACAGCCTGCCGGGTACGGTCGCGGCGCCTGGAAGTGCTCTTCACAGCCCTTGATGATCGGGTCGATCCAGGCCCAGGCCGCTTCCACTTCATCGCGGCGCATGAACAGCGTCGAGTCGCCCTCCAGCACATCCAGCAGCAGGCGCTCGTAGGCGTCCCAGCGGCGGGTCTGGCTGAACACCTGGGCCAGGTTCAGGTCCAGGTCCACAGGTTCCAGGCGCATGCCCTTGCCTGGGCTCTTGGTCATCATGCGCAGGCTGATGCGTTCGTCCGGTTGCAGCTGAATCAGCAGCTGGTTGACCTGGCCACCATTGAAAAGCTCGTGGGGCACCGGCTTGAACTGGATGACGATCTGCGATGAGCGCCGTGCCATGCGCTTGCCGGTACGCAGGTAGAAGGGCACGCCCGCCCAGCGCCAATTGTCGATGTGCGCCTCGATGGCGATGAAGGTTTCGGTGTCGCTGTCGTTGTCGACGTCCTTTTCGAAGTAATAAGCCGGCACTTCCTGGCCGCCGATGCGCCCGGCGCCATACTGGCCGCGTACGGTCTTGTCCTGCACGTCCTGGCCAGTGATGGGCTTGAGGGCCCGCAGGATCTTCACTTTCTCGTCACGCACCGCTTCGGCCTCGAACTGCGCGGGGGGCTCCATGGCCACCAGGCATAGCAGCTGAAGCAGGTGGTTCTGCAACATGTCGCGGGTCGCCCCGGCGCGGTCGTAGTAGGCACCACGGTTCTCTACACCCAGGGTCTCGCAAACGCTGATCTGCACGTGATCAACCTGGTTGTTGCGCCACACCGGCTCCAGCAGGGCGTTGGCAAAACGCAGGGCCATGAGGTTCTGCACGGTTTCCTTGCCCAGGTAGTGGTCGATGCGAAATACCTGGTTTTCCTCCAGCACTGCGCCAATCGCTTCGTTGATGGCGGTAGCCGATTCCAGCGAGTGGCCGATCGGCTTTTCCAGCACGATGCGCGCCTCAGTGTCTGCCAGGCCGGCGTTATGCAGGTGCTTGGCAATCGGCACGAACAGATTGGGGGCGGTGGCCAGGTAGAAGATGCGCGTCAAGCCGCCGGGTTCGCCCAGGTAGCGCGCCAGGCGACCGAAGTCGGCGCTTTGCGAAGCATCCATGGCGAAATAGTCGACCCGCGCGGAAAACCGCTGCCAGACCTCTTCGTCGAAGTCGCTGCGGGCAATCTGTGCCCGGCAATGGCGTTCGGCGAGCTTGAGATAATCGTTACGTGGCAAGTTGCGTCGTGCCAGCGCGATGATCCGCACGGCGTTGTTCAGACGGGCCTCGCGAAACAGGTGGTAGAGCGCCGGAAGCAGTTTGTGCAGGGCCAGATCGCCGGTGCCGCCGAAGACCAGAATGTCGCAAGGAATAGTCAAACCACCACTCTCCACGTTCGTTTAACTGGGCGGGTTGGCGTCCATGTAGTATAACTACAAGAAAGCTACAACCCGGCCAGCCGATCATAACCGAGTCCAGCCTGTGAATCTGTTGCAACATATCGCCCAATCGCGCCACCTGCTGCGCAAATCGGAACTCAAGGTAGCCGACCACGTGCTACTCGACCCGGCTGCCGTCATGCACAGCTCCATGGCCGATCTGGCGCACAGCGTGGGTATCAGCGAACCGACCATCGTGCGTTTCTGCCGCGCGATCGGTTGCTCGGGCTTCCAGGACCTGAAGCTGAAGCTGGCGCAGAGCCTGGCTGCGGGGGCGAGTTTCGGCCAGTTCGCCATCCATGAAGACGACTCGGTCGCCGACTACAGCCTGAAGATCTTCGACACCACGCTGCACACCCTGATGGAAGTGCGCGAGCACCTCGACCCACAGGCGCTGCAGCAGGCGGTGACTGCCATGGCCCAGGCGCAGCGTGTGGAGTTCTATGGCTTTGGCGCCTCCGGTGCGGTGGCGGCCGATGCTCAGCACAAATTCTTCCGTCTGTTGCTCAGCGCGGCAGCCTATTCCGACCCGCACATGCAGGCGATGTCGGCGGTGACCCTGAAACCAGGTGATGTGGCGGTATGCATTTCCCAGTCGGGCCGTTCCAAGGACCTGCTGATTACCGCCAACCTGGTCCGTGAGAGCGGCGCCAACCTGATTACCCTGTGCCCAAGCCAGACACCGCTGGCGGAGCTTTCGACTGTCAACCTGGCGATCGATGTGCATGAAGACACCGAAATCTACACCCCGCTGACCTCGCGTATCGCCCACCTGGTGGTGATCGACGTGCTGGCCATGGGCGTAGCCATGGCGCGCGGGCCGAGCCTGGTCAACCACCTGAAGAGCGTGAAGCGCAGCTTGCGCAGCCTGCGCTTGTCGCCCAAGTCGATCAAGGCTACCGACGACTGAATTCTCCCTGCGCCGGCCTCTTCGCGGGCTTGCTCGCGAATGGGCCGGTACAGGGAGTGAAAATTCACGATTCTGTCACCATTCCACAGCCAAACCGTAAACCACTCAAGCCAGTCTGAAACTCCCGCATCCTATCTGGGAGACAGGCAATGGCTCGTGACTTCGACGGTACGTACCAACCCAGCGCCAAGGCTCGCAAGCAGCAGGAAAAGGATCAGCGCCGCATGGAATACCGCCGCGCGATCGAAAGCTATTGCGACCAACGTCAATTGCTCCGCGAACTAGTGGACTACCCCGAACTGCAAGAGCTCACGGTCTGGCAGGCGTCGGCAGCAGCTTCCCCGAAAAACGCTCAACCAGCGCGCTGATCAGCGCACGTTCGCTGCGGATGAACGCCAGGAAAGCCAAGGCCACCGGCGACTGCCGTTTGGCCTTGGACTGCACCACGCACCAGCTGCGGTACAGCGGCAGTTCTTCCACCGGCAGCTCCCTCAATACACCGGTAGCCAGCTCCAGGTTGACCGCATGGCGGGTAAGCATGGCAATGCCCAGCCCGGCAATTACGCACTCGCGCTGGGCGTCGGCCGAGGCCACCTCCAGGGTCTGGGTGAAATGCACGCGCTTGTCCTTGAAGTATTCCTCGCAAGCCTTGCGCGTGCCCGAACCCTGTTCGCGGACCAGCAGGGTATGAGGCTCCAGGTCCTGCAGGCGCAGTTGCTCCAGCTTGCACAGCGGGTGCTCGGGCGGCGCCACCGCGATGATCGGGTTGTTGAGGAACGGCAGAAACTCCAGGCCCATGTCCTGCGGCACCATGGACATGATGATCAGGTCGTCGCGGTTGTCCGACAGGCGGCGGATGGCCTGGGCGCGATTGACCACCGTCAGGGTCAGGTTGACCTCCGGGTGACGCTGCTTGAAAGCCGCGAACAGGTGTGGCACGAAGTACTTGGCACTGGACTCGATCGCCAGTTTCAACTGCCCCTGCAATGAGCCCTGCATGTCCGAAAGCTGCATGTCCAGGCTCTCCAGGCGCCCGAAGATATCGCGGCTGGCGCGTTGCAGGGCCTCGGCAGCTTCGGTCAGGTAAAGCTTCTTACCCACGTACTCGAACAGCGGCTGACCGATCAGCTCTTCGAGCTGACGGATCTGTAGACTAACGGCGGGTTGCGTAAGCGCCATCTCTTCTGCCGCACGGCTGTATGAACGCAAATCGCACACCTCGTTGAAGATCTGCAGTTGACGCAAAGTCATACGCATCAAGGACTTACGCATTTTTATCCGCCCTTCGGCAACACCTTGTTACCGCACTATAAGCTTTTGCTAATACAGCCCCTAACAAATATTGATTTTTGTTTATCAACCTACAGCGCTAGGGTGAATGTGCGACTGGCCAGCAACGTCTGGTCACGCGCCGACCGGGAGAACCGGCTCGACTGTTCCTACGGCTTTGGGAAGACTCCAGTGATAAAAAAAATCCTGATCGCCAACCGAGGTGAAATTGCAGTTCGGATCGTGCGTGCGTGCGCCGAAATGGGCATTCGCTCGGTGGCGATCTATTCCGACGCCGACCGCCATGCGTTGCACGTCAAGCGTGCCGATGAAGCCCACAGCATTGGTGCCGAGCCGCTGGCCGGTTACCTGAACCCGCGCAAGCTGGTGAACCTGGCTGTGGAAACCGGCTGTGATGCCCTGCACCCAGGTTATGGTTTCCTGTCGGAAAATGCTGAACTGGCAGAGATCTGCGCCGAGCGCGGGATCAAGTTCATCGGCCCGGCCGCCGAGGTCATCCGCCGCATGGGCGACAAGACCGAAGCGCGTCGCACCATGATCGCCGCTGGTGTGCCGGTAACCCCGGGTACAGAAGGCAACGTTGCCGATATTCACGAAGCCCTGAGCGAAGGTGACCGCATCGGTTACCCGGTCATGCTCAAGGCCACCTCTGGTGGTGGCGGCCGTGGTATTCGCCGTTGCAACAGCCGTGAAGAACTGGAACAGAATTTCCCCCGCGTCATCTCCGAGGCTACCAAGGCCTTTGGTTCTGCGGAAGTGTTCCTGGAAAAGTGCATCGTCAACCCCAAGCACATCGAGGCGCAGATCCTCGGTGACAGCTTTGGCAACGTCGTGCACCTGTTCGAGCGCGACTGCTCGATCCAGCGCCGCAACCAGAAACTCATCGAAATTGCTCCGAGCCCCCAGCTCACCCCCGAACAGCGCGCCTACATCGGCGACCTGGCGGTGCGTGCGGCCAAGGCGGTGAACTACGAGAACGCCGGTACCGTGGAGTTCCTGCTCGCCGATGGCGAGGTGTACTTCATGGAAATGAACACCCGGGTGCAGGTGGAACACACCATCACCGAGGAAATCACCGGTATCGACATCGTCCGTGAGCAGATCCGCATTGCCTCGGGCCTGCCGCTGTCGGTCAAGCAGGAAGACATCCAGCACCGCGGTTACGCGCTGCAGTTCCGCATCAACGCCGAAGATCCGAAGAACAACTTCCTGCCCAGCTTCGGCAAGATCACCCGTTACTACGCACCCGGCGGCCCAGGCGTGCGTACCGACACAGCGATCTACACCGGCTACACCATCCCGCCGTTCTACGACTCCATGTGCCTGAAACTGGTGGTGTGGGCGTTGACCTGGGAAGAAGCCATGGACCGCGGCCTGCGGGCCCTGGACGACATGCGCGTGCAAGGGGTGAAGACCACCGCCGCGTACTACCAGGAAATCCTGCGCAATCCGGAATTCCGTAGCGGCCAGTTCAACACCAGCTTCGTCGAAAGCCACCCGGAACTGACCAATTACTCGATCAAGCGCAAACCCGAAGAGCTGGCCCTGGCCATCGCCGCCGCCATCGCCGCCCACGCAGGCCTGTGAGGAACCCCATAATGTCCAAGAAAATTCACGTAACCGACACGATCCTGCGCGACGCCCACCAGTCCCTGCTGGCCACCCGCATGCGTACCGAAGACATGCTGCCGATCTGCGACAAGCTCGACAAGGTCGGCTACTGGTCGCTGGAAGTCTGGGGTGGCGCCACCTTCGACGCCTGCGTGCGCTTCCTCAAGGAAGACCCGTGGGAGCGCCTGCGCAAGCTGCGCGCAGCGCTGCCCAACACCCGCCTGCAAATGCTGCTGCGCGGCCAGAACCTGCTGGGCTACCGCCACTACAGCGACGACGTGGTCAAGGCGTTCGTCGCCAAGGCCGCAGTCAACGGTATCGACGTATTCCGTATCTTCGATGCCATGAACGACGTGCGTAACCTGCGCGTGGCCATTGAAGCGGTCAAGGCTGCCGGCAAGCACGCTCAGGGCACCATCGCCTACACCACCAGCCCGGTGCACACCATCGAAGCCTTCGTGAACCAGGCCAAGCAGATGGAAGCCATGGGTTGCGACTCGATCGCGATCAAGGACATGGCCGGCCTGCTGACCCCGTTCGCCACCGGCGAACTGGTCAAGGCGCTGAAAGCCGAGCAGTCGCTGCCGGTGTTCATCCACTCCCACGACACTGCCGGCCTGGCCGCAATGTGTCAGCTGAAGGCTGTGGAAAACGGCGCCGATCACATCGACACCGCCATCTCCAGCTTCGCTTGGGGCACCAGCCACCCGGGTACCGAGTCGATGGTTGCCGCGCTCAAGGGCAGCGAATTCGATACTGGTCTGGACCTGGAACTGCTGCAGGAAATCGGCCTGTACTTCTATGCCGTGCGCAAGAAGTACCACCAGTTCGAAAGCGAGTTCACCGCCGTGGACACCCGCGTGCAGGTCAACCAGGTACCGGGCGGCATGATTTCCAACCTGGCCAACCAGCTCAAGGAACAGGGCGCCCTCAACCGCATGAACGAAGTGCTGGCTGAGATCCCGCGCGTGCGTGAAGACCTCGGCTTCCCACCGCTGGTGACCCCGACCTCGCAGATCGTCGGTACCCAGGCATTCTTCAACGTGTTGGCCGGCGAGCGCTACAAGACCATCACCAACGAGGTGAAGCTGTACCTGCAAGGCGGTTACGGCAAGGCTCCGGGCGTGGTCAATGAGCAGCTGCGCCGTCAGGCGATCGGCAGTGAAGAAGTGATCGACGTGCGCCCAGCCGACCTGTTGAAGCCGGAAATGGCCAAGCTGCGTGCCGATATCGGCGCCCTGGCCCGATGCGAAGAAGACGTGCTGACTTTCGCCATGTTCCCTGACATTGGCCGCAAGTTCCTCGAAGAGCGTGAAGCCGGCACCCTGACTCCCGAAGTTCTGCTGCCAATTCCTGAAGCGGGCGCAGTGGCGTCCCACAGCGGTGAAGGCGTACCGACTGAGTTCGTCATCGATGTGCACGGCGAAACCTACCGTGTCGACATCACCGGTGTGGGCGTGAAGGCCGAAGGCAAGCGCCACTTCTACCTGTCGATCGACGGCATGCCGGAAGAAGTGGTGTTCGAGCCACTCAACGAATTCGTCGGCGGCGGCAGCAGCAAGCGCAAGCAGGCCAGTGCCCCGGGCCACGTCAGCACCACCATGCCAGGCAACATCGTCGATGTGCTGGTCAAGGAAGGCGACATGGTCAAGACCGGCCAGGCCGTGCTGATCACCGAAGCCATGAAGATGGAGACCGAAGTGCAGGCGGGTATCGCTGGCAAGGTCGTGGCCATCCACGTGGCCAAGGGCGACCGTGTGACTCCGGGCGAGATCCTGATCGAGATCGAGGGCTGAGATAAGCCCTCATCTATAAGCGGTTAACCTCTGGGGAGCGAATGCTCCCCTTTTTTTGCGTTGAATCTGACGGCCTCTTCGCAGCACAAGGCTGCTCCTACAGGCCCCCGCAAGCCTGAGGTCAGTACCCGCGAAGAGGCCGGCTGATCCAACACAACTCTCAACTTTTACGGCATGCCTCAAGTGTTTCTACCTGACCTCCAGGTTGTTGGTTGGTATCGCTCAACCACCGCTCGAACCCGGCGGCCACCGCTGGCCACTCATCATCGGTAATCGAATACCACGCCGTATCCCGATTGTGGTCCTTCACCACAAGGTGCTTGCGGAACACTCCTTCATAGACAAAGCCAAACCGCTCCGCAGCACGCTTGGAGCGGGCGTTGGCGTTGTTGCACTTCCACTCCAGCCGGCGGTTGCCCAGCTCGAAGCCCAGCTTGCCCAGCAGGTACACCGCCTCGGTGCCCTTGGGTGTACGCTGCATGGCGGCGCCGAAGGCGATGTGGCCAATTTCGATGCGACCGTGGTCGGGCACGATCGACATCAGGCTGAGGATGCCCTGGGCCTGGCCGCTGGTGCGGTCGATGACGGTGTAGAACAGCGGGTCGCGGCCGGCGGCGTTGCCTTCCAGCCAACGGTCGAAGGCGGCACGCTCGGCAAATGGGCCATAGGGCAAGTAGTCCCACAGTACCGGATCGGCAGCCGGGCCTTGCAACACCTCCCAGAGGTCGTCGCCATGTCGCGCCGGGTCAAGCTTTTCGAGGCGGATGAAACGGCCGTCGATAGGGTCGGCCTGTGGGACTGCGGCGGGTTTCCAGTTCAATGCGTCGGTCATGTTCGGCCTTAGAACTCTTTGCGGAATTGGATGAAGCCCGAGCGCTCGGCAACCTGTTGGTACAGGCTGATGGCGGTGGCGTTGGTCTCATGGGTCACCCAGTACACCTTGATGCAGTTGTCGGTCTTGGCTTGGGCGTAGACGTGCTCGATCAGCTGGCGGCCGATGCCCAGGCAGCGCTGCCCGCTTTCCACGTACAGGTCCTGCAGGTAGCAGGCGTTGCCAATGCTCCAGTTGGAACGATGGTAGATGAAGTTGACCATGCCCACCGCCTTGCCATCGACCCAGGCCAAGGCTGAATGGGTCGGTTCGTTTGGGTCGAGCAGGCGTTGCCAGGTGCTGAGGCTGACCTCATCGGCCAATTCGGATTTATAGAAGTGCAAGTAGGCCTGCCACAGGGCGAGCCAGGCAGCATGGTCTTGGGTGGTGACAGGACGCAGGGTAACGCTGGACATGGGCTATTCCTTCAGAGTTGGCGCATATGCGCCGCGAGTTGGTTATCCAGGTAATCGGGGCTGGCGCTAAGGCCTTCACGCACGCCGGCAATGTCTTGCTCAGAGCGGTTTTGGCTTAGCTTGCGCGCGCCTTGCAGGCGGGTGATGGGCAAGCGAACACCGACGATGGCGCGGAGCATGCCATCGAGGTAATCACGCGGGGCGTCGGTTACTTTCCACGGTTCGTCGCGGCCTTGTTCGTGGCGCTCGGTCAGTCGGCTGACAATGGCCAGCAAGGTTTCGGCTTCGTGGATCACTTCGGCTGGGCCATAGGCGTGCACCGCCAGGTAGTTCCAGGTTGGCACCACCTTGGGGTTGTCGGTCTTGCTCGGGTAGTAACCGGGGCTGACATAGGCATCGGCGCCGGGGAACACCAGCAGGGCTTCGCCACCTTGCCTCAGGTCGTGCCATTGGGGGTTGGCCCGCGCCAGGTGGGCATAGACGGTGCCGAATTCGCCTTCGGCAATATCGACCAGCACTGGCAGGTGCGTGGCCAGCAGGCCTTGTTCGCCCTGGCTGACCAGGATGGCCAGGCGGGTGTCGAGCATGTGCTGGTGCAGGCGCCCGAGGTCGTGTTCCTGATGGGGTTTGCTGTTGTACATGCTCGGTTTCCTTGTGCGATGGCTCCATCCTAGGCAGGCTATTGGTTCATAGTAAGAGCCATTAACAGCTGTTTTTATAGGTCCAATGCCATGAGCGAGCGCCCCCTCGTGTTGCCTTTCGACCCTGCCGGGATCGACCTCGATCGCCGCCGCGGGCTCAGCCAGCAGCTGTACCAGGCGCTACGTGCGCGGGTGCTGGACGGGCGCCTGAGCAGTGGCACGCGGCTACCGGCCACTCGTGATCTGGCCGCCATGCTGGCGCTGTCACGCAATAGTGTGGTGCGGGCCTATGACCAGCTATATGCCGAGGGCTACATCGAAAGCCGGGTAGGCGACGGCACCTATGTCAGCCAGTTACCGAAGCTCTCCACTGCAAAACTATCCACACAAGTATCCACAGGGTTATCCCGTGGGTTATCAACAGACTTATCCACATCTCCCTCAGAAAATACTGAGGATTTATCCAGCAAGCGTCGTTCCAGCGAGCCTTTGCAGCGCCTGAAAAGTAACCATCTGCCGCCCCCAAGAAGCGGTGCACCGCGTGCTTTTCGCGTCGGTATTCCGGCGTTCGACCTGTTCCCGTTCGACGTCTGGGCCAAGCTGCAGGCGGGTTTCTGGCGCAACCCGGCTCCGGCGCAGTTGGGTTATGGTGACCCGGCAGGCGAGCCGCTGCTGCGCGAACTGATCGCGGCCTACCTGCGTCGCTCGCGTGGGCTGAGTTGTACTGCTGAACAAATTGTGATCACCAGTGGTGCGCAGCAGGCCATCAGCCTTTGTGCACAGTTGCTATTGCAGCCCGGCGACGGTGTGGCTGTGGAAAACCCGGGTTACCGCGCAGCCGGGCATGCCTTTGCGCTGGCCGGTGGCAGGCTGTGTGGCGTGCCGGTGGACGAGGACGGCATGGACTGTCGCCGGCTCGGGCAACTGACGGATTGCCGGCTGGCCTATGTCACGCCAGCCCACCAGTACCCGACCGGGGTGACCATGAGCCTGGCGCGACGCCTGGAGCTGCTGGCATGGGCCGAGCGCAGCGAAGGCTGGATCATCGAAGACGACTACGACGGCGAGTACCGGTACAGCGGTGCGCCCTTGGCCCCGCTAGCGGCGCTCGACCGGCACGGGCGGGTGCTGTACGTCGGTACCTTCGGCAAGATCGCCTTTCCTGCGTTGCGCCTGGGCTATCTGGTACTGCCACCACAACTGGCGCAGCCGTTCAGCCAGGGCAGGGCGCTGGCGGTGCGGCATTCGGAGGTCAGTAGCCAGTGCGTGATGGCAGAGTTCATGGCACGGGGGCACTTCCAGCGGCATATTCGGCGCATGCGCAAGGCGGCGTTGAGCCGGCGCAATGTGCTGAAGGCTGGCTGGCCCGTGGATATTCCGGGTTTGAGCGGCATGCCGGAGGTGGCGGCCGGGCTGCATGTGAAGGTCGATGTGGATAACTTTGCGCGGGAGCAGGAGTTGGTGGCCAAGGCTGAAGCGGTGGGGGTGGAGGTGACGCCGCTGAGCAATTTCTGGCTGGCTGACAGCGAGGTGCCTGTGGATAAAAGGGCAGGGCTGGTGCTGGGGTTTGCAGCGGTGCCGGAGGGGGAGATTGCCGAGGCTTTGATGCGCTTGCGCAAGGCCTGGAGGAAGTGAATAGGGCCGCTAGTCGGCCCAATCGCCGGCAAGCCAGCTCCCACAGGTAGTGGAGATCCTGTGGGAGCTGGCTTGCCGGCGATTGGGCTGCAAAGCAGCCCCGGCTCTAAATCAGGTACCGGACTTGATCCGTGTCCAGGCCCTGGTCCGAGCTCGCTCGGCATCCCGCGCCAAGGGCTTGAGGGTATACAGCTTGGCCATCGCCTCCGCTGTCGGATACAGGTTGGGGTTGTTGCGAATCGCCGGGTCGACCTTGTCGGTCGCATCCTTGTTCGGGTTCGGGTACCCGACAAAGTCGCTGATAGGCGCAATCACCTCAGGCCGCAGTAAGTAGTTGATGAACGCGTGGGCATCTTCCGGGTTGGTCGCGTTCTTCGGAATCGCCAGCATGTCGAACCAGATCGGTGCACCTTCCTTGGGCAGGCGCATGTCCACCACAACGCCATTCTTCGCCTCGCGGGCGCGGTTGGCTGCCTGAGAGAAGCTGCCGCTGTAGCCCACTGCCACGCAGATATCGCCGTTGGCGATGTCAGCCATGTACTTCGAGGAATGGAAGTAGGTGATGTGCGGGCGGATCTTCAGCATCAGCGCTTCGGCTTTCTTGTAATCAGCCGGTTTGTCGCTGTTCGGTGGCAGGCCCAGGTACTGCAGGGCCAGCGGCATGATCTCCGACGGCGAGTCGAGCAGGGCCACGCCGCATTGCTTGAGCTTGGCGATGTTCTCTTCCTTGAAGATCAGGTCCCAACTGTCCACCGGGGCGTTCTCGCCGAGCGCAGCCTTGACCTTGGCCGGGTTGAAGCCGATCAGCACTGTGCCGTACATGTAGGGTACGGCAAATTTGTTGCCGGGGTCGTTGGCTTCGATCAGCTTCATCAGCGCCGGGTCCAGGTGCTGCCAGTTCGGCAGCTTGCTGCGGTCCAGCGGCTGGAACACACCCGCTTCGATCTGCTTGGCGAGGAACACGTTGGATGGCACTACCACGTCATATCCTGAGTTGCCGGTCAGCAGTTTCGCTTCCAGCGCCTCGTTGGTGTCGAAGATGTCGTAGACCAGCTTCACTCCGCTGTCTTTCTGGAACTCGGTGAGAGTTTGCGGAGTGATGTAGTCGAACCAGTTGAACACCCGCAGGGTGCGCTGTTCGGTCTGGGCCTGCAGGGCACCGGTGAACAGGGTAGCGGCGATGAACGGGGCGAGCAGACGCTTGAGTCGAACCATTATCGGGCTCCTGGCTGGGCCTGCTGGAAGCCTTCCAGCACATTGACCGCGTTGATACCGATTTCTTCCACAGCGTAGCCGCCTTCCATCACGAACAGGGTCGGCTTGCCGAGCTGGGCGATGCGCTTGCCCATTTCCAGGTAGTCCGGGCTGTCCAGCTTGAACTGCGAGATCGGGTCGTCCTTGAAGGTATCCACGCCCAGCGAGATCACCAGCACGTCAGCGTCATAGGCGGCGATGCGCTGGCAGGCGTCCTCCAGGGCGGCGTTCCAGGCGGCCCAGTCGCTGCCAGCCGGCAGTGGGTAGTTGATGTTGCAGCCTTCGCCGGCACCCTCGCCGGTTTCATCGGCATAGCCGAGGAAGAACGGGAATTCGTCGCGCGGGTCGCCATGGATCGAGGCGAAGAACACATCGTTGCGGCTGTAGAAGATGTCCTGGGTGCCGTTGCCGTGGTGATAGTCGACATCGAGGATTGCGACCTTGCGCCGGCCCTGGTCAAGGAAGGCCTGGGCGGCGATGGCGGCGTTGTTCAGGTAGCAATAGCCGCCCATGACTTCGCCAGCCGCATGGTGCCCTGGCGGGCGGCACAGGGCGAAGGCGGAATGGGCGCCTTGCTGGATCGCCGCCTGGGCGGTGAGGGCGACCTGGGCGGCGCTGTAGGCAGCCTGCCAGGTACCGGCGGTGATCGGTGCGCCGGCGTCGAAGCTGTAGTAGCCCAGTTCACCGTGCAGGCCGGTGGGTTTTATCTGGCGCAGGGTGCGTGCGGGCCAGGTGAATGGCAGCAGGTCGCCATCCTGACCCAGTGCGGCCCAGCGCGCCCAGGCACCTTCGAAGAAATTCAGGTAATCGGCACTGTGGATGCGCAGCAACGGTGCACGGCCATAGTCGGTGGGGCCCTGGATGTCGCCAAGGTTGCGTTTTTTCACTTGGTCGAGCACATGGTCGGCGCGTGACGGCATTTCGAAACAGGGCATCAGCTTGCCGTCGATCAGCTCGCAGCGGCCATGGTGCAGGCGGTGGTCATCGGAATAGATCGTCAGCATTGTTGTTCTCCGGTAGGTACTGGCGTGGGCCCATTTTCATGGGCGGGCCAGTGGTGGAGAACGACGCAAGTGGCCAAAAGGGGATCGATATGGCCAAGCTCTTTGGCCCACTTTTCCTGTACCGGCCTCTTCGCGGGCAAGCCCACGAAGAGGCCGGTACAGGTCAACCGCGGAAGTGACTGGGCGCGACGCCACTCCAACGCTGGAAGGCATGCCGAAAACTGGCGGTCTCGCTGAACCCCAGGCACTCGGCAATCCGATAGATCGGCATCTGCTCATCAGCCAGCAACTGCTTGGCCCGCTCGAACCTCAGTTCATCCAGCAGCTGTTGATAACTGCTGCCCAACGCCTGCAAATGCCGGCGCAGGGTGCGCGATGAGCAGTTCATCTGCCGCGCCAGCCCTTCCAGCCCGGGCGCTGCATCCAGTTGCTGCGCCAGCAGTTGGCGAATCCGCCCCAGCCAGGCCTGGCGGCCGGTGAATTCCAGGTTCAGGCGTCGGCAGCGTTCGCTCATGGCCTTGTGGGTAATCGGGTCGGCCAGCGGCAGTGGCGTGTCCAGCCAGCGCCGTTCGAAGGCAAAGGCATTGTCCTCGTCGTCGAAACCTACCGGGCACTGGAATGCCCCGGCATAGAGAGCATGGTAACCGGGCCGTGGGTGTTCAAAACGAGCACCCAGCAGGGGCAGCGGGCGGCCGAGCAGGTCGTCGCAGATGACCTTCAGCGACACCAGGCAGAACTCTGCATTGAAGGCGGTCAGCGCCGGGCTGTCGTGGTAGTCGCTGGCGCTGAGCCAGATGCGCTGGCCGTCGTCGAGCAAACGCAGTTTGAAGACTGTTCCCAGCAGTGCCGGATACTGCAGCGCCAAGCGCAAGGCGTCACCCAAAGTGGCACTGGAGAGCAGGGCGTAACCGAGCATGCCGTAGCACGACACATGCATGCGCTGGCCCAGCTCCAGGCCTATATCTTCGCGTCGGGCAACGGCGTTGGCGCACACCTGCAGTTCCTGCTGGGTGGTGATACGCGCATCGGCATGGCCCAGGTCTGCCGGGCCGATGCCGCTGCCGGCCAGCAGCGCCGACGCCTCGCAACCGTCTGCCTGGAAGACGTTGAGGATCAGCGAAACCGCGTTGAGGGTGGTCAGGTGGCTGTGCAGCATGCTGGGTAATCCCGTTGGCCTGGGACGCATTATGGAGCAAGTTGTGTGCCGATGTTCGGGGGGCTGCAAAGCAGCCCCCAAATCCTTCAGGCAAAAAAAAGGCCCGAAGCATAGGCTCGGGCCTTGGAAAGGTTGAGAGGTGTCTAGTCCCTCGACCTGGTGAGACTGTTTACAGCGGCCTGGTTACGCCTTCAGCGGAACCAGACGGGGAGCGATCATGTTTTCCGGACGCAGGATGTCGTCGAGCATCGCGTCGTCCAGCAGCTTCTCTTCACGCACCAGTTCCAGTACGCCGCGGCCGGTTTCCAGGGCAACGCGGGCGATACGGGTGGCGTTTTCGTAGCCGATGTACGGGTTCAGTGCGGTGACCAGGCCGATCGAGTGCTCGACCAGTTCACGGCAGCGCTGTTCGTTGGCGGTGATACCGACGATGCAGTGCTCGCGCAGCATGTCCATGGCACGTTGCAGCAGGCGGATCGAGTCGAAGATCTTGTAGGCGATCAGCGGCTCCATCACGTTCAGCTGCAGCTGGCCACCTTCGGCGGCGACGGTCAGGGCCAGGTCGTTGCCCATGATGGCGAAGGCCACCTGGTTGACGGCTTCCGGGATAACCGGGTTGACCTTGCCTGGCATGATCGAACTGCCTGGCTGACGCGCTGGCAGGTTGATTTCGTTGATGCCGGTGCGTGGGCCGCTAGACAGCAGGCGCAGGTCGTTGCAAATCTTCGACAGCTTGACTGCAGTACGCTTGAGCATGCCGGAGAACAGTACGAAGGCGCCCATGTCGGAGGTGGCTTCGATCAGGTCGGCAGCCGGTACCAGCGGTTGGCCGCTGATGGCAGCCAGGCGCTGTACGGCCAGGGCCTGGTAGCCAGGGTCGGCGTTGATGCCGGTACCGATGGCGGTACCGCCCAGGTTGATTTCGGTCAGCAGTTCCGGGGCCAGCGAGCGCAGGCGCTGCAGGTCTTCGGTCATGGTGGTGGCGAAGGCACGGAATTCCTGGCCCAGGGTCATCGGTACGGCGTCCTGCAGCTGGGTACGGCCCATCTTCAGTACGTGGTCGAACTCTTTACCCTTGGCAGCGAAGGCCTGGATAAGGCTGTCGAGGCTGGCCAGCAGCGCGTCGTGGCCCAGCAGCAGGCCCAGGCGGATAGCCGTCGGGTAGGCGTCGTTGGTCGACTGCGCCATGTTCACGTCGTTGTTCGGGTGCAGGTACTGGTACTCACCCTTCTGGTGGCCCATGGCCTCCAGCGCAACGTTGGCGATCACTTCGTTGGCGTTCATGTTGGTAGAAGTACCAGCACCGCCCTGGATCATGTCCACCACGAACTGGTCGTGGTAATCGCCTTTGATCAGGCGGGCGCAGGCTGCGGTGATGGCAGCGTGCTTGGCATCGCTCAGGTGGCCCAGCTCACGGTTGGCGTCAGCAGCAGCCTGCTTGACCATGGCCAGGGCCACGACCAGCTTCGGATAGTGCGACAGCGGAACACCGGAGAGGTGGAAGTTGTTGGCAGCGCGCAGGGTCTGGATGCCGTAGTAGGCATCTGCAGGAACTTCAAGGGTACCCAACAAATCTTTTTCGACGCGGAACGATGCAGCGGAGGACATGATGTATATCATCTCGATTTTGACCCGGCACATGCCGGAATGGCGCCAATCCTAGGCCTGAAGGTGATTTTGCGGCCAATGCTGTTGCACGCTAACCTATGCACAAACGGCATAGTGTTTCATGTGACGCCAATTGATGTTCGAGCGTGTTCCATTTTGGTGCACGCCAGGAGATGTGCTTCGTGAACCTTGAAAGCAAATGGCTGGAAGACTTCAGCGCGCTGGCTGCGACCCGCAGTTTTTCCCAGGCTGCAGAGCGGCGTTTCGTTACCCAACCTGCCTTCAGCCGGCGTATACGCAGTCTGGAAGCAGCTTTGGGCCTGCAATTGGTGAATCGTTCCCGCACGCCGATCGAACTGACCGAGGCCGGGCAGCTGTTTCTCGTCACCGCGCGTACTGTTGTCGACCAATTGAGCGAAATTCTCCGCCATTTGCATCACCTGGAGGGCGGGCAGGGTGAAGTGGTACAGGTGGCCGCTGCACACTCGCTGGCGTCGGGCTTTTTCCCGCGTTGGGTGGCCCAGTTGCGCAACGATGGTTTGAACATCGCCACCCGCCTGGTTGCGACCAACGTCGGAGATGCCGTGCATGCATTGCGTGAAGGTGGCTGCGACCTGATGCTGGCCTTCTATGACCCGGATGCCGCCTTGCAGATGGATGCCGAAATCTTCCCGTCGCTGCACATGGGCACCACTGAAATGTTGCCGGTGTGCGCCGTGGATGCCGACGGCAAGCCGTTGTTCGACCTGGAAGGCGAGGGCAGTGTGCCGCTGCTGGCGTATACCGCCGGCGCTTTCCTCGGTCGGTCGGTCAATTTGCTGCTGCGCCAGCGAAACCTGCGCTATACCACCGTCTACGAAACCGCCATGGCCGACAGCCTCAAGAGCATGGCGTTGGAGGGCATGGGCATCGCCTGGGTGCCGCGCCTGTCGATGCGTGGCGAACTGGAGCGGGGCGAACTGGCGATCTGCGGCGGCAGCCAGTGGCATGTGCCACTGGAAATTCGTCTGTACCGCTGCGCACTGGTGCGCAAGGCCAACGTCCGCTTGTTGTGGCGCAAGCTTGAGTCGTCAGGCGCACAAGGTGAGGCTTCAGTTTGAGTTGTATTTCAAGTAGTCCGCGATATTCGCGCGATTCTTGTCGCTGTAGCGGTAGCAATTGGATCGGGCCGGTACACGGGGGTGGGTGTACGTTTCACACACCCAGCCATTGAATTTCAGTTCGGCATCTTCGTGCGTGGCGCCTAGCAAATGACCGATTTCATGGGCTGGAGCACCGTATGCACCTGCCGACGCAATAGCCGTGTTTTGCTTCTGATAGGCAAGGCCGGCGTTATAGTTCAGACCGCTGTGATCATAGCTGTTGCGCGTCAGCAGCAGCTGTTTATCCATAAAGGAAAAGGATGGGTGGCGCTGTTGTTCATGCAGTTGCCGGGTGAAGGCCTCGAGTAGTTGAGCGGACGGCATTCCTGCATAAGCAATATCGGTAATGTGTTCTACCTCGCGTTGAAATATGACCTCGATGGACTGTTGGCTGAAACTGCGCATCTCGTCCAGCCAATGCTGAAAGAAGTCCTTGTTCAATTGTTCATTGCTCATGTCGGCAAGGTCGTCGTGAACATAGACGGTGACGGTAAGCGAGCGGGCAGCAGTAGCAGCTGGCAGTTGCAAGCTGAGCACCAGGCCACACGAAAGCGCGAAGAGGCGTGAAACACTCATATGTACGTACCTGAGTTTTCGAGATCGGGGATACAAGCGTCTGGTATTCGTCGACCCAGAGGCGGCAGGAAAAAGTTGTCCTGCGAGACAGCTTGCCCTTTGATCCGACATGTGCTTGCGGGGGTGGGCGCAGGGCCTTGAAATACGCTACAATCCCGCGCCTTCGGCCGACCTGGTCGATTTAGAATCCGTATGACAAGCCACGCCGGCCCACCTGCGTGGCTTGTTGCTTTTAGCGCGCCAGAAGGCGCTTGCAGGAGAGGCTCGACGATGAGTGCACTGGTTGGCGTGATCATGGGCTCCAAGTCAGATTGGTCCACCCTTAGCCACACCGCCGATATGCTGGAAAAACTCGGCATTCCCTACGAGGTGAAGGTGGTTTCCGCCCACCGTACCCCGGATCTGCTGTTCCAGTATGCCGAGGAGGCTGAGGGTCGTGGCATCGAGGTGATCATCGCCGGTGCCGGTGGCGCTGCCCACCTGCCAGGCATGTGCGCCGCCAAGACCCACCTGCCGGTGCTGGGTGTGCCCGTACAATCGTCGATGCTGTCGGGTGTCGATTCGCTGCTGTCGATCGTGCAGATGCCAGCCGGCGTGCCGGTTGCCACCCTGGCCATCGGTCGTGCCGGTGCGGTCAACGCCGCGCTGCTGTCGGCCAGCATCCTCGGTGCCAAGTACCCGCAGTACCACGCGGCGCTCAAGCAGTTCCGCACGGAACAGACCGACACCGTGCTGGACAACCCAGACCCGCGCCAGGCTTGAGGCTCAACCCATGAAGATCGGTGTAATCGGTGGCGGCCAGCTGGGCCGCATGCTGGCCCTGGCGGGTACCCCGCTGGGCATGAACTTCGCCTTCCTCGACCCGGCGCCGGACGCCTGTGCTGCGCCGCTGGGCGAGCACCTGCGTGCCGACTACGGCGACCAGGACCACCTGCGCCAGCTGGCCGACGAAGTCGACCTGGTCACCTTCGAGTTCGAAAGCGTCCCGGCCGAGACCGTGGCCTTCCTCTCGCAGTTCGTGCCGGTGTACCCCAGCGCCGAAGCTCTGCGCATCGCCCGTGACCGCCTGTTCGAGAAGAGCATGTTCCGCGACCTGGGTATCCCTACCCCGGCCTTCGCCGACATCCTCTCGCAGGCCGACCTGGACGCCGCGGTGGCCAGCATCGGCCTGCCGGCCGTGCTGAAAACCCGCACCCTGGGTTACGACGGCAAGGGCCAGAAGGTGCTGCGCACGCCTGAGGACGTGGTCGGTACCTTTGCCGAGCTGGGCAGCGTACCTTGCCTGCTGGAAGGCTTTGTGCCGTTCACCGGCGAAGTGTCGCTGGTGGCCGTGCGTGCCCGTGATGGCGAAACCCGCTTCTACCCTCTGGTGCACAACACCCACGAAAGCGGCATCCTGCGCCTGTCGGTCGCCAGCCAGGCGCACCCGCTACAGGCCCTGGCCGAAGACTACGTGGGCCGCGTGCTCAAGCAACTGGACTATGTGGGCGTGATGGCCTTCGAGTTCTTCGAAGTCGGCGGCGGCCTGAAGGCCAACGAAATCGCCCCGCGCGTGCACAACTCCGGGCACTGGACCATCGAAGGCGCCGAGTGCAGCCAGTTCGAGAACCATCTGCGTGCCGTCGCCGGCCTGCCGCTGGGCTCGACCGCCAAGGTCGGCGAGAGCGCGATGCTCAATTTCATCGGTGAAGTGCCGGCGGTGGAAAAGGTCGTCGCCATCGGTGACTGCCACCTGCATCACTACGGCAAGGCGTTCAAGGCCGGTCGCAAGGTTGGCCACGCCACCCTGCGCTGCCACGACATGGCCACCCTCGAGCGCAAGATTGCCGAAGTAGAAGCCCTGATCGGCAACTGATCGAACTTCTACCAGCGGCTTGCCCTCTGAAATGGCAACGAGCCAAAGCGCTGTCTAGGCTTTGGCTTGTTCCATCTTCACTGCAGAGGGATTGCCATGGGTATCATTGGAACCATCTTCATCGGCCTCATCGTTGGCCTGCTGGCCCGCTTCATCAAGCCGGGCGACGACAGCATGGGCTGGATCATGACCATCCTGCTGGGGGTTGCCGGCTCCCTGCTGGCCACCTACGGCGGTCAGGCGCTGGGCATCTATCAGGCCGGGCAGGCTGCGGGATTCCTTGGCGCGCTGGTCGGTGCCGTGATCCTTCTGGTGATTTACGGATTCATCAAGAAGCGCTGATTAGTGGTTAGAATGCCCGGCAATTCACTGGAGTTGCCGAGCATTTTCATGCGTGCCTTTTTCCTCGTCTCACTGTTGTTGGCCAGCACCCTGGCCCATGCCGAACTGCCTGAAACCGACTGGCTGGAGCTGATGCCCGAGTCTGACCAGCAGGCGCTCGAGCAAATGCCCGAAATCGACCACAACTCGCCGGAAGCCATGGGTACCTTTACTGACAAGGGCGGCCTGAAGCAGAACAAGGGCCTGCCGGCGGTGATGTACTCGACCAAGACTGTGGCGGCCATGAATGGCAAGGATATTCGCCTTGGGGGCTACCCGGTACCGCTGGAGAGCGATGCCAAGGGCAACAGCACGCTGTTCTTCCTGGTGCCGTACCCAGGCGCGTGCATCCATGTGCCGCCGCCACCGCCGAACCAGCTGGTGCTGGTGCGCTACCCGAAGGGTCTGAAGATCGATGATATCTACACACCGCTGTGGGTCAGCGGCAAGCTGAAGGTGGAGAAGGTCAGCAATGACCTGGCCGATGCGGCCTATGCGCTGGATGCCGGGAAGGTGAGGGTGGTGGAGGACGCAGACCTCTGATTGCCTGCACCGGCGCTTTCGCAGGTTTACCCGCGAAGGGGCCCGAACAGGCACTGCAAGACTCAGATCATTTCACAGCCAATCCTGACCCCCAGCGAGCTGCTGCCCCCAGGCTTCAATTCCACCAGGTCATCCCACACATTCGCCGTCTCGATGCACAGCATCCGCTGCCCCCCATCGTCGGCCATGTCCGGCAGTTCCCTGGCCCGTTCAGTCCAAGGGTTCCAGATCACCGCCGAGCGCGACCCACTGCTGGTCAAGGTAATGCGCCGCTCCCAGTGCGGGTCGACGATGCTCAGGGTTTGCGGGGTCGCCAGGTAGATCCGGTCAGTCTCCCCGGCAAACGCCAGCGGCCCCTTCTGCTGGCGCTGCTCCCAGTCCGCCAGGGTCTCGATATAGCTCAGCCCCTCCACCCCTTCGACCCGCGCCTGGCGCACGTCACTGACCGCGAAGTAGCTGTGCAGGGCCTGGCTGATGGTCACGGGGGTATTGCCCATGTTGCGGCTGGTCAGGTTCAGCTGCAGGTCCTCGCCCAGCTCCACTACCAGCTTCAGCTCGACGTCATGAGGCCAGCCAGGCAGGTCACCCTGCGCTTCCGGCAGTTCAAATTCGATGCGCAGGCCTTCGCCCGCTTCCTCGATACCCAGCAATTGCCAGTCGCGCGCGCGCGCCAGGCCGTGGGCGGGTGCCTGTTCGCCGTGGTACATGGCCTGCACGGCCTGGGGGTTGCGCTGCAGGTTGCCGAACCACGGCCAGCACACCGGCACACCGGCGCGTACCGACTTGCCCTTACGGAAGATGGCCTGGTCGCTCAGCCACAGCAGCGGTGGCTGGCCAACGCGCTGGTAGCTGAGGATCTGTGCGCCCTGCTGGGCGATCAGTAGTTCGGCGTGGTCGCTGCTGATACGCCAGCAGTTGAGTTCGCCATGTTGCTCGGTTACGACCTGGAAGGTAGCCATTGCATTTATCTCATTGATTGCCAGTGGGCCTTGGACCCGGGCACATGCAATGAGTTTACCGCCGGCGTGGCTCAGCGACGAGGTACGGAGCGGGTGCGGCCACTGCCGTCGATGGCGACGAAGACGAAGACTGCTTCGGTGACCTTGCGCCATTCGCTGGACAGCGGGTCGTCGCTCCACACTTCGACCATCATCTGGATCGAGCTGCGGCCGATTTCCAGGGTCTGGGTATAGAACGATAGCTGCGCGCCGACGGCGACCGGGACCAGAAAGGCCATGCGGTCGATGGCCACGGTGGCCACGCGGCCGCCGGCGACACGGCTGGCCATGGCGGTGCCGGCCAGGTCCATCTGGGCGACCAGCCAGCCGCCGAAGATGTCGCCAAACCCGTTGGTTTCGCGCGGGAGTGCGGTGATCTGCAAGGCCAGGTCGCCTTGCGGGATTGGATCTTCTTGTTCGAGCTCAATCATGCGATGGGGCCTCTGACCCGTGACGCTTTTCGTTGGTGTGGCGCAAAGGCCGGGTAAACGATTCAGCTTGAAACATACTACGCCGATTTCGTTTCACTGGGCGGCCGTAGGGAAACTCTGCGAAACCGCCTGACAGTAATGACCGGCGTTTTCGCACAACATCCCACGTTAGGAGCAACCTTTTCCTACGAAGTGCCAGTATATAGAGCATAACGGCCAGCGACGACCGCGCATTCATGAATATGTGTAGGGATTTTGTATCGCTTTCGGCGCAGCTCAGCAATTTGCTATCTTCGCCTGTCTTCCAATCCAGAAGCCGCATGCCAAGCGGCCTGCATGCCCACAAAGAGAACAATGAGCGATGACCTCCGTGCCGAGCAGTATCGAGCAGCCTTCGCGGCCGCTGACCCGCAGTGACTACAAGACCCTCTCACTGTCCGCCCTGGGCGGCGCGCTGGAGTTCTACGACTTCATCATTTTTGTGTTCTTCGCCACAGTGGTCGGCAAGCTGTTCTTCCCGGCTGACATGCCCGAATGGCTGCGCCTGATGCAAACCTTTGGCATTTTCGCCGCCGGCTACCTGGCGCGGCCGCTGGGCGGCATCATCATGGCCCATTTCGGCGACCTGCTAGGGCGCAAGAAGATGTTCACCCTCAGCATCTTCATGATGGCCCTGCCAACGCTGATCATGGGCCTGCTGCCCACTTATGCACAGATCGGCATGTGGGCGCCGATCCTGTTGCTGCTGATGCGCGTAATTCAGGGCGCGGCTATCGGCGGCGAGGTACCGGGCGCCTGGGTGTTCGTGTCCGAGCATGTGCCAGAGCGCAACACCGGCTACGCCTGCGGCACCCTCACTGCTGGCCTGACCGCAGGTATCCTGCTTGGCTCGCTGGTGGCGACCCTGATCAACACTGTGTACAGCGCACAGGAAGTGGCAGATTACGCCTGGCGTATCCCGTTCCTGCTCGGCGGTGTATTCGGCCTGTTCTCGGTGTACCTGCGCCGTTGGCTGCACGAAACCCCGGTGTTCGCCGAGATGCAGCAGCGCAAGGCGCTGGCCGAGGAGCTGCCGTTGCGCGCGGTGCTGCGTGACCATCGCGGTGCGATCATCCTGTCGATGCTGCTGACCTGGATGCTGTCGGCCGCCATCGTGGTGCTCATCCTGATGACTCCGGCGCTGCTGCAGAGCATCTACCACATCAGCCCCACCGACTCGCTCAAGGCCAACAGCCTGGCCATCGTGCTGCTCAGCTTCGGCTGCATCGGCGCTGGCAGCCTGGCCGATCGCTTCGGCGCGGGCCGGGTGTTCGTGATCGGCAGCCTGCTGCTGCTGGCGACCTCCTGGACCTTCTACCACAGCCTGCCGACCCGGCCCGAGCTGCTGTTCCCGCTGTATGCAGTGACCGGCCTGTGCGTGGGCGTGATTGGCGCGGTGCCTTATGTGATGGTCAAGGCGTTCCCGGCGGTGGTGCGCTTCAGCGGGCTGTCGTTCTCGTACAACGTGGCCTACGCGATCTTTGGCGGGCTGACACCGATGGTGGTGACTGCGCTGCTGAAAGTGAGCCCGATGGCGCCGGCCTACTATGTGGCGGGGCTGTGTGCCGTTGGTCTGGTCGTGGGTCTGTACCTGCTCGCCAACAAGCGCTGATCTACGCCAGGGCTACTGGCCTCTTCGCGGGCACGCCCGCTCCCACAAGGGTCACACAGCCCTGTCTGCGGGCGTGCCCGCGAAGAGGCCAGACCTGCTTTTGATGATGGCCTTTCATCCAATTGTCATATTCAAGTCATATCGTATTCATGCGGCCTACAGATACTTGGGCCCGTTCCATCCAACACCCCAATATTCCTGCTAGGAGCAAGGCATGAAACTGAAGCGTTTGATGGCGGCCCTCACCTTTGCCGCCGCTGGCGTTGCAACCGCCAACGCGGTAGCCGCTGTCGATCCTGCGATCCCGACCTACACCAAGACCACTGGTGTTTCGGGCAACCTCTCCAGCGTCGGTTCGGACACCCTCGCCAACCTGATGACTCTGTGGGCCGAGGCCTACAAGAAGGAATATCCGAACGTAAACATCCAGATCCAGGCTGCCGGCTCCTCCACCGCGCCACCCGCGCTGACCGAAGGCACCGCCAACCTCGGCCCGATGAGCCGCAAGATGAAGGACGTCGAGCTGCAGGCCTTCGAGCAGAAGTACGGCTACAAACCGACCGCCATCCCGGTCGCCGTAGACGCCCTGGCTGTGTTCGTGCACAAGGACAACCCGATCAAAGGCCTGACCATGGCCCAGGTCGACGCCATCTTCTCTTCCACCCGCCTGTGCGGTGGCAAAGCCGACGTCAAGACCTGGGGTGACCTGGGCGTGACCGGCGACCTGGCCAACAAGCCGGTGCAGCTGTTCGGCCGTAACTCGGTATCGGGCACCTACGGCTACTTCAAGGAAGAAGCCCTGTGCAAAGGCGACTTCAAGCCTAACGTCAACGAACAGCCTGGCTCGGCTTCGGTCGTGCAATCGATCAGCTCCTCGCTGAACGGCATCGGCTACTCGGGTATCGGCTACAAGACCGCCAGCGTCAAGACCGTGGCCCTGGCCAAGAAGGAAGGCGGTGAGTTCGTTGAGGACAATGAAGCCAACGCCCTGAACGGCACCTACCCGCTGTCGCGCTTCCTGTACGTCTACGTCAACAAGGCCCCGAACAAGCCTCTGGCCCCGCTGGAAGCCGAGTTCGTCAAGCTGGTGCTGTCGCAAGCTGGCCAGCAGGTCGTGGTGAAGGATGGCTACATCCCGCTGCCGGCCAAAGTCGTCGACAAGACCTTGGCTGACCTGGGCCTGTCCCACGCAGGTAACGTCGCAAAAAAGTAAGTAACTGAAGGGGAGGCCGGCGCTGATGCCCGGCCTCTTCCACGAAGCTCCAGTCCGAAGCCAGGTTTCCTGTGCGGCGGGCTTTCGTGCGTCACCACTTTGTAATGTTTTTGTCACACGGGACCGCTAGGGTGTGCGCATGAATGATCTGGCCAATTCCAACATGACCCAAAACTCCCAGCCCGTGCGGATTGATTTCAATACGCCGGAGTTGCAACGCAAGCGCCGCATGCGCGCGCTAAAGGACCGCCTGACCCGCTGGTATGTACTGGTAGGCGGGCTTGCCGTATTGGCGGCTATCACCCTGATCTTCTTCTATCTGGCCTATGTGGTGCTGCCGCTGTTCCAGGGGGCCGAGCTGACCAGCAAAAAAGCCCTGGAGCCGACCTGGCTGCAACAGGATGCCGGCAAGCCGCTGATGATCGCGCTTGAAGAGCAGAACCTGGTGGGCATGCGTGTTTCGGACAAGGGCCAGGCACTGTTCTTCGATACCAAGACCGGTAACGAGCTCAAGCGTGTCGACCTGCCACTGCCGGCAGGCACCCAGGTCACTTCGATCAGTGCCGACCAGCCGGGTAGCCCGCTGGTGGTGCTGGGCTTGTCCAATGGCCAGGCGCTGGTGTTTCACCACACCTACAAGATCACCTACCCGGACAACAAGAAAACCATCGCCCCCGGCATCGACTACCCGTACGGCGAGCAGCCGTTCGTGCTCGACGAGCAGGGGCGTGCGCTGGATCATGTCAGCGTAAACGTCAATGGCGACACCCTGCTGCTGGCTGCTTCCACCGGCGCGCACCTGCAGGTGGTCGAGTTGACCCGCACCGAGAACATGATGACCGAAGAGGTCACGACCGAGCAGAACCGCATCGAACTGCCGCAGATGACCGAAACGGTGAAGAACATCTTCATCGACCCGCGTCAGCAGTGGCTGTACGTGATCAACGGCCGTGCCACCGCGGACGTGTTCAACCTGCGCGACAAGAGCCTCAACGGCCGCTACAAACTGTCTGAAAGCGCCGACACCGAAATTACCGCCACCGCCCAGCTGGTCGGCGGCATCTCGCTGATCATCGGTGATTCCAAGGGCGGCCTGGCCCAGTGGTTCATGGCCCGTGACCCGGATGGTGAATCGCGCTTCAAGCTGATCCGCACTTTCCAGATGGGCAAGGCCGCAGTCGTGCAGATCGACGCCGAAGAGCGTCGCAAGGGCTTCGTGGCCCTCGACGCCGCAGGCGAGCTGGGCGTGTTCCACAGCACCGCGCACCGTACCCTGCTGGTCGAGCCGGCCGCCGAAGGCCCAGGCATCCTGGCCCTGTCGCCACGTGCCAACCGCATCATCATCGAGGAAGGTGGCAAGCTGCTGCCACTTAGCCTGCGCAACCCGCACCCGGAAATTTCCTTCAGCGCGCTGTGGGGCAAGGTGTGGTACGAGAACTACGACGAGCCGAAATACGTCTGGCAATCGACCGCTTCGAACACCGACTTCGAGCCCAAACTGAGCCTGTCGCCGCTAACCTTCGGTACCCTCAAGGCTGCGTTCTACGCCATGATCCTGGCGGCCCCGCTGGCGATTGCCGCGGCCATCTACACTGCCTACTTCATGGCCCCGGGCATGCGCCGCAAGGTCAAGCCGGTGATCGAACTGATGGAAGCGATGCCGACGGTGATCCTCGGCTTCTTCGCCGGCCTGTTCCTGGCCCCGTATCTGGAAGGCCACCTGCCGGGCGTGTTCAGCCTGTTCCTGCTGATGCCGCTCGGTATCCTGCTGGCCGGCTTCGCCTGGACCCGCCTGCCCGAGTCGATTCGCCTGCGTATCCCGGATGGCTGGGAAGCGGCGATCCTGATCCCGGTCATCCTGTTCACCGGGTGGTTCGCCCTGACCATGAGCCCGCACCTCGAGAACTGGTTCTTTGGCGGTGACATGCGCCTGTGGATCACCAACGACCTGGGGATAACCTACGACCAGCGCAATGCCCTGGTCGTGGGTATCGCCATGGGCTTCGCGGTCATCCCGAACATCTACTCCATCGCCGAAGACGCCGTGTTCAGTGTGCCGCGCAGCCTGACCCTGGGCTCCCTGGCGCTGGGTGCGACGCCCTGGCAGACCCTGACCCGCGTGGTCATCCTCACCGCCAGCCCAGGTATATTCTCGGCGCTGATGATCGGCATGGGCCGTGCGGTGGGCGAGACCATGATCGTGCTGATGGCCACCGGCAACACCCCGGTGATGGAGCTGAACCTGTTCGAGGGCATGCGCACCCTGGCCGCCAACGTGGCGGTGGAAATGCCGGAATCGGAAGTCGGCGGCAGCCACTACCGCGTGCTGTTCCTGGCCGCGCTGGTGCTGCTGATGTTCACCTTCATCATGAACACCTTGGCCGAGCTGATTCGCCAGCGTCTGCGCAAGAAATACTCGTCGCTTTGATAGAAAGGTAGCGATCCGTGAAAAAGGATTCCCTCAAAGGCTGGTTCAAGAGCGGCGCCCCAGGCGTCTGGATGAGCGGCGGCGCGGTGGCCATGGCAGTGATCATGACCGTTGGCCTGCTGGCGGTGATTGCCGTGCGCGGCCTGGGCCACTTCTGGCCGGCCGATCTTGTCCAGGCTACCTACAAGGTGCCGGGCCAGGCCGACCATGTCGTCATTGGCGAAGTGGTGCAAAAGGAAGAAGTACCCCGTGCCCGCCTGAAGGGCGCTGGCCTGCCAGTGCCTGACCAAGGCCCGGAGTTCATGACCCGTGAGCTGATCAAGGTGGGCAACCGCGACCTCAACGGCAGCGACTTCACCTGGGTGGTCGGCGACTGGCTGGTCGACGAAAGGCACCCGACCGACCTGGTCGCCCTGGAGCGCCGCGAGTGGGGCAACTTCTACGGTTACCTGGTCAGCGTCAAGGAAGAAGGCCGCGTGGTCGCCGAAGGCGCTGCGGCCTGGGCCGAGCTGCAGGCCCGCCTCAAGCGCGCCAACCAGCTCAACAGCGAACTGCAAAGCCTCGAAAAGAAAGACATCGGCGCCATCAACCATGGCCTCGAGCGCCTGCGTCTGCAAGCGCGCAAGCTGGAGCTGGACGGCAAGCTGGACGCCGCCGCCCAGGCCGATATGGACGCCGAGCGCGCCGAGCTGAACAGTCGCTACAAGGCCATCGAAGACCGCCTGGCCGGTCTGCACCAGGCCTTCGCCCGCGACAGCCTGGTGGCCCGTGATGGCAACGGCCGTGAAGTGGAAATCAACCTCAGCAAGGTGGTGCACGCCATCCAGCCTAACGCCATGTCGGGGTTCACCAAGCTGGGCACCTACTTTACCAAGGTCTGGGAGTTCCTCAGCGATGACCCGCGTGAAGCCAACACTGAGGGCGGTATCTTCCCGGCCATCTTCGGTACCGTGATGATGACCCTGATCATGGCCGTGATCGTCACCCCGTTCGGTGTGCTGGCTGCCGTGTACCTGCGCGAATACGCCAGACAGGGCCCGGTGACCCGCTTGATCCGCATCGCGGTGAACAACCTGGCGGGTGTGCCGGCGATCGTCTACGGCGTGTTCGGCTTGGGCTTCTTCGTCTACGTGCTGGGTGGCTCGATCGACCGCCTGTTCTTCCCCGAAGCACTGCCGGCGCCAACCCTGGGTACCCCAGGCCTGTTGTGGGCATCGCTGACCCTGGCGCTGCTGGCCGTGCCGGTGGTGATCGTGGCCACCGAGGAAGGCCTGGCGCGTATCCCGCGCACCGTGCGCGAAGGCTCGCTGGCCCTGGGCGCTACCAAGGCCGAAACCCTGTGGAAGATCGTCCTGCCGATGGCCAGCCCGGCGATGATGACCGGCATGATCCTCGCCGTGGCCCGCGCCGCCGGTGAAGTGGCGCCGCTGATGCTGGTGGGTGTGGTAAAGCTGGCTCCATCCCTGCCGGTGGACGGGAACTACCCGTACCTGCACCTGGACCAGAAGATCATGCACCTGGGCTTCCATATCTATGACGTCGGCTTCCAGAGCCCCAACGTAGAAGCCGCGCGGCCGCTGGTATACGCCACGGCGTTGCTGCTGGTGCTGGTGATCGCGGCCCTCAACCTCTCGGCCGTGTGGATCCGTAACCACCTGCGCGAGAAGTACAAGGCCCTCGACAGCTGATCCTGATTGCAAGCGTGCCGCCCGTTAAACGGGCGGCCCTTAGAAACGAATTGTTAGCGTATGGAGTTGACCATGCAGCAAGAATCCCATACCCACGGCATCGACATGTCTGCCCTGGGCCGCGACAAGCAGAGCCTGCGCCTGGCCGAAGAAACCGTAGCCATCGAAGTGCCGGGCCTGAGCCTGTTCTACGGTGACAAACAAGCGCTGTTCGATGTGCAGATGAACATTCCCAAGCAGCGCGTGACCGCCTTTATCGGCCCGTCCGGCTGCGGCAAGTCGACCCTGCTGCGCACCTTCAACCGCATGAACGATCTGGTTGATGGTTGCCGCGTGGAAGGCGCCATCAACCTGTATGGCAATAACATCTACCGCAAGGGCGAAGACGTGGCCGAGCTGCGCCGTCGTGTGGGCATGGTGTTCCAGAAGCCCAACCCGTTCCCAAAGACCATCTACGAAAACGTGGTCTACGGCCTGCGGATCCAGGGCATCAACAAGAAGCGCGTGCTGGACGAAGCGGTCGAATGGGCGCTGAAGGGCGCGGCACTGTGGGACGAGGTCAAGGACCGCCTGCACGATTCGGCACTGGGCCTGTCCGGTGGCCAGCAGCAGCGTCTGGTCATCGCCCGCACCATCGCCGTGGAGCCGGAAGTGCTGCTGCTCGACGAACCGTGCTCGGCACTGGACCCGATCTCGACCCTGAAAGTCGAGGAACTGATCTACGAATTGAAATCCAAGTACACCATCGTCATCGTGACCCACAACATGCAGCAGGCGGCCCGTGTTTCGGACTACACCGCGTTCATGTACATGGGCAAACTGGTCGAATTCGGGGATACCGACACCCTGTTCACCAACCCGGCGAAGAAACAGACCGAAGACTACATCACCGGTCGCTACGGCTAAGCCTGGCCAGCCAGGGCACGACACGAACTACTTGAAGCTTGCAGCTTCTTCGCGGAGCGAACGATGATCAACAAAGAAAGCCTTACGCATCACATTTCCCAGCAGTTCAACGCCGAGCTCGAAGAGGTGCGTAGCCACCTGCTGGCCATGGGCGGCCTGGTCGAAAAACAGGTCAACGACGCAGTCACTGCGCTGATCGAAGCCGACTCGGGCCTGGCCCAGCAAGTGCGCGAAGTCGACGAGCAGATCAACCAGATGGAGCGCAACATCGACGAGGAGTGCCTGCGCATCCTCGCCCGTCGTCAGCCGGCGGCCTCCGACCTGCGTCTGATCATCAGCATCTCCAAGTCGGTGATTGACCTGGAGCGCATCGGTGACGAGTCGACCAAGATCGCCCGCCGCGCCATCCAGCTGTGCGAGGAAGGCGAGTCACCGCGTGGCTATGTCGAGGTGCGCCACATCGGCGACCAGGTACGCAACATGGTCCGTGACGCGCTGGACGCCTTTGCCCGCTTCGACGCCGACCTGGCACTGTCGGTGGCCCAGTACGACAAGACCATCGACCGCGAATACAAGACCGCCCTGCGTGAGCTGGTGACCTACATGATGGAAGACCCGCGCTCGATCTCGCGGGTACTGAGCGTGATCTGGGTCCTGCGTTCGCTGGAGCGTATCGGCGACCATGCGCGCAATATCTCCGAGCTGGTGATCTATCTGGTGCGCGGCACCGACGTGCGTCACATGGGCCTCAAGCGCATGACGGCAGAAGTGCAAGGCACTGCTGTTTCCGACGGCGAAAACGCTAATGTTCCGGCTGAACCTGACGATAAGTAAGGTTGCTCCCGAGCATCGACGCCCGGCCTTGGCCGGGCGTTTTCGTTTGCGGTCGAGGAGCCGGCAGGCACCCGCGAACGATGTGAAGAAGTCCCGGCGTGACCAGGTTGTAGCAAGTGGCCATTATTCGGCGGTAGGCTAGTCGGGATTCAGAAGGAGTATCGATGAGTAAAGTGAATGTGCTGGTCGTGGATGACGCCCCGTTTATCCGTGATCTGGTCCGCAAATGCCTGCGCAATGCCTTCCCGGGCATGACCATCGACGATGCCGTCAACGGTCGCAAGGCAATGGCCATGCTGGGCAAGGAAGCGTTCGACCTGGTTCTGTGCGACTGGGAAATGCCGGAAATGTCCGGCCTGGAACTGCTCACCTGGTGCCGCCAGCAGCCTGAGTTGAAGAACCTGCAATTCATCATGGTGACCAGCCGTGGCGACAAGGAAAACGTCATCCAGGCGATTCAGGCGGGCGTTTCCGATTTTGTCGGCAAGCCATTCACCAACGAGCAATTGCTGACCAAGGTGAAAAAGGCCCTGACCAAGATCGGCAAGCTCGACAGCCTGATGTCCAGCGGCCCGGCACGGGTCAACTCGGCGTTCGCCAATGACTCGCTGAATGCGCTGACAGCCGGCAAGCCTGAAGCGGTGAAGGTCGCGGCGCCAGCTCCGGCACCTGCAACCGCACCCGCCAGGCCATTGGCCAATACCCCCCGGCCCGCCACTCCCGCGCCGACCGGCCGTGGCCAGGGCCAGTTGCGCCTGGCCGGCGGCATGCAGCCGTGCGTGATCAAGGCGCTGAGCCTGAAAGAGGCTCTGCTGGTGGTGCGCCGTGGCGAAGCGCTGCCCCAAGTACTGGAAGGCGCAGTGTTGGACCTGGAACAGGGCGAGAACGCCGAAGTTGCGCGCCTGAATGGCTACCTGCATGCCGTCGCGGCACTTGAGCCCAAGCCCGACAGCGATTGGTTGCAACTGACCTTCAAGTTCGTCGATCAGGATGCCCAGAAGCTCGACTACCTGTCGCGGCTGATTGCCCGCGGGACGGCGCAGAAGCACTTTACCCCTGGTGCCTGATCCCAGTCTCACACCGCATTTTTTGTGGGAGCAGCCTTGTGCTGCGAATGGGCTGCGGAGCAGCCCCCAGGCATGAATGCCGCCGCAAGCATTGCCGGGGCTGCTTTGCAGCCCATTCGCAGCACAAGGCTGCTCCTACAAAAAACTGCGCACCCCAGGGCCATCCGACCAACTGTCATACCCGCCGCAAAACCCCCTGCTAGGCTTCGACAAATCATAACTGTCAAAAAGCCACTATCATGCCCGCCCGCCTGCTGCTGTTCTGTGCATTGCTCATGGCCTCGGCGTCGAGCCTGGGCATGACTATTTACGAGATCACCGATGATGGCCGTGTGACCTCCTATTCCGACCGGCCCGGCCCCGGTGCCAAAACCTTTGTGCGGCGCGTGCCTATGGTCGAGGTGCCCGAAGGCCAGGTTCTGCTGAACGCGATAACCTTCAACGGCGGCGTGAGCTTTTCGGCCCGCAACCAGCTACACGTGCCAGTGGAGGTGGAGTTGCGCCTGGACAACCTGGTGAACGCACAAGGTGGCAATGCCCCGCGTACCGTGCGCCGGGTACTGCCGCCGCGCACCACGCAAATGCTCAGCGTGCTCAGGGGGCGCCCCGGGATGCTGCTGAACTACCGCTCGACCCTGCTACAGGCCATGGGCGACCCGGGCAAGCGGCCCCAGGGCTTCCGCTATGCATTCCCCTGGATTGGCGGGCCGTTCCGCGTGACCCAGGGCCCCAATGGCCGGGTCAGTCATTTTGGGCCCAAGGGGCGTTACGCCATGGACATCGCCATGCCCGAAGGCACCACCATCATCGCGGCGAGGGAAGGGGTGGTGGTGAAGACGGAGAACAGCCAGAGCGGGCGCGGCCCCAACCCCTCGGGCAATTTCGTCAGGATCCTGCACCCGGACGGTACCATGGGTGTGTACCTGCACCTGATGCGCGGTTCGGTGGTGGTGGCAGAGGGGCAACGGGTGCGGCAGGGGCAGATGTTGGCCAAGTCGGGCAATACCGGCAACAGCACCGGGCCGCACCTGCATTTCGTAGTACAGCGCAATGTGGGGTTGGCGCTGGAGTCGATACCTTATCGGTTCGACAGGCCGATTGGTGGGTTGCCTGACTTTACCGCGGGTAACCCCTGAGATTTTTGGGGCTGCTTTGCAGCCCCCTGGCCCTCAATCCAGCTTGAGCACCTTGGCCAGCACGATCTTCGGCCCTTTCATCTTCTTGATGATGATGCGCAGCCCTTCGACCTCCAGCACTTCCTCTTCTTCAGGCACGCGCTTGAGTGTCTCGTAGACCAGCCCCGCGAGGGTTTCCGCCTCGATATGGTCAAGGTCGACGCCCAGCAGGCGCTCGACCTTGAACAGCGGCGTGTCGCCACGCACCAGCAGCTTGCCCGGCTGGTAGGCGAGGATGCCGCGCTCGGTCTTGCGGTGCTCGTCCTGGATGTCACCTACCAGCACTTCCAGCACATCTTCCATGGTCAGGTAGCCAATCACCTTGCCATCGGCTTCCTCCACCAGCACGAAGTGCGCGCCGCCCTTGCGGAACTGCTCCAGCAATTGCGCCAGGGGCATGTGCCGCGACACGCGCTCCAGCGGCCTGGCCAGGTCGTCGAGGTCGATGGTTTCGGGCAGGTGCTCGAGTTCGGCCAGTTCCAGCAGCAGGTCCTTGATATGCAGCAGGCCGGTGAACTCCTCACGCTCGGCGTCGTACACCGGGTAGCGGCTGAACTTGTGGCGGCGCACCAGCGCCAGGATCTGCTTCAACGGCGCATGGGCGTCGATGCTGACCATGTCCTCGCGCGAGTTGGCCCAGTCGACCACCTCCAGCTCGCCCATTTCCACGGCCGAGGCCAGCACGCGCATGCCCTGGTCGCTCGGGTCCTGGCCACGGCTGGAGTGCAGGATCAGCTTGAGTTCTTCACGGCTGTAGTGGTGCTCGTGATGCGGGCCGGGCTCGCCCTGGCCAGCAATGCGCAGGATGGTGTTGGCGCTGGCATTGAGCAGGTAGATGGCCGGGTACATCACCCAGTAGAACAGGTACAGCGGCACGGCGGTCCACAGCGACAGCAGTTCTGGCTTGCGGATGGCCCAGGACTTGGGCGCCAGCTCACCGACCACGATGTGCAGGTACGAAATGACGAAGAAGGCGACGAAGAACGAGATCGCTTTGATCAGCTCGGGCGTGTCCACGCCAAGGTATGCCAGCAGCGGCTCGAGCAGGTGGGCGAACGCCGGTTCACCGACCCAGCCCAGGCCCAGCGAGGCGAGGGTGATCCCCAGCTGGCAGGCCGACAGGTAGGCGTCGAGCTGGTTGTGTACTTTGCGCAGGATGCTGCCACGCCAGCCATGCAACTCGGCGATGGACTCGACGCGGGTAGCGCGCAGCTTGACCATGGCGAACTCGGCGGCAACGAAGAAGCCGTTGAGCAGCACCAGGAGCAAGGCAAAGATGATCATGCCGAAATCGGCGAATAACGAGGTGAGGCTGATACCAGGGGAAGGGTCCATGATGGAGTTTTTACGGGGTCCGTCTTCGAGATAGAGAGAAAAAAAGTGCCAGCTCTTGCTGGCACAGGGGGTCCAATGTAGCGGCTGGGACCGTAAAAGCAAAGGGCGATGGATTCTTTGGGGGCGCTTTGCGCCCCATCGCGACACAAGGCCGCTCCGCGATCCCGTGTAGGAGCGGCCTTGTGTCGCGATGGGCTGCAAAGCAGCCCCCGAGGCCCTCAAGCCTTGCCGTTGGCCAATTGTGCCGGCGCGAAGTGACAGGTAAACGTACTGCCATGCCCCGGCACGCTGCTGATCTCCAGCTTGCCGCGGTGGCGCATCAGCACATGCTTGACGATCGCCAGCCCCAGCCCGGTGCCCCCGGTATTCGACGCACGGCTGGAGTCGACCCGGTAGAAGCGCTCGGTCAGACGTGGCAGGTGCTTGGCATCGATGCCCACCCCCGAGTCCTGCACCGACAGGTGTGCGCCCTGGGCATCGGCCCACCAGCGAATCCGGATGCTGCCTTCGTCCTGGGTGTACTTGACCGCGTTGAACACCAGGTTGGAAAAGGCACTGCGCAGCTCTGACTCGCTGCCCTTCAACTGCACACCGGGCGCGGCTTCAAGGGTGATGCGCTGTTTGCGGGGCCCGGACAGAGCCTGGGCGTCGTTCTTGATCGCGCAGAGCAAGGCATCGACCGCCACCGGGTGGTTGTCCGACGGATAGTCGGTGGCCTCAAGCTTGGCCAGCAGCAACAGGTCGTTGAGCAGTGTCTGCATGCGTGAGCCTTGCTGGCTCATCTGTTGCAGGGCTCGGCTCCAGCGCGGGTTCACGTCCTCGACGTTGTCCAGCAGGGTTTCCAGGTAGCCGGTGATGACCGTCAGCGGAGTGCGCAGCTCGTGGGACACGTTGGCGACGAAGTCCTTGCGCATCTGCTCCAGCTGGTGGATGCGGGTAACGTCGCGCACCAGCATCAGGTGCTCGTTGTTGCCGTAGCGGGTGATGTGCAACTGCACGCGCATGCGGTCGTTGATCGGCGAAGGGATTTCCAGCGGCTCGAGGTAGTTTCCTGCCTCGAAGTACTCCTTGAAGCGCGGGTGGCGCACCAGGTTGGTCACCTGCTGGCCGCCGTCCTGTGGGGTCTTGAAGCCCAGCAGGGTCTCGGCGGCGCGGTTCCACCATTCCAGGTTGCCATCGCTGTCGAGCATGATCACTGCGTCTCGCAGTGCGGCAGTAGACTCCTGCACCCTGTCGATCACCGCCTGCAGGCGGCCGCGTACACGCTGGTCGCGGCGTTGCAAGTGGTAGATGCTGTCGAACACCTCGCCCCACAGCCCGTAGCCATCGGGCGGTGCTTCGTCGGGTTGGTGGTTGCGCAGCCAGTCATGCAGGCGCAGCAGTTGCTTGAGGGTCCAGCCCAGGTAGAGCGCCAGGCCGATGGCCAGGCTCCAGCCATAGTAGCCACTGAGCAGCCCACCGATCAGGCAGACGGTAATCAGCAGTAGCAGGTGGCGAATCAGGGTCGCGTGCCAGTTCTGGTTCAATTGACGGTCCTTGTACAACGACGTGCAGCTTGGCGCCTTTCAGCTCGATCAGCTCTTGGTCGAGAAGCGGTAGCCGGTGCCCCGGACGGTTTGTACCAGATTTTCGTAGGCTTCACCCAGCGCCTTGCGCAGGCGGCGGATGTGTACGTCGACGGTGCGTTCCTCGACATAGACGTTACCGCCCCATACCTGGTCCAGCAGTTGGCCACGGGTGTAGGCGCGCTCCTGGTGGGTCATGAAGAACTGCAGCAGGCGGTATTCGGTAGGGCCCATCTCGGCTGGCTTGCCGTCGATGGTCACGCGGTGGCTGATCGGGTCGAGCAGCAGGCCACCGACTTCGATCGGTGCCTCGCTGTCGCTCGGGCCGGTGCGGCGCAGCACGGCTTTCAGGCGGGCGACCAGCTCGCGTGGTGAGAACGGCTTGGTGATGTAGTCGTCGGCACCCACTTCCAGGCCTTGGATCTTGTTGTCCTCTTCACCCTTGGCGGTGAGCATGATGATCGGGATGTCGCCGGTCAGCTCGTCGCGCTTGAGGCGGCGGGCCAACTCGATGCCGGAGGTGCCCGGCAGCATCCAGTCGAGCAGTATCAGGTCCGGTTTGCGGTCGACGATGATCGCGTGGGCCTGTTGGGAATTTTCCGCTTCCAGGCAGTCATAGCCGGCCATTTCCAGGGCAACGGCGATCATCTCGCGAATTGGTGCTTCGTCGTCGACGATCAGAATGTTCCTGCCAACCATGCTCAAAACCTCTCCTGGATACGGTGTCTTGGCCCGCATTAGATAACGGAATTATTGCAGCTGTGTGACAGGGTGTTGGCCGTTCTGGCGACATTCCGTGACTGAACTAGGCTTGAAAGGGCCGTGGTTGCGGCAACTTGAACCCAATCCCCCCGAAACAATGGTGAATCCAATGACACGACAAACGCTGAGCTGGATGGCCCTTTTCACTGCGCTGGCGCTCCCGGGGGTGGCCTTGGCCGACCATGCGATGGAGAAGGGCGGCATGTTGGTCGATCATGCCGGCATGACCCTGTACACCTTCGACAAGGATGCGGGCGGCAAGTCGATGTGCAATGGCGAATGCGCCAAGAACTGGCCGCCGCTGATGGTCAAGGCCAATGACGAACCGGCCAAGGACAAGTGGACAGTAGTGATGCGCGATGATGGCAGCAAGCAGTGGGCCTATGACGGCAAGCCGCTGTACACCTTCATCAAGGACAAAAAGGCCGGCGACATGACCGGTGACGGCATGAAGGACGTCTGGCACGTTGCCAAGCCTTGAGATTGCCGGGGCCGCTTTGCGGCCCATCGCGACACAAGGCCGCTCCTACAGGAATGCGCGATACCCTGTAGGAGCGGCCTTGTGTCGCGATGGGCTGCAAGGCAGCCCCAGAATATTCAGCGCAGTGCGTAATCCAGCACCACCCCGATAAACACCAGCATCCCCGCCCAGTGATTGTGCAGAAACGCCTTGAAACACGACTCCCGGTCCAGCTTGCGCGTCGACCAGTACTCCCAGGCAAAGCACGCCGCCGCGCCCAGCAGCCCCAGGTGGAACCAGCCACCCAGCTCGAAGCGGCTGCCGGCCAGCAACAGGCAGCCCAGCGATAGCAGCTGCAAGGTCAGGATGATGGTGCGGTCGGCATCGCCGAACAGGATGGCGGTCGACTTCACGCCAATCTTCAGGTCGTCATCACGGTCGACCATGGCGTAGTAGGTGTCGTAGCCCACCGTCCACAGCAGGTTGGCGATATACAGCAGCCAGGCGCTGGCCGGCAGCTCGCCACCCGCTGCGGTGAAGGCCATGGGAATGCCCCAGGAATACGCCGCCCCCAGCACCACCTGCGGGTAATAGGTGTAGCGCTTCATGAACGGGTAGCAGAACGCCAGAGCTACCGCACCGAACGACAGCCACACCGTGCGGCTGTTGGTGCACAGCACCAGCAGGAAGCTCACTCCGACCAGGATGGCGAATAGCGCCAATGCTTCGCGCGGGCGGACCCGGCCGCTGGCCAGGGGGCGGTCGGCGGTGCGTTTGACGTGGCCGTCCACCTTGCGGTCGGCAAAGTCGTTGATGCAGCAACCTGCGGCGCGCATCAACACCACACCGAGGCCAAAGATCAGCACGTTGGCCAGGGTTGGTGAACCGTTGCCAGCAATCCACACCGCCGACAAGGTCGGCCACAGCAGCAGGTAGATACCAATTGGCCGGTCCATGCGGCTGAGCTGGACAAAGTCCCAGGCCCGTGGGTGCAGGCGGTTGAGAGACTTCAGCAGTTGCAGGTACATCAGCGGTTTTCCTCCTTGGCCGCTTGCCACAATGCCGGCAGAAACACCTCTGCCACCAGCAGGTCCAGGCCGCCACGTTCGAAGCGCGACCGGCGGCCCCACAGCGCAGTATGGGCGGCCTCGCTCGGCAGCCAGGCCTGTGGATAACTGCACACCTCGATGGGGTGGCGGATGAATGCCTGGTCGCAGAACAGCAACTCGCCCAGCGAACGGCTGCCCAAGGTTTCAAGGTCCAGCCCGCCGCGCTCCAGGGCGCTGCGGCTGGCGACGCTGCGGGCGAACACCCAGGGTTGGCCATGGCCGCGCAGGTATACCTCGCGCACCCAGCCTTCGGCACCGGCTGCGATGCCCAGTGCCTGGCATTCGTCATCGCGCAGCGGTTGCCAGCCCTCGAACAGCGGGGTAACGGAGAAGTGGTCGTTGGACAGGCGGGTCAGGCGACGGGTCAGCGAGCCCTCGTCGAACAGCCAGTCAAGGGTGGGCTGGTCGATGTCGGTCGCCAGCCGTGAATACGGCAGCCACGCGACAGCGGCTGCTTGCGGGGATTCGTACGACACGTCGGTCTGCTTGTTACAACCAGAGAGGCGGCGAGCTTAGCATGATTGCCCGGACTGCTTGCATACTGCTGACAGGGCCGCTACAAAGCCCCACGAATTGCGCGCAGGCTTCGTCGCGGGTAAACCCGGTCCCACAGGCTACGCGGTCGCTGTAGGAGCGGGTTCACCCGCAAAGAGGCCATCGGCAGCAACACAAAGCTCCAGCTTGAACCGAGGAGAAAGACCTGATGAAGAAGTGGCAATGTATTGTCTGTGGCCTGATCTACGACGAAGCCGAAGGCTGGCCCGACGACGGCATCGCCCCCGGCACACGCTGGGAAGACGTGCCTGAAGACTGGCTGTGCCCCGACTGCGGCGTGGGCAAGAGCGACTTTGAAATGATCTCCATCGGCTAATCGAGGAAAGCACGACATGACGTCCCCTGTGGTAATCATCGGTACCGGCCTTGCGGGCTACAACCTGGCCCGTGAATTTCGCAAGCTCGATGCGCAGACGCCGCTGCTGCTGATCACCGCCGATGACGGTCGTTCCTACTCCAAGCCCATGCTGTCCACCGGCTTTGCCAAGCAGAAGGACGCCGACGGCCTGTGCATGGCCGAGCCGGGCGCCATGGCCGAGCAACTGAATGCCGAGATTCGCACCCATACCCGCATCAGCGGCATCGACCCGGGCCACAAGCGCTTGTGGATAGGTGAAGAGGCGGTGGAATACCGCGATCTGGTGCTGGCCTGGGGTGCGCAGACGGTGCAGGTGCCGATCGAAGGTGATGGCGGCGATCGGGTGTTCCCGATCAACGATCTGGAAGACTACGCGCGCTTCCGTGCCGCCGCCGTCGGCAAACAGCGTGTGCTGATCCTCGGTGCCGGCCTGATCGGCTGCGAATTCGCCAACGACATGAGCCTGGGCGGCTTCCAGGTCGACGTGGTGGCGCCGTGCGAGCAAGTCATGCCGACCCTGCTGCACCCGGCTGCTGCCACTGCCCTGCAGGCCGGGCTGGAAGGCCTGGGCGTGCGCTTTCACCTCGGTCCGGTACTGACCCGCCTGCAGCAGGTGGCGCAGGGCCTGGAGGCGCACTTGTCCGACGGCAGCGTGATCACCTGTGACCTGGTGGTTTCGGCCATCGGCCTGCGCCCGCGCACCGACCTGGCTGCCGCTGCTGGCCTGCAGACCAACCGCGGCGTTTGCGTGGACCGCCAGTTGCGCACGTCCCACGCCAATATCTTTGCCCTTGGCGACTGTGCCGAAGTCGATGGCATCAACCTGCTTTATGTGATGCCGCTGATGAGCTGTGCCCGGGCCCTGGCGCAAACCCTGGCCGGCAAGCCGACAACGGTCGCCTACGGGCCGATGCCGATCACCGTGAAAACCCCGGCCTGCCCGCTGGTGGTCTCGCCGCCGCCCCAGGGCCACGAAGGCACCTGGCAGGTAGAGGGGCAGGGCAGTGACCTCAAGGTGCTCTGCCTTGATGCAGAGGGCAAGCTGCTGGGCTACGCCCTCACCGGGGCGGCCGTGATGGAAAAGCTGGCCCTGAATCGCCAGCTGCCGGCCGTGATGGCGTAAATAGCTGGCGTTCTGTCGGATTTATCCTGTTGTTGCTTGCACAATGGCCGCCCAGATACTGGCGCGGCCCCTGTGCACGTGCCATCCTCACTTCCGTCTGCCGCAGATTAGAGCCTGCGGTGCCTTGAGCGCTGCTCCCAGGGCAGCACGGCATAACAACAAGAATTCCGTCAAAGAGGCTTCACTATGCGCAAACCAGAACTCGCCGCCGTCATCGCCGAAAAGGCCGATCTGACCAAGGAAAAGGCCAATCAGGTTTTGAACGCGATTCTCGACAGCATCACGGGTGCCCTGGACAAGGACACCGTGACCCTGGTCGGTTTCGGCACCTTCGAAAAACGTCATCGCGGTGCGCGTACCGGCAAGAACCCGCAAACCGGTGAACCGGTCAAGATCAAGGCCAGCAATACCGTGGCTTTCAAGCCAGGCAAGAACCTGCGCGACAGCGTCAACGCCCCCGTCAAGCCGGCCAAGAAAGGCAAGTGATCGCTCCCTGACAACTCCAGTGTCAGCCAAGCGGGCGCCCCAGGGCGCCCGTTGTGCTTTCTGCAGGCAAAATGTTTCGAACTTGCATAAATAGTTCTGGAAAAGGATAGACTGCGCGCCTTAGTCACTTTTAATTCGAGGCGCGTTGATGAAGTTCCGCTTTCTTCTCTGGGCCATGGGGCTGTTGATGGCCAGGGCCAGCCGCAACAACCCGGCGTTCCAGCAGCAGCTCAAGGGCAAGGACCTGGTGTTCCAGATGCAGACCCTGGACGGCAAGGTCGCCCGGCACTTCATAGTCAACAACGAACGCGTCAGCAGCAAAGGCGGTGCGCACCCGCAGCCAGCGTTCGCCATTGCCTTCAAGGACGCCGCCTATGGCTTCACCACCATGCAGGCAGGTAACAAGCAGTTGGCGTTCATGCAGGGGATTCAGGACAAGCACATCCAGATCAAGGGCAACCCGGCGCTGGTGATGTGGTTCCAGGGGTTGATGAAGTACCTGAAGCCGAAGAAGAAGGCCTGAAATTGAAGGGGCTGCTTTGCAGCCCAATCGCCGGCAAGCCGGCTCCCACAGGTTCGACACAGGCCTGAGGGCAGTGCTATCCCTGTGGGAGCTGGCTTGCCGGCGATTGGGCCGCAAAGCGGCCCCTTTTGATATCAGTGCGGTGCGTGGAACTGCGAAGCCAGCTCACGCAGCAGGCTCTCTGCCTCGAGCACCTTGTTCACCACATCCTCGGCCTTGTCCCGGGTAATCCCCAGCCGTTCCAGCAGCTCGTCAGGAATCTCCTGCTGTGGCCCAGAGCCAATCCCCCGCGAGCGCAGCAGGCGGGTAGCCAGGCACACCAGGTTGGGGAACGCCGAAAACTCGCCTTCATATGCCGGGTCGTGCTGGAAGCGCAGTGCGGCGGACAGTTCTTCCGGCATGTCCCACAGCTTCATCAACCAGGCACCGATCTGCTCGCGGCTGATGCCCAGCAGGTGTTGTTCCACATAGGTGTGGCACAGGTGCGGGTTGACCTCCAGGTGGCGGCAGATCAGTGAGAAGTGCGGCGGGAACACGTGCGCCAACAGCAAATAGCCAAAGTTGTGCAGCAGCCCGGCCAGGTAGGTCAGGCCGGCCTCGGGGCGCTCGGCCCGTGGCATGGCGCGGGTCAGGCCTTCGATGATCGCGGCGGTGTAGATCGACTGCTGCCAGTACGGCGTGGCCTGCTGGGGGTGGTCTTTCGGCAGGCTCAGTGTCTTGCCCAGCGCCAGGCCCAGGGCCAGGTTGATCACCAGGTCGAAGCCCAGCACACGCACGATGGCGTCTTCCACCGAGCGGATCTTGCCAGGGGAGGCGTAGTAGGGCGATGCCGCCCAACTTACCACCTGTGCCGCCAGCGCCGGGTCGGTTTCGACCACGCCGGTGATATCGTCGATGCTGGCGTTGGGGTCTACACGTAGCTTGATGATCTTTTGCGCGGTGTCGGCCAGCGGCGGGATTTCGATGGTTTCTTCCAGGCGCTTCTGGATGCGCCGGGCAGTGAAGGCCTGGACGGCGTTGGTGATTTCCCGGGTGTCATCATCGGGGCGGTCGAGGTTGGGGTTGATTGCCTCGACTTCCTGACCAAAGCTGCTGGCGCTGGCCTTGGCCAGCATCCGCTTGAAGTGTGCGCGTTCGATTTCCAGCAGCAGGCCGGCTTCGCCAGACTGGATAAATACGGTTTCGGCGTCGAGCAGGCTCTTTTCGTACTGGCACGGCGAGCTGGTCAGCGCCGGGATGCCCGGCAGGGCCTTGAGCTGGTGCTTGTCCAGCATCTGCTTCAGGCGAGGCACCGACACCGCAGTGAGCTTGCGACCGGTCAGTTCGGCCAGGCGGTTGAGGTCCAGCAGCTGGCTCTGCGGGAATAGCACCATCAGGGCGCCGACCTCGTCGTCGAGCAGCACGGCCTGTACCCGCGACGCTGCCGGCAGGTGCGGATGTTCGACCACCTCGCGGTAGGCCACGCCGAGTTTGTCGAGCAGCAGCCGGATGACCGAGGGAGCGTGTGGGGTTGCGGTGTCCAGGGCAACTTCAGTCATGGTCCGTATCCACTGATTCCTTTAAACGCGAAGTATAACCAGCCTCTGGGCAAATCTGGATCCATTATGGGACCAGCGTCACACTTGGCCATATTGCTGGCCATGACGCAGCCAGCGATCGAGCAGCGGGCTGACGTGCTCCGGCCAGCGTGCGATCAGGGCCTGGGCGGCGTCGCGCACGGCCGGCAGCAGGTCGGCGTCACGCATCAGGTCGGCGACCTTGAACTGCAACAGGCCTGTCTGGCGGGTGCCGAGCATCTCGCCCGGGCCACGCAGCTCCAGGTCCTTTTCGGCGATGATGAAGCCGTCGTTGGTTTCCCGCATGATCCCTAGCCGCTCGCGGCCGATCTGCGACAGTGGCGGGTGGTACAGCAGCACGCAATGGCTGACGGCGCTGCCCCGGCCAACCCGGCCACGCAACTGGTGCAACTGTGCCAGGCCCAGGCGCTCTGGGTTCTCGATGATCATCAGGCTGGCGTTGGGCACATCCACGCCCACCTCGATGACCGTGGTGGCGACCAGCAACTGCAGGTTGCCGGCCTTGAACTCAGCCATGATCTCAGCTTTTTCCGCCGGCTTCATGCGCCCGTGGATCAGCCCCACCCGCAGCTCGCCCAAGGCGCTGCCCAGCTCCTCGTAGGTGCTTTCGGCGGCCTGGCAGGTAAGCTCTTCGGATTCTTCGATCAGTGTGCACACCCAGTAGGCCTGGCGCCCTTCGGCGCAGGCGGCGCGCACCCGCTCGACCACTTCGAAGCGGCGGCTATCGGCCACCAGCACGGTGTTCACCGGGGTGCGTCCGGGTGGCAGTTCGTCGAGCACCGAGGTGTCCAGGTCGGCGTAGGCGCTCATGGCCAAGGTGCGCGGAATGGGTGTGGCGGTCATGATCAGCTGGTGCGGGCACAATTCCCCGGCCACGCCCTTCTTGCGCAGGGCCAGGCGTTGCTGCACGCCAAAACGGTGCTGTTCATCGATGATCGCCAGGGCCAGGTGCTTGAACTTCACCTCTTCCTGGAACAGCGCATGGGTGCCGACCACCATTGGCGCGCCATTGGCGATCTGCTCCAGGGCGGCTGCCCGGGCTTTGCCCTTTAGCTTGCCGGCCAGCCACGCGACTTCGATGCCCAGCGGTTCGAGCCAGCGCTTGAAGGTGATGTAGTGCTGTTCGGCGAGGATCTCGGTGGGTGCCATCAGGGCCACCTGGTAGCCGGCTTCCAAGGCCTGCAGCGCGGCCAGGGCGGCGACCACGGTCTTGCCGGCACCCACATCGCCCTGCACCAGGCGCATCATCGGCTCTTGCTGGCTGAGGTCGTAAGCAATTTCGTTGGCCACCCGCTGCTGTGCGCCGGTCGGCTGGAAACCCAAGTTGGCCAGGTACTGTGCCTGCAGGCGCTGGGCTTTGGGCAGCACTGGCGCGCGCAGGCTGCGCAGGCTTTCACGCAGGCGTTGCTGCGACAACTGGTGGGTCAGCAGCTCTTCGAAGGCCAGGCGGTGCTGGGCCCAGTGCTGGCCTTCGGCAAGCTCGTCGAGGTCGGCATCGGCCGGCGGGTTGTGCAGGTAGCGGATGGCATCGTCCAGCGGCGCCAGTTGGTAGTCCCGGGCCAGTTCGTCGGGCAGCCAGTCCGGCAGACTGCGCGGGCCCAGCAGGCCCAGGCTCTGCTGACACAGCAGCCGCAGGCGTTGCTGGGTAAGGCCTTCGGTGGACGGATAGATCGGCGTCAGGGTCTGCTCGACCGGTGGCGGCGGTTCGTCGCCGTTCAGCGCCCGGTATTCCGGGTGGTAGATTTCCAGGCCCGAAGCGCCGGGGCGTGCTTCGCCGTAGCAGCGCAGGTGGGTGCCACGCTTGAGGCCTTCCTTCTGCGCGTTGCTGAAGTGGTAGAAGCGCAGGCTCAGCACACCGCTGCCGTCACCCAGGCGCACCACCAGGCTGCGGCGCTTGCCCATGGTCACGTCGGCGCCGCTGACCACGCCCTCGATCACCGCGTCCTGGCCAGGGCGCAGTTGACCGATCGGCACCACGCGGGTGCGGTCCTGGTAGCGCAGGGGCAGGTGGAACAGCACGTCCTGCAGGTTCTCCAGGCCGACCTTGGCGAGCTTCTCCGCCATGGCCTCGCCAACCCCCTTGAGTACCGTCACCGGGACCTTCGACAGCTCACTCATGACTCAGGCCGGTTGTTCCGCAGGGGCTTTGGCGACCGAGCACAGGCGGATCGAGTCGGCGAGGATCTCGATGGCCTTCGGCCGCGGGAAGCTGGCGCGCCAGGCGATGGCTACGGTGCGGAATGGTGCCGGTGCGGTCAGTGGGCGAACCTCGATGACACCGGGGGCGTAGTGGTGGCTGTGCACCGCCGACAGCGGCAGGATCGACACGCCAAGGCCCGAGGCCACCATGTGACGGATGGTTTCCAGCGAGCTGGACTCCACCGTGGTGTGCTTGGAGCCTTCACCGCCCTTGTTCAGCGTTGGACAGGCCTCCAGTACCTGGTCACGGAAGCAGTGGCCTTCACCGAGCAGCAACAGGCTCTTGTCGTTGAGCATGGCGGTGTCGATGGTCTTTTTCGCTGTCCACGGGTGGTCAGCCGGCATCAGGGCGCAGAACGGCTCATCGTAAAGTGGCAGGGTCAGCACGTCGGCTTCGTTGAACGGCAGGGCGATGATCACCGCGTCCAGTTCGCCGTTGCGCAGCTTTTCGCGCAGTACGTGGGTGAAGTTCTCTTCGATGTAAAGCGGCATCTGCGGTGCCACGCGGTGCAGCTGCGGAATCAGGTGCGGGAACAGATACGGGCCGACGGTGTAGATGGCACCGACCTTGAGTGGCGCAGTCAGCTGGTTCTTGCCGGCCTGGGCCAGCTCGCGAATGCCCTGGGCCTGCTCCAGTACCTTTTGCGCCTGGGCGACGATGCTTTCGCCGACCGGGGTCAGGCGGACCGCGCTCTTGCTGCGCTCGAAGATCAGCACGCCAAGCTCATCCTCGAGCTTCTTCACACCGACCGACAGGGTCGGCTGGCTCACGTGACAGCGTTCGGCGGCATGGCCGAAATGCTGTTCCTGGGCGAGTGTGACAATGTAGCGTAATTCTGTGAGGGTCATAACGTGCGTCCATGAAGTTGCGAGCCCAGCATAGCGGCTGCAATCGATAGACGCACGTTATCAGACTTGCCGATTTGTGACAGAAACAAAAGTCTCAGCGGCGGTCCAGCGAGTAGACGAACGGGGCCACGACTTCGATCGTGCCATTGTTCAACAACTCGGGTGGCGGCTTGGGTACCGTGCCGGCCCGACGGATCATTTCCAGGGTCGCCCGGTCCAGGGCGGCACTACCCGAACCTCCGGCCATGGAGTACGACACCACCTTGCCTTCGGCGTCGACCACGAAACGTAAGCGGTTTATGCCCTGCAGCCCGCGACGGCGCGCGTCTTCCGGGTAACGCTTGTACTTGGCCAGGTGACGCAGCAGGTCGCTCTGCCAGGTCGGCAGGGCTTTGCTGTTGGACGCAATGCTCGGTGCCGGTGCCGCGGACTTCTGCGGTGGCGTGTTGCTGGGCGGTGCGTCTACCGTTTGTTCGGTCGGCGGTGCTTCCTTCGGCGGCTCAGGCTTTTTCTCGGGCTTGGGCGGCTGTGGCTTGGCCTTTGGCTTGGGCGGCTTGGGAATGGCGATCTTGGGCTTGGGTGCCTCGGCCAGCTTCGGCAGCGGCGGTTCCTCGACCGGTGCCGGTGGCTGCGGCGCCGCTTTCGGGGGCGGTGGTGGCGCAGGCTCCGGCAACGGCGCCAGCTCGACCATCATGGCTGCCGGTGGCAGTTCGATGGCCTGGGGCACCGACCAGTTGAGCGTCAGCAGCACGGCGACCACGTGCACGCCCAGCACGATCGCCAGGCTGCCACCGTAGCGCGCCATGTTCGAGCGCGTTCTTGTCATTTCTTGGCTGCCGTCTCTAGACCTACCAGACCGACTTTCAGGTAGCCGGCCGCGCGCATGTTGTTCATCACTTCCATCAGGTCACCGTAATCCACGCCTTTGTCAGCCTGGAAGAAGATGGTGGTTTCCTTGTCGCCCTTGGTCTTGGCGTCGAGCATCGGGCCAAGCTGGTCGGGGGCAGGGACCTGGTCATCACCGACGTACAGCTTCTGGTCGGCCTTGACGCTGACGAACACCGGTTTCTCGGGCCTCGGCGCCGGCTTGGCGGTCGAGGCCGGCAGGTCGACCTTGATGTCGACCGTGGCCAAGGGGGCTGCGACCATGAAGATGATCAGCAGCACCAGCATCACGTCGATGAACGGCGTAACGTTGATTTCGTGGTTTTCGGCGAGGTCGTCGCCACCTTCGTTGAGATGCAGGCCCATGGCTTACCCCACTTTCACCATGTGCGGGGCAACACGCTCGCTGCCCTGGTGGTCCAGATCACGGCTGACCAGCAGCAGCACCTGGGCGGAGGCGTCGGACACCTGGGCCTTGTAGCCGGCGATGGAACGGGCGAAGACGTTGTAGATGACCACGGCCGGAATTGCGGCGACCAGACCCAGGGCGGTGGCCAACAGGGCTTCGGCAATACCTGGGGCAACCACGGCCAGGTTGGTGGTCTGGGTCTTGGCGATGCCGATGAAGCTGTTCATGATGCCCCATACGGTACCGAACAGGCCGACGAATGGCGCAGTGGAGCCGATGGTGGCGAGTACGCCGGTGCCGCTGCTCATGGTGCGACCACTGGCGTGTACCAGGCGCTCCAGGCGGAAGCTGACGCGCTCCTTGATGCCCTCTTTTTCGCGGGCGTTGGCCGACAGGCGCATCTCTTCGAGCGCGTCGTGGACCAGGGTGTGGGCCAGGGTGCCTTCCTTGTTGGAAACGTCGCTGGCTTCCTTGAGGCTGGCGGATTTCTTCAGCAGGGCGATTTCACCACGCAGGCGACGCTTGGCGCCCATCAGCTCGAAGCCTTTGGCAATCCAGATGGTCCAGGTGATGATGGAGGCGATGGCAAGGCCGATCATCACCGCCTTCACCACCACGTCGGCGTTCTTGTACATGCCCCAAGGGGACAGGTCGTGGGCCATGCCCAGCGAGGTGTCTTCAACCAGAGCCTCGACGCTCGGGTCTGCAGCGACCGGGGCATCAGCCGGGGTGGCGGCAACTGCACCGCTGGCCGGTGCTGCGGCTGGAGCAACTGCCGGAGCAGCCGGTGCGGTAGCGGCAGCAGGCGCGGCAGCATTGGCGGTTGGCTCATCGGCCATGGCCACTGGGGCCAGCACCAGGCTGAGTGTCAGCGCGGCGATGGCGCGCCAGGCGCGCAACGGGGTTGGCGAAGCGGAAGGTTGAGTACGTGTCATGCTGGCCGGACCTGATGAAGAATGAAGTTAACGTTCTCCAAGGCCTCGAGGTAGGCCGAGAACAATTTGGCGGCCATTATTGCAAGTAATTCTTGTTAACAAAAGTAATCTTGTTGCTTTTTTCGCCTATGGTCTAGCCATCCATCGTGTAGCGTGGTCGGGCTGATCAATTGGTCTAGGGAGTTTAGAGATGTCAGACCTTTCCGTGATGGTGGTGGGATGTGGTGATGTAGGCGGGCGCCTTGCCCGGCAGATGCTTGCGCGCGGTTGGCAGGTGAGCGGCCTGCGTCGCTCGGTCGGGCAGTTGCCTGCGGGGGTCGTGCCTGTGGCAGCGGACTTGTCCGTGCCATCGCTTCCAGACGCCTGGCCGCAGCGCGCGCCGGACTACCTGGTGTATTGCGTGGCGGCGAGCCAGCATGACGAGGCGGGTTACCAGGCAGCCTATGTCGACGGTTTGCGCCATGTGCTGGGCTGGCTGGCCGAGCGCGGCCAACGCCCACGACGGCTGCTGTTCGTGTCCAGCAGCAGCGTGTATGCACAGAAGGACGGCGAGTGGATCGAAGAAGGCGCGGCCACCGAGCCTGAAGGTTATTCCGGGCGGTTGATGCTGGAGGCTGAGCGGCTGGCACTGGCCAGCGGCATCCCGGCCAGTGTGGTGCGCCTGACCGGCATCTATGGCCCCGGCCGCGAGTGGCTGCTCAGTCAGGTGCGCCAGGGCTACCGCGTGGCCGAGGAGCCACCGCTGTATGGCAACCGCATCCATGCTGAGGATGCTGCCAGCCTGTTGGCGTTCCTGTTGCAGGCCGATGCCGACGGCAAGGTGCTCGACGACTGCTACATCGGCGTCGACGACGACCCGGCGCCGCTGGCCGATGTGGTGGCCTGGCTGCGGGCGTACATGGGGGTAACCGAGTGGTCGGATGAGCAGCGGGTGCGCCGTACCGGCAGCAAGCGCTGCAGTAATGCCCGGGCGCGGGCATTGGGCTGGGCGCCGGTGTATCCGAGTTACAGGGAAGGTTATGCGGCCATCCTTGAGGGTAAAAACCAGCCTCAGGCCTGATGCGCCCCCTGTAGGAGCGGCCTTGTGCCGCGATAGGGCTGCGAAGCAGCCCCGGCATTCTATGCGGCGACGCTGAAATCCTGGGGCCGCTGCGCGCCCCATCGCGACACAAGGCCGCTCCTACAGGGACCGCGCAGGTTTTCAGTCCAGTTCCAGCACCCACTGGCGCTTGCCGGCCGCCAACACTGGCATTTCATCCGGCTGCGCGCGGTTCACCGCCTGGAAGATCTCCAGCTTGTCGCCATCGCGCTTGAGGATGAACGGCGCGCCACGCTGGTTGCGCTCCAGCCACAGGCTGTCATTGCTGCCACCCATGGTCGCGCAGTCACCCGCCAGGCACAGGGCGAAACGGTCTGGCCCTGGCAGGCCGGTGACGTTGCCGGTGTCGCCGAAGCGCACGCTGGCACCTTTGCCCTGGCCTTCGACGATCTTCCAGTTGCCGCCCAGATAGGCCTGGTACAGGGCTTTCTCGAAGGTGCTGCCCAGTGGCGCATTGGTCGCCGCTGGTGCTTTGGCGCGAACGAAGGTCTGCTTGCCGCCGCGTTGATCGACCGCCTGCAGTTCGTCGCCATCGAGCGACAGCTGTTCGGTCTGGCCACCCTGGAAGCTGGCCTGCCATTGCTTGTCGGTGGCGCTCAGCTGGCCGTCGGCCGCTTCGAAACCATTGCTGTAGCTGGCCTGTTGGCTGGCTACGTCGAGCTTCCACTCGAATACCGGCCCGTGCTCATTGAGCGCCTGACGCAGGCTGCCGCCCTTGACGGCCGCATTGATGGCGTCCTGATTGATCCAGGTGCCGTTGAAATCTTCGGGTTTGTGGCTGGCGCAGCCGCCCATAAGCAGGGCTGCCAGCGCGAGGGGCAGTGCTTGGCGCATGAGGGGATAACCTTGCAAAGGAGGGAAGGTGACGGGCGGGGTGCCCGTCACCGAGGGCATCATTCGATGACCAGAATGGCGTCCATTTCGACCTGGGCGCCTTTCGGCAGCGCGGCAACGCCGATGGCGGCGCGGGCCGGGTAAGGCTGCTCGAAGTAGCGGCCCATCACCTCGTTGACCTTGGCGAAGTGGCTCAGGTCGGTGAGGAAGATGTTCAGCTTGACGATGTCCTTGAACGAACCGCCAGCGGCTTCAGCCACGGCCTTGAGGTTCTCGAACACCTGTACGGTCTGGGCTTCGAAGCCTTCGACCAGTTCCATGGTCTTCGGGTCCAGCGGGATCTGGCCCGACATGTACACGGTGTTGCCGGCCTTGATCGCCTGCGAGTAGGTGCCGATGGCGGCAGGGGCCTTGTCGCTGTTGATGACGGTCTTGCTCATGATGACTCCTTGCGGTTGGCGGACTACGTACGCATGCGGGTGATGCGGACCACACCGGTCAGGGTACGCAGCTTCTTGATCACACGCGCCAGGTGCACGCGGTCGTGCACGCTGACCACCAGTTGGACCACGCTGATACGGCCGTCGCGTTCGTCCATGCTGATCTTCTCGATGTTGCCGTCGGCGGCGTTGACACTGCTGGCCAGAAGGGCAATCAGGCCGCGCTGGTGTTCCAGTTCGACACGCAACTCGACATTGAACTCACCGGTGATGTCCTTGGCCCAGGAGAGTTGTACGCACTTTTCCGGGTTGTGGCGGATTTCACTGATGTTGCGGCAGTTTTCCAGGTGCACGACCATGCCCTTGCCGGCTGACAGGTGGCCGACGATCGGGTCGCCCGGGATCGGCGTGCAGCACTTGGCGTAGCTCAGCACCAGCCCTTCGGTACCACGAATCGCCAGCGGGCCTTCCGGTGCCGGCAGCTGCTCGCCTTCGGCCGACAGCAGGCGGCGCGCGACCACGTAGGCCATGCGGTTGCCCAGGCCGATGTCTTCGAGCAGGTCTTCGATCAGCTCCAGGCGGTACTCGGCGAGAATGGCCTGGATACGCTCCTGGGGGATCATTTCCAGGCTGCTGTCGAAGCCGGTGAGCACCTTGTTCAGCAGGCGTTCGCCCAGGCTGATGGACTCGGAGCGACGCTGCTGCTTGAGCGCGTGGCGGATGTGCGTGCGCGCCTTGCCGGTAACCACGAAGTTGAGCCAGGCCGGGTTCGGCCGCGCGCCCGGGGCGCTGACGATTTCCACTGTCGAGCCGCTTTGCAGCGGTTCGGACAGCGGCGCCAGGCGGCGGTTGATGCGGCAGGCGATGCAGCTGTTGCCGACGTCGGTGTGCACCGCGTAGGCGAAGTCGACCGCCGTGGAGCCTTTGGGCAGCTCCATGATGCGGCCTTTGGGCGTGAACACGTAGACCTCGTCCGGGAACAGGTCGATCTTCACGCTTTCGATGAATTCCAGCGAGTTGCCGGCACGTTGCTGCAGCTCGAGGATGCCCTTGACCCACTGGCGGGCGCGGGCGTGGCTGCCCTTGGGTTGCTCGTCGTCGTTGGACTTGTACAGCCAGTGTGCGGCGATGCCGTTGTTGGCCATCTCTTCCATCTCGCGGGTGCGGATCTGGATTTCGATGGGCACGCCGTGCATGCCGAACAGCGTGGTGTGCAACGACTGGTAGCCGTTGGCCTTGGGGATCGCGATGTAATCCTTGAAGCGACCGGGCAGCGGCTTGTAGAGGTTGTGCACCGCACCGAGTACGCGGTAGCAGGTATCGACCTTGTCCACGACGATGCGGAAGGCGTACACGTCCATGATCTCGTTGAAGGCGCGGCGCTTGCCGCGCATCTTCTTGTAGATGCCATAGAGGTGTTTCTGCCGGCCGCTGATCTCGCCCTCGATGCCGTCGGCGGCCAGGCAGTTGGCCAGCGAATGCTCGATCTTGGCGACGATCTCCTTGCGGTTGCCGCGTGCGCTTTTCACCGCACGGTGGATCAGCGACGAACGCATCGGGTGCATGGCCTTGAAGCCGAGGTCCTCGAACTCAACGCGCACGGTGTGCATGCCCAGGCGGTTGGCAATGGGGGCGTAGATCTCGAGGGTTTCCTTGGCGATGCGCCGGCGTTTTTCGCCGGACAGCACTTCCAGGGTGCGCATGTTGTGCAGGCGGTCGGCCAGCTTGACCAGGATCACGCGGATATCGCGGGCCATGGCCATGGCCATCTTCTGGAAGTTTTCGGCTTGCGCCTCGGCCTTGGTCTCGAAGTTCATCTGGGTCAGCTTGCTGACCCCATCGACCAGTTCGGCCACGGTCTCGCCAAACTGCTGGCTGAGGGCTTCCTTGGCGATGCCGGTATCTTCGATCACGTCGTGCAGCATGGCCGCCATCAGGCTCTGATGGTCCATGTGCATGTCGGCAAGGATGCTGGCCACGGCCAGCGGGTGGGTTACGTAGGGCTCGCCACTGCGGCGGCGCTGCCCATCGTGGGCCTGTTCGGCGTAGAAATAGGCGCGCCGGACCAGGTTGACCTGTTCGGGGCCAAGGTAGGTCGACAGCCGTTCGGCCAAGGCTTCTATACCCGGCATGGGTTCACCTCCTGCCGAGGAAGGGGGCCTTGCGCCGTGCGACGTCGACCTGGCATCAATCAGACAGCCTCGTTGTTCTCGTCCTCGAACGCGGCGAACACCGGATCCTCGGTGACGATCTCTTCAGCGGCGATGAACTCGTTGGTGACGATGCCTTCGGCGATTTCACGCAGGGCAACAACGGTCGGCTTGTCGTTTTCCCACGCAACGCGTGGCTCTTTGCCGCCGGTCGCCAGCTGGCGAGCGCGCTTGGTCGAGAGCATGACCAGCTCAAAGCGGTTATCCACGTGTTCCAGGCAGTCTTCAACAGTTACGCGGGCCATGGTCTTCCTCAGTAGCAATTGCGGTGGGCGTGCAGCCCGATAATGGGCAGGCGGACTCGATAGTTTAAAAAATCACCAGCCAATAGGGAAGCGCTGTTTTGTCGGGTGGTTACCTTCAAGCCCTGTGTTGCCTTCTTCGCGGCTGAAGCCGCTCCCACAGGGACCGCATTGTCCTCAGGTTAATCACCGCACCCTGTGGGAGCGGCTTCAGCCGCGAAAGGGCCGGAACAGACACCCTATCGCTTGAACCTGACGATAACCTCAGAGCATCGCGTCACGCAACCGCGGGGTCAGCTCCTCGAACAGGGTCTGCACCGAGCGCAACGCCCGGCAGTCCGGCCGGGTCAGCAGCCACAGCTGGGTGTCGCAACCCGGCAGCGGCCCGCTCAGCGCATCCACCCCGGGCAGAGCATGCACCATGTAGTCCGGCAGCGCTGCCACGCCGAGCCCGGCCGTGACCAGTTGAGCGATGGTCGACATGCCGCTGCACTGGTAGCGCGGGCTCAACCCCGGGTGCTGCTGGTTGCGCCAGACCACCGTGGGGTGGTCCTGCATCGAGTCGTCGGGGGCGATCCACGGCACGCTGGCAGGTGACTCGGCCAGGCGCTCGCGCCACTGCGGCTGGCCGCAGACCACGTAGGAGGTGGACCCCAGGTTGCGGCCCACCAGGTGCTCCGGCGGCGTGTTGGTCAGGCGCAGGGCAATGTCGGCATCGCGCCGGCTGAGGTTGGCGAAGGTGTTGGAGGTGCCCATCTCCAGCGACAAGGCCGGGTAGTTGGGCATGAACTCGGCCAGCGCCGGTAGCAGCAGGCTGTGCATCACCGCCTCGGTACAGGTCAGGCGCACGGTGCCGCTGACCACCTGCTCGCCACTGGTCATGGCGATGCGCGCCGCCTCCAGCGCCTGCTCGGCGCGCTCGGCCTGCTCGGCCAGGGCCTGGGCGGTGTCGGTCGGCAGGTAGCCTTTGCGGCTCTTGACGAACAAGGCGGTGCCCAGCGCCGACTCCAGCCGGCGGATCGAGCGGAACACCGTCGAAACATCGACCTTGAGCAACTCGGCAGCCTTGGCCAGCGAGCGGCCACGTTCCAGGGCCAGGACCAGGGAGAGGTCGGCATGGGTAATCTGATATTGCATTGGTGCACGCTCTGCTTGCCGAATTGCCAATGTCTGTTGCGTTTTGGCCATTTTATAGTGAAACGGCCCCCGGGAATCAATGCGCCCGGTCGGGTAACCAATCCCCACGATGGGAAAGTGAAAAGAACAACAGCTGCAACCATCGTCGCCCGTGAGGCGCCAGCCGTATCCCCCACATCGCCGCAGCAAATCAAAGGATGTACAGCCATGACGTCGGTAACCCCGTGCGCCAGTTCTTCCAGCGAGATGAATGACTTCCTCCAGGCCCATCCGGACACGCAGTACGTCGACCTGTTGATCTCCGACATGAACGGCGTGGTACGTGGCAAGCGCATCGAGCGGGCCAGCCTGCACAAGGTGTACGAGAAGGGCATCAACCTGCCAGCATCGCTGTTCGCCCTGGACATCAACGGGTCCACCGTCGAGAGCACCGGCCTTGGCCTGGACATCGGCGATGCCGACCGCATCTGCTTCCCGATCCCCGGCACGCTGTCGGACGAGCCGTGGCAGAAGCGCCCCACCGCCCAGCTGCTGATGACCATGCACGAACTGGATGGCCAGCCGTTCTTCGCCGACCCGCGCGAAGTACTGCGCCAGGTGGTGAGCAAGTTCGATGACCTGGGCCTGGATATCTGCGCCGCGTTCGAGCTGGAGTTCTACCTGATCGACCAGGACAACCTCAACGGTCGCCCGCAGCCGCCGCGCTCGCCGATTTCCGGCAAACGCCCGCAGTCGACCCAGGTGTACCTGATCGACGACCTCGATGAATATGCCGACTGCCTGCAGGACATGCTCGAAGCGGCCAAGGAGCAAGGCCTGCCCGCCGACGCCATCGTCAAGGAAAGCGCCCCGGCACAGTTCGAGGTCAACCTGCACCATGTGGCCGACCCACTGAAGGCCTGCGACTACGCGATCCTGCTCAAGCGCCTGATCAAGAACGTTGCCTACGACCATGAGATGGATACCACCTTCATGGCGAAGCCCTACCCGGGCCAGGCAGGCAATGGCCTGCACGTGCACATTTCGTTGCTGGACAAGAAAACCGGCAAGAACATCTTCGCCAGTGACGACCCGCTGCAAAGCGACGCGCTGCGCCATGCCATCGGTGGTGTGCTGGAGACCATGCCGGCGTCGATGGCCTTCCTCTGCCCGAACATCAACTCCTACCGCCGCTTCGGCGCGCAGTTCTACGTGCCCAATGCGCCAAGCTGGGGCCTGGACAACCGCACCGTGGCCGTGCGCGTGCCCACCGACAGCAGCGATAACGTGCGCCTCGAGCACCGCGTGGCCGGTGCCGACGCCAACCCCTACCTGATGCTCGCGGCGATCCTCGCCGGTGTTCACCACGGCCTGACCAACCAGGTCGAGCCGCAGGCGCCGATCGAAGGCAATTCCTACGAACAGTTGGAGCAGAGCCTGCCAAACAACCTGCGCGATGCCCTGCGCGCACTGGACGACAGCGAAGTCCTCAACCAATACATCAGCCCGGATTACATCGATATCTTCGTGGCCTGCAAGGAAAGCGAACTGGCCGAGTTCGAAGTGTCGATTTCCGATCTCGAGTACAACTGGTACCTGCACACGGTGTAAACCCATGAGCGCAAATGCGGTCCCCTTGATCGGTGTCAGCGCCTGCCGCCAGCAGGTGGGGAAGAACTCGTCGCATACGGTAGGCGACAAGTATGTCGAGGCGGCCGGCTTTGCCGGCTTGCCATTGATCTTGCCGGCCCGTGACGGGGGCAGCGACACGCAGGCGCTGCTGGCCCGTCTGCATGGCATTGTTTTTACCGGCTCACCTTCAAATATCGAACCGCATCATTACAATGGCGCCCCCAGCGCGGCAGGTACCCGGCACGATCTGGCACGCGATCGCCTGACCCTGCCGCTGTTGCAGGCGGCCATTGCCGCCGGTGTGCCGGTGTTCTGTATTTGCCGTGGCTACCAGGAATTGAACGTGGCCCTGGGCGGCAGCCTGCACCAGCGCGTGCAGGAACTGCCCGGCTACCTGGACCACCGTGAACCAGAGGACGCACCTCTGGAGGTGCAATACGGCCCTCGTCACCTTGTCGGTATCGAGCCTGGCGGGTTGTTCGAGCGCCTGGGCCTGGCGGCGCAGTTCGAGGTCAACTCGCTGCACAGCCAGGGCATCGACCGCCTGGCCCCGGGCCTGCGCGTCGAGGCACGGGCCCCGGATGGCCTGATCGAAGCGGTGTCCATGCCTGCCGCGCCGGGCTTTGTGCTCGGCGTGCAATGGCACCCGGAGTGGCGATTTACCGAAAACCCGGTCTCGTTGCGCCTGTTCCAGGCGTTTCGCGAGGCCTGTTTTGCCTATGCAACACGGGAGGGCGCACGGCAGGAGGCACTCTGACGTCACCCGAAGGTCTCGGATGACTTGTTCCCGGCAGCAAGCTTTCAATGAGTGAAAGCGGGCCTTGTACGCAAGGCCTGTGAAAACAATTCCAAAATTTACGGCAAATACTCATGAGCAATTACACAGAAGCCGGCCGCCCACCCGATGTGGCGGCCGACGCGGGCAACACCCAGCGCAGCAAGGGGCTGGCCACCGGCCGGCTGGGCTTGCTGGCCAGCGTGGTGCTGGGCATTTCCACCATCGCCCCGGTCTACACCCTGACCGGCGCCCTTGGCCCGACCGTGCGTGAAGTGGGCGCGCACCTGCCAGCGGTATTCATCGTCGGCTTCCTGCCGATGCTGTTGGTAGCCTTGGGCTATCGCGAACTGAACTCGGCGGAGCCGGACAGCGGTACTTCGTTTACCTGGTCGGCGCGTGCCTTCGGTCCGATGATCGGCTGGATCGGTGGCTGGGGTCTGGTGGTCGCCACCACCATCGTGTTGTCGAACCTGGCAGGGGTGGCGGTCGACTTCTTCTACCTGTTCCTTGGTCAGATCACCGGCAAGCATGAACTGGCGGCATTGGCCGACAACCTGCTCATCAACATAACCACCTGTTGCGTGTTCATCGCCCTGGCGGTGTGGATCTGCTGCCGCGGCATGACCACCACCATGACGGTGCAATACGGCCTGGTGGCCCTGCAGTTGCTGGTGCTGATCGGCTTTGCCTTTGCCGCTTTCGGCGAAACCACGGCGCCGCCACCGCTGGAATTCGATTTCGCCTGGTTCAACCCGTTCGGCGTCGAATCTTTCTCGGCCTTTGCCGCCGGGCTGTCGCTGTCGATCTTCATCTTCTGGGGCTGGGACGTGTGCCTGACTGTCAGCGAGGAATCGGTCGGCAGTGACGAGGTGCCGGGCAAGGCGGCCACCTGGACCGTGCTGCTGATCCTCGGCCTGTACCTGTTCACCGCGATTGCCACCCTGCAGTTTGCCGGTATCAGCGAACAAGGCCTGGGCCTTAACAACCCGCGCATCCAGGAAAACGTCTTCGCTCACCTGGCCGGCCCGGTCATGGGGCCGCTGGCGATCCTGATGTCCATCGCGGTGCTGGCCAGCACCGCGGCGTCGCTGCAGTCGACCTTCGTGTCGCCGGCGCGCACACTGTTGGCCATGGGTTACTACGGTGCGGTGCCGCAGAAGTTCGCCAGCGTCTGCCCTCGTTCGCAGACCCCGCGTTACGCCACCATCTGCGCCGGCGTGGCCGCGGGTCTGTTCTACGTGACCATGCGCACCCTGAGCGAGAACGTGTTGGCAGATACCATCACTGCACTGGGCATGATGATCTGCTTCTACTATTCGCTGACGGCCTTTGCCTGTGTCTGGTACTTCCGCCACAGCCTGTTCGACAGCCTGCGCCACTTCCTCATGCGCGGCTTGTGCCCGCTGGTGGGTGGGGTGATCTTGTCGGTTATCTTCGTGCGTACAGCCATCGACAGCGCCTCGCCGGACTTCGGCAGCGGCTCGCATGTGGGCGGGCTGGGGCTGGTGTTCGTGATCGCCGCGATCATCTCGGTGCTGGGGATCGTGCTGATGATGCTGTCGCGGCTGCGCGCGCCGGCGTACTTCCTGGGGGCTACCCTGCGTCAGCAGGCTACCTTGCCATTGCAGGAATAAGGCTGGGGGCGCTTCGCGCCCCATTCGCAGCACAAGGCTGCTCCTACATCGATGGCGTACATTGCGCCATTGTAGGAGCAGCCTTGTGCTGCGAATGGGCTGCAAAGCAGCCCCATGCGGTCTTTCAGGAGAGCAGTTCTTTCAGAAGCCCGCTGTTGCGCTGTTGCTGCTTGTTCAGCAGCAGGCGGTTCGAGCGGAACACTGCCTTCAAGTCTTCCAGCGCCTCGTCGAAGTCATCGTTGATGATCACGTAGTCATACTCGTCGTAGTGCACCATCTCGCTGACCGCTTCCTTCATGCGCCCGGCGATGATTTCTTCGCTGTCCTGCCCGCGGCCGTCCAGGCGCTCGCGCAGTGCCTGCTGGCTTGGTGGCAGGATGAACACCGACAAAGCCTGCGGCATCAGCTTGCGTACCTGCTGGGCGCCTTGCCAGTCGATTTCCAGGATCAGGTCGTAACCCTGGTTCAGGGTCTGCTGCATGGCGCTGCGCGAGGTGCCGTAGAAGTTGCCGAACACCTCGGCATGCTCCAGGAAGTCGCCTTGGTCGATCAGAGCCTTGAATTCCTCGTGGACGACGAAGTGGTAGTTCACCCCGTGCTGCTCACCCGGGCGCATGGCCCGGGTAGTGTGCGAGACCGAGACGCGGATTTGCGAGTCGTCCTGGGTCAGGGCAGTGACCAGGCTGGTCTTGCCGGCGCCCGAAGGGGCCGAAACGATGTAGAGAGTGCCGCTGCTTTGCTTCATGGTCGGGGTGGCCTTACTCGATGTTCTGTACTTGTTCACGCATCTGTTCGATCAATACCTTCAGGTTGACCGCCGCTTGCGTGCTGCGTGGGTCGAAGGCCTTGGAGCCGAGGGTGTTGGCCTCGCGGTTGAGTTCCTGCATCAGGAAGTCGAGGCGCCGCCCGGCAGCACCGCCACCCTTGAGCACGCGGCGCACTTCGGTGACGTGGGTGCTGAGGCGGTCGAGCTCCTCGGCCACGTCGCTCTTCTGGGCCAGTAGCACCATCTCCTGCTCCAGACGTTGCGGGTCGAGTTCGGCCTGCATATCGCCGAAGCGGTCGAGGATCTTCTGCCGCTGTGCTGCCAGCATCTGCGGCACCAGGGCGCGCAGGGTGGTGACTTCGCTGGCCATGTTGTCCAGGCGTTCGTTGATCAGCCGGGCCAGTTCCAGGCCTTCACGCTGACGCCCGGCCTTGAGCTCGGCCAGCGCCTCATCGAACAACGCCATGGCTTCGGTATTCAGTGCCTGCGGATCGTTGGCGTCGGCCACCAACACGCCTGGCCAGGACAGCACCTCCAGCGGGTTCAGTGGTGCCGGCTGCTTGATCAGGCCGGCCACTTCCTCGGCGGCGGCAACCAGCTGCGCGGCGCGCTCGCGGTCCACCTTCAGCGGTTTGCCGTTGCTGTCTTCGTTGAGGCGCAAGGTGCATTCTACCTTGCCCCGCGACAGGCCTTGGCGCAGCCCTTCACGCACGGCGCCTTCGAGGTCGCGCAGGGCCTCGGGCAGGCGCAGGTGCGGCTCCAGGTAACGGTGGTTGACCGAACGCAGCTCCCAGACCAGGGTGCCTTGGCTGCCGGCGCGCTCGACACGAGCAAAAGCGGTCATGCTGTGCACCATGGGGAGTACCTCGCGTATATGAATGAACGGTGGGAGCCTCTCGGCTGCAAGGCGCAGGATTGTAGCGCAGTGGGGCCTTGGCGCCCAATCCACCCATGTTACCGACGGGTGGCCTGGCCGGTAGGAAAAGGCGACGGGCTGTGCCGGGCGCGACAATAGGCATGTCTTCCCCGGGCCATGGGCTCTATAATGCTCGGCAGATTCAAAGTCCCAGTACAGGTATCCCAGATGAAACGTCCAAGTGGTCGCGCCGCCGATCAGCTCCGCTCGATCCGCATTACCCGCAACTACACCAAGCACGCCGAAGGGTCGGTACTGGTCGAGTTCGGTGACACCAAGGTCATCTGCACGGTCAGCGTGGAAAACGGTGTGCCGCGCTTTCTCAAAGGCCAGGGCCAAGGCTGGCTGACTGCCGAGTACGGCATGCTGCCGCGCTCCACCGGCGAGCGTAACCAGCGTGAAGCCAGCCGTGGCAAGCAGGGTGGCCGCACCCTGGAAATCCAGCGTCTGATCGGCCGTTCGCTGCGCGCCGCGCTGGACATGAGCAAGCTCGGTGATATCACCCTGTACGTCGACTGCGACGTGATCCAGGCCGATGGTGGCACCCGTACCGCGTCCATCACCGGTGCAATGGTCGCTCTGTGCGATGCCCTGGCGGTGATCAAGAAGCGCGGTGGCCTGAAAGCCGGCAACCCGCTCAAGCACATGATCGCCGCAGTGTCGGTGGGCATGTATCAGGGCGAAGCGGTGCTCGACCTGGACTACCTGGAAGACTCCGCCGCCGAAACCGACCTGAACGTGGTCATGACCAGCGCCGGTGGTTTCATCGAAGTGCAGGGTACTGCTGAAGGTGCGCCGTTCCAGCCTGAAGACTTCAACGCCATGCTCGCCCTGGCGCAGAAGGGCATGAGCGAGATCTTCGAACTGCAGCAGGCGGCACTGGCCGACTGAACCCAGCCAGGGAGGTGCGGGGCATGAGCGAATCGAACCTGTCGATCACCCCGCCCAATGCCGAAATCCGGCAGTGGGCGATGTTCTGCCACCTCTCCGCGCTGCTGGGCCTGGTGGTGCCGCTCGGGCACTTGCTGGGCCCGCTGGTGCTTTGGCACCTCAAGCGCGAGCAAGACCCTTTCATCGACGCCCAGGGCAAAGAGGCGCTGAATTTTCAGATCAGCGTGACCATTGCCGGGTTCATCTGCTTCCTGCTGATGTTCGTGTTCATCGGGCTGGTGCTGTTCGCCATGCTGATGGTCGCGGTGATGATCCTGATCATCATTGCGGCTGTGCGGGCGAATGAGGGCAAGCCGTATCGCTACCCGATGATCTGGCGGCCGATCAAATAAAGCTGGGGCTGCTTTGCAGCCCTATCGCGACACAAGGCCGCTCCTACAAGGGATGTGCATTCCCCTGTAGGAGCGGCCTTGTGTCGCGATAGGGCCGCAAAGCGGCCCCATGCCTTCAGATGGTCAACGTCCAGTCATAGTCGACGATCAGCGGCGCATGCTGGGAGAAGCGCGGCTGACGCGGCAGGCGGGCATTGCGCACGAAGCGGCGCAGGCCCGGGGTGAGGATCTGGTAGTCGAACCGGTAGCCCAGGTTGAGCATCTCGGCCTGCTCGTTGTCCGGCCACCAGCTGTACTGGTCGCCTTCACGGCTGACTTCGCGCAGGGCGTCGACGTAACCCATCTCGCCGGTGATCGCATCCATCCAGGCACGCTCCGGCGCCAGGAAACCCGGCGACTGCTGGCTGTCACGCCAGTTCTTGATATCGAGCTTCTGCTGCGCCACGTAGAACGAGCCGCAGTAGATGTATTCGCGACGCTTGCGACGCTGTTTGTCCAGGTACTTGGCGAAGTCGTCCATCAACTTGAACTTCTGGTTCAAGTCTTCGTCGCCGTTCATACCCGAAGGCAGCAGCAGGCTGGCAATACTGACTTTGTCGAAATCTGCTTGCAGGTAACGCCCGTAGCGGTCGGCTGTCTCGAAGCCCAGGCCGGTGATGACTGCCTTGGGCTGCATGCGCGAATACAGGGCCACACCACCTTGGGCAGGCACCTCCGCGTCGCAGGCATAAAGGAAATAGCCATCGAGCTGGAAAGCTGGGTCATCGAGTTCAAAGGCCGAGGCGCGGGTATCCTGAAGGCAGATGACGTCGGCATTCTGGGCTTGCAGCCAGCTGAGCAAACCACGCTCGGCCGCAGCCTGAATGCCATTTACGTTCACACTGATGATCCGCATAAATGGCCCCAAAAATCTCGTGCGTGTATGATACCCGAGCTCAACCCATTTAGCTAAATCCGTGGTGTCCGGGACTATCCATGCAGCCGTATCAGCGCGACTTCATCCGTTTTGCCATCGATCGCGGGGTACTGCGTTTCGGTGAATTCACCCTGAAATCGGGGCGTACCAGCCCGTATTTCTTCAATGCCGGCCTGTTCAACACCGGTTCCGCCCTGGCCGAACTGGGCCGTTGCTATGCCGCAGCCATCGTCGACAGCAAGATCCCGTTCGATGTGCTGTTCGGCCCGGCCTACAAGGGTATCCCGCTTGCAGCGACAACTGCCGTGGCCCTTGCCGATCAGCATCAGCTCGATGTGCCATGGTGCTTCAACCGCAAGGAAGCCAAGGACCACGGTGAAGGTGGCAGCCTGGTCGGTGCACCGCTGGCCGGTGACGTACTGATCATCGACGACGTGATCACCGCCGGTACCGCCATTCGTGAGGTCATGCAGATCATCAATGCCCAGCAGGCCAAGGCCGCTGGCGTGCTGATCGCGCTGAACCGCGAAGAGCGTGGCAATGGCGAGCTGTCGGCGATCCAGGAAGTGGAACGCGACTTCGGTATTCCGGTGGTCAGCATCGTTTCGCTGACCCAGGTGCTGGAGTTCCTGGCCGATGACCCGCAGCTGAAGCAGCATCTGCCGGCGGTCGAGGCTTACCGGGCGCAGTACGGTATCTGATTCGGGCCTGGAAATGAAAAAGGCGACCTTCTTGTGAAGGTCGCCTTTTTTTGTGTCGCCTGTTCCGGCCTCTTCGCGGGCATGCCCGCTCCCACAAATACCCCACAGGTTTCATATCTTGTGGGATCTCTGTGGGAGCTGGCTTGCCGGCGATAGGGCCAGTGCAGGCTAACCAACCAATCAGCGCTGCTTGCGGTTGGTAATCAGGGTACCCACGCCGCTGTCGGTGAAGATCTCCAGCAGCACCGCATTCGGCACGCGGCCGTCGATGATGTGGGAGCTATTCACACCGCCCTGCACGGCATCCAGCGCGCACTTGATCTTCGGCAGCATGCCGCCGTAGATGGTGCCGTCGGCGATCAGTTCATTGACCTGCTCGGTGGTCAGGCCGGTCAGTACCTCGCCCTGCTTGTCCATCAGGCCGGCGATGTTGGTCAGCAGCATCAGCTTCTCGGCCTTCAGCGCCTCGGCTACCTTGCCCGCCACCAGGTCGGCGTTGATGTTGTACGACTCACCGTTGGCACCCACGCCGATCGGCGCGATCACCGGGATGAAGTCGCCCTTCACCAGCATGTTCAGCAGGTCGGTGTTCACACTCACCACTTCGCCCACGTGGCCGATGTCGATGATTTCCGGGGTGGTCATCTCGGGCGTCTGGCGGCTGACGGTCAGCTTGCGGGCGCGGATCAGCTCCGCGTCCTTGCCGGTCAGGCCGATGGCGCTGCCGCCGTGGCGGTTGATCAGGTTGACGATGTCCTTGTTGACCTGGCCACCCAGCACCATCTCCACCACGTCCATGGTCGCCGAGTCGGTGACGCGCATGCCGTCGATGAAGTGGCTTTCGATCGACAGGCGCTTGAGCAGGTCGCCGATCTGCGGGCCACCACCGTGGACCACCACCGGGTTGATGCCCACAGCCTTCATCAGCACGATGTCACGGGCGAAGCCGGTCTTGAGCTCCTCGCTCTCCATCGCGTTGCCGCCGTACTTGATCACCAGGGTCTTGCCGACAAAGCGGCGGATGTAAGGCAGTGCTTCGGACAAAACCTCGGCTACATGGGAAGCGGCATCGCGATCGAGGGTCATGCAGGGCTCCTGTAAGGAACAGATAGTCGGTCAGAACGGCAGTTGCAGCTCAGGCTCAACCCGCAGCAACTGGGTACGGAAAACATCCTTGATACGTTGCAATTCGGCGTCGCTGTCAGCCTCGAAGCGCAGCACCAGCACCGGGGTGGTGTTGGAGGCGCGAACCAGGCCCCAGCCGTGGGCGTAGTCCACCCGCACACCGTCGATGGTGGTCAGGTTGGCTTCGCCCCAGTCGGCGTCGCGTTGCAGTGCATCAATGATGCTGAATTTACCCTCGTCGGTCACATCAATATTGATTTCCGGCGTGGAAATATCGTTCGGGAACGCGGCGAACAGGTTTTCGGCACTCTTCCCGGCCTTGCTGAGGATCTCCAGCAGGCGCGCGGCGCTGTAGATGCCGTCGTCGAAACCGTACCAGCGTTCCTTGATGAAGATGTGACCGCTCATCTCGCCGGCCAGCAGCGAGCCGGTCTGCTTCATTTTCTTCTTGATCAGCGAGTGGCCGGTCTTCCACATCAGTGCGCGGCCGCCGTGCTGCTCGATCAGCGGGGTCAGGCGACGGGTGCACTTCACGTCGAAAATGATCTCGGCACCCGGGTTGCGCGACAGTACGTCCTGGGCAAACAGCATCAGCAGGCGATCGGGGTAGACGATGCTGCCGGTGTTGGTCACCACGCCGACGCGGTCGCCGTCACCGTCGAAGGCCAGGCCGATGTCGGCACCGGTTTCCTTGACCTTGGCGATCAGGTCTTCGAGGTTCTCCGGCTTGCCCGGGTCCGGGTGGTGGTTGGGGAAGTTGCCGTCGACTTCGCAGAACAGCGGGATCACTTCGCAGCCCAGGGCTTCGATCAGTTGCGGCGCGACCACGCCGGCGGCACCGTTGCCGCAGTCCACGACCACCTTGAGCTTCCTGGCCAGCTTCACGTCTTCGACGATCTGCTGGAAGTAGCGGTCAAGGATCTCGACCTTTTCCACGCGGCCTTCGGCGCGGGTCAGGTCGTTGGTTTTCAGGCGCGTCAGCAGGGCCTGGATCTGTTCGTTGGCCAGGGTGTCGCCAGCGATGACGATCTTGAAGCCGTTGTAGTCCGACGGGTTGTGGCTGCCGGTCAGCATCACACCGGACTTGCCGGCCAGCACGTTGGCTGCGTAGTACAGCGCCGGGGTGGGTACCAGGCCGACGTCACTGACCTGGCAGCCGGCATCGACCAGGCCCTTGATCAGCTGTTCGACCAGCATCGGGCCGGACAGGCGGCCATCGCGGCCGACCGAAACCTGCGGTTCGCCCTGGGCCAGGCTCTGCGCGCCGATGGCGCGGCCGATCCAGTAGGCGGTTTCGGCGTGAAGGGTCTTGCCGACCACGCCGCGAATGTCATACGCGCGGAAAATGCTGTCTGGCAGTGCGGCGGGTACCAGGTGGGCCATGTCGTTCATCTCTGGAAGCTCCATTAGTCAAAGGCTTTCTGGGCAGGCGCAAACTGAACGCTTGGACGGTGGTTTCGCCAGAGAGTTCGCCATCCTTGGCCTGAACGGTCATTTCTCGGCTCAGTGGCTGCCGGAATGGCCGAAGCCGCCAGCACCGCGCTGGCTTTCATCGAACGCTTCGACGATGTCGAAATGGGCCTGTACCACCGGTACCAGCACCAGCTGGGCAATGCGCTCGCCAACGGCGATGGTGAACGGGGTGTTGCCGCGGTTCCAGCACGACACCATCAACTCGCCCTGGTAGTCCGAGTCGATCAGCCCGACCAGGTTGCCCAGCACGATGCCGTGCTTATGGCCCAGGCCCGAGCGCGGCAGGATCACCGCCGCCAGGCCCGGGTCGCCGATGTAGATCGACAGGCCGGTGGGGATCAGCAGGGTCTGGCCTGGCTCGAGGACGGTGTCTTCCTTGAGCAGGGCGCGCAGGTCCAGGCCGGCGGAGCCGGGGGTGGCGTACTGCGGCAGGGGGAATTCGGTGCCCAGGCGTGGGTCGAGGATCTTGGCTTGAAGAGCGTGCATGTAACTTATTGAACCTGATTGAGCCGTTCGGCGATGAAGGCGACCAGTTGCCGGGCAATCTTGCCCTTGCTGGTCTGCGCGAAGAGGGTCTGGTGCTGCTGGCGGTCGATCACGGTCAAGGCGTTTTCCTCGCTGTTGAAGCCGATGCTGGGGTTGGCCACATCATTGGCGACGATCAGGTCGAGGTTCTTGTCCTTGAGCTTGCGCGTGGCGTAATCGAGCAAGTGTTCGGTCTCGGCGGCGAAACCGACGCTGAACGGGCGGTCGGCGCGGCCAGCGATGGTGGCAAGGATATCGGGATTGCGCACCATCTGCAGCAGCATGCCGTCGCCGGTCGTAGGATCTTTCTTCAATTTTTGCGTGGCAACGACTTCCGGGCGGTAGTCCGCTACCGCCGCAGAAGCGATGAACAGGTCGCACGGCATGGCCGCTTCACAGGCCGCGAGCATGTCCCGCGCGCTGACCACGTCGATACGGCTGACCCGGTCGGGGGTCGGCAGGTGCACCGGGCCAGTGACGAGGGTCACCCGAGCCCCGGCTTCGGCGGCCGCTTCGGCCAAGGCGAAGCCCATCTTGCCGGAGCTATGATTGGTGATGTAGCGCACCGGGTCGATGTTTTCCTGGGTCGGGCCGGCAGTGATCAGCACGTGCTTGCCGGTCAGGGCCTGGCGCTTGAAGCTTTCCGCGGCACACCAGGCCAGGTCGGTGGCTTCGAGCATGCGGCCTAGGCCGACGTCGCCACAGGCCTGGCTGCCGGACGCTGGGCCGAACACCTGGATGCCCCGGCTCTTGAGCAGTTCGAGGTTGGCCTGGGTGGCCGGGTCGCGCCACATGGCCTGGTTCATGGCCGGGGCCACGGCGACAGTGGCATCGGTAGCCAGTACCAAGGTGGTCAGGAGGTCGTCGGCCATGCCTTGGGCCATGCGCGCCATGAGGTCGGCGGTGGCCGGGGCGATCAGCACCAGGTCAGCCCACTTGGCCAGTTCGATGTGGCCCATGGCCGCTTCGGCGGCAGGGTCGAGCAGGTCCATGTGCACCGGGTGGCCTGACAGCGCTTGCAGGGTTAGCGGGGTGATGAACTCTGCACCACCACGGGTCATGACGACGCGCACCTGCGCGCCGTGCTCCAGGAGTCGGCGAATCAGTTCGGCGCTTTTGTAGGCGGCAATGCCGCCACCCACGCCGAGAACGATGCGCTTGCGATACAGCCGCTGCATAGGCTTGCCTTTTTCCAGTGAGAGCGGGCGACGACGTTTGAAAATGCCTGCGGCGGAACGTCGCATGTACGAGGCGAAATAGATTAACACAGGGCCGAAATGGGCCGCAGCAAGGGCAGAGGAGCGGGATGAATATCAGGGAGTGGCCGGCTGAAGAGCGGCCGAGGGAGAAGTTGCTGCAGCGCGGGGCGGCAGCGCTGTCGGATGCCGAACTGCTCGCCGTGCTGTTAGGGTCGGGGGTTGCCGGGCGGAATGTGCTGGACCTTGCGCGGGGGCTGCTGGGGCGTTTTGGTGGGCTCAGGCAGTTTCTCGAGGCCGATCGCGCAGCAGTGCTTCGCGAGCCGGGCATTGGCGCTGTGAAATACGCACAGTTGCAGGTGCTTTTGGAAATTGGCCGGCGTTATCTGGATGAGGACATCGAGCGCGCAGCGGCTCTCGAAAGCCCAGCGGCGGTGCGGCGTTATCTCAAGGCCATGCTGCGCCATGAGATCAGTGAAGTATTCGGTTGCCTGTTTCTGGATACCAAGCACCGGCCGTTGGCGTTCGAGATCCTGTTCAGGGGCACGATAGACCGGGCGAGTGTTTACCCGCGGGAGGTAGTGCGGCGGGCACTGCTGCACAACGCGGCGGCGTTGATCCTTATGGTGTCAACTCTAGTGTTTCACTCGGCTGAAGTGCCCGAGATAGAAGCATTCCTTGATGCTTATTCAGATTTTGATGTTCCATATTCAGTGTTGCAGAGCAAATTTGATTTTAGGCCCAGGCGGGCCACCACAGCAGTCAGCTTCACCAACAATTGTGATGCTAGGTCCCGGATGACTGGGGCTCAGGCTGTTGCTTGCGGTTCACAGAAAAGCTGGGAATTCCTACCCATCTTCCCGAAAAAGCTGAACATTACGGCAAAATCTGATGGAACCTACTCCACGTGGCCAAGGGATCCTACATCGCTGATGGCATTTTGACCTTCTCCACTCATTGTGTACCGCTGGATAAAAAGGCGAGAATGCGCGCGCAATGGAAGGCATGATGCGCGCAGGTCGGCGCTCTCGTGGCAGGATGTCACCGGCTTCATGCCTCCACAGCCAAGGCTCGCACGAGCCTTTAAGCTTAATGCCAATTTGTGGAGAGTGATGTGCTGAGTGACGACGACCAAAAGCTAGCCAAGATCCTTTTTGGCCTTCTGAAAAATGCGACTAGCCAAGCCGTCGTCAAGGAATTCCTCCGGACGAAGGGCATCCCCGTTTCTGCGCAAAACTGGGACGATCTCTATGAGAAGCGGATCGAGCCTGCCCTCAAGGATAAAAAACTTGCCCTGAAAGACCTCCGTGATCTACTGCAGCAGGTGGAGGAGTTTGGCAAGCAGCACTCGTTCCTTTTCCAGTGCACTGAAGAGCGGGCAATCGGCCTGCTGTCTCCTACGCGCATCGCTTCAATCGCAGCAGCTGAGGGCCTTTCGGGGCTGTTTACTCACCCGCTGGATCTTGAGATGCCCGACGAGGCCACAATCGTCGACATCCGCCTGTACCGTCCGGACCCGCAGAAGACACCGGTTTCGCTTACGATCAAAGTCGTCGAAAGCCGTGACATCAATCGTCTCAGCGCTGTGGAGACGGATCCAGCAACTGGCGAACTGATTCGACGCTATGCGACCACAAAAAAACGTGCGGTGAATATTGTTCACCTGGACCACACTGGTTTATTGGAGTTTCGTATTGCCTCTCAAGATAATCAGGCAAAGAAATATTCCGAGCTCTTGTGGGTGTTGAAAAACAAAGTAAGGAAATTTCTACCGGACGATGGGTTCGCTGAAGTTTCGCTTAGCCCCGCTAAGAATAAGATTCTGCGCGAGCGCGATAACCTCTCCCAAGAAATCAGATATAGCAATTCAACGGCTCGAAATGAATTCGGGGCCCAAATGCAGATTACCTCCGCATCGGTTGATGAAAACCTTTCATCGGATGAGGGTTCGATGTCTGCGTTGGATCGCTTCTTGGAGCGTGATGGCGAAGTGACGGGAGCCAATATTTACGTTAAACTACCAGACAGTGATCCTCCCCGTGAACTGAGGCTTTTGATTTCGGGTGAGAGAAACGAGTTTGCGGTGACCGTAGCGTGCTCCGCCGGAGAATACGAATATGTTCGCGGAAAAGTTATCGCCTTTAATACTTAACCATCCAGACGAGGCTGAAGGCCTCCGAAGATTGGCTAGTTTTATCCAGGGCTATGAATCCCAGGGTGGCGAAGCTTTGCCTAGAATTCGGCTAAACCCGAATCGCATGTTCGATATTATGCAAGCCGGTACTTCCGCGCACCTTGCAATCTTGATTAATATCTTGGTAACGGGCCGGATTATCAAGAGATTCCTTATTGTTAGGTGCCCCAGCGGCGAAGGTCTCTCATTCCAATCTTACGGCGATATCCCAGAGATTGTTCGTGATCCTGGGATGGATACCGAATTTGAAGTACTTGCCGCCAACGTGGAACCAACCTATAGATTGGTGCTCGATTGAAGCCTGTTGATATTGTTACCCTTGTTCGATCGACTTGGGAAAATACGATTGAGACCAAACGACTGGCCCAGCTGCAGGCAATTAGGGCAACTCTGGATGCCGAGCATCTGGAGCTGTTTGACTCGTTAGTCGATATGCAGATTTCTAATGTCAAAGATGATGCTCAGGCCATCACGCTCATGCTTGTCCATGGTATTCAAACTGATGGTTCCTGGCACGAGCTGGTAAAAGCAGCCTTCCGAGATGTTGCTCATGTCAGAGTCAAAGGTCTTGGCTACCATTGTGTGACCGCGCTGCAGCTTGCGTGTCCGTTTCGATCTACGCCAATCAATAAGATCGCAAATGACTTCCGAGACGCACGGCTTATGGAACCGACTGCTCGCATTATGGTCATTGCCCACAGCTTCGGCACCTATATCATTAGTCGGATCCTCGCCAAATACACTGACATCAACATTGAGAGAATTGTTCTCTGCGGCTCCATAATAAAAGGCAATTATGCCTGGGAGAAGCATGCTCGGCACATGGCTGCAGGCAACATCGTCAACGATGTCGGGACGCGAGATTTTTACCCCGTCCTAGCTACCTTTTCGACTATAGGCTACGGCGGGACTGGTCGAAACGGATTTAAAAATACACGTGTAGCTGACCGTTACTTTGATTACGGCCATAGCGATTTTTTTGAGCCCGACAAGGACCATATCGTCAAATATTGGAAGCCTTATATTCTAGATGGGACCATCGTCGAGTCTGAGTGGGATAGCATAAAGCCGAAGACCCATCTGGGAATCATGCTGGCTTGTCACCCTTGGATCGGCAGACCTGCCTTCTATGCAACCGTTGGGTTAATTACAGCTGCCGTAGCGGGTTTGGCTTGGTGGCTACTCACCTGATCTTCCACTGCTCTGTTTCAGGGTCCCTTACCAAATGCTGCTCTGAGACGACATCCAAGCCTACGGACCTAAAAATACTGAGCATTAGCGTCATAGAATAGTAATAGAGTCGCTGGTGTCGTCCCTTGTCTGAGGCCACAAACACCCCGTCAATCCGTCCATCCTCACTAGTCGCGAATTCGAATACGTACGAGTGGATTACCTGGTTCGCGACAAAAGTCATATCCCGCAGTTCTTTGTAAACTTTAGTAGTTTCGTAGTTTTCCATTATGTTGTGCCGATTGAAGTAGTCTACTGTCTTGCCACTGGTGATCGGGTAGTACGGTAGATGGAGCTTAATTTTCTTCGTTGATTCAGAGATTTTGTAGGTCTCGATTAGCTTGCGTACCGTATAAAAACTGACAAAAATTTCACGTTCTGCTTTCGCATAAATGCGCCCTTCAGAACACTCTTTTACACGAGCCTTCTCAAGCCAACGAGCTGAACGAAGAAGTGACTTCCTCCAATCATCAGACTCGTAAATCATCAGGATTCTCCTTGACTGAGAAATAAATAAAACGTCAGTCTATTACTGCTGCATCAATACAATATTATCACCTCGGCTAGCATAGGACGCAATAGGTCAATGACCCAGGCTCTAAAGCAATATATCGCGAAAAGCATTAACTCAGTTATAATGATGGCCCCGCTTAAACGGGAGGTGATACGCCTCATCATATGCTGCTCTATAGCAATTATCCTGAATGCCATCCTATTCTTTGGTGTAGAAAACGACGGTACCATCAAGCCATGGGCAGAGATACCACTGAAACTGTTCGCCTCAACAACTTTATTTGCCTTTATGGTGAAGATTTTCCTTCCGCTTTTCGGTTGGACCATATTGAAGGCAGTGTTATTGAGCGCCAATAATGCCTTTAGTGGGGTGCTAAGCTTTCTAGGGAATCAATTTACAGGTGCTTTGTATTGTTCGGCCTTTATCCTGGCTTCTCTTACACTTAAGCAGTATGTAATTTCAGGGTTTATGGATCCTCAATTGGCTCTGATGGCGCCTACTGTTCTCTTTGCGGGCTTCTTGTACTTCTATATTTTTCAGTGCGCTATTCAAAAAACAATGACGCCTGCTCTGTGTGCTCCGCCTCTCCCGCGCTCTAGCAGGGTGCCGTGACTACCTGTTCTTGTAGGGGCAGGTTCGAATAGCAAGAGTCACTTGATGGCGTGATTTGATCTCTATCCTGGTGCCATAGCATGGCGCCAAAATTCCGCCGGCATAAAAATCTCCTGCCTGACACAATCAGAATAATAAATGCTACGAAAGTAGGCTGCGTACTGAGCGATTATGGAAAACTTCGCTGGAATCTATTCGTCATTACGTGATAAAAATTATTCTGTGCCCCGGTAAAGTGGCACAAAAATATAGAGCAACAGTTCAAGGGAATAGATATGGCTCAGTATAAGCACGGCAATTTTCTGCACAAAAGTGATCATTCGGAGTACGATAAAAAGTATTCGCCTGGTACCGAAGCGCCAAATCCAGGCATTTACCGATGCGTCTCCTGCGGGGATGAGATCGGTATTGCCAAAGGGCATGTTCTTCCTCCACAGAACCATCACCAGCATGCACCTGACGCGGGCAAGATTGAGTGGCAGTTAGTGGTTTTTGCACAGCAGCGGAAATAAGGTTTTTGGGCTCAGTAGAGCTCTGCAACGTGGGTTCTACTGAGCACTCAATAAAAGGACGGAATCCGTATTGACTATTCAAACCACTATGAGGAGGGTGATCGTGAGCGTGCCTGGTTACGCATATATTCGGATATTAGATTGCCGAAATTGATGTCGGCCTCTTCAACAAAAATATTGACGTGGCAGTAAAACTCTTCAGGACCCCTGAGATAATTGAAAATTCTTGATCTGACGACGCCACAAACCCCCGCTTTGACGGCCGTAGAGGGTAGGTTGACTACATCGCCAACACATGGGATAAGAGCTAAGCCATGCTCACTGTTAAAGACAATATCAGCTGAGCGGTCATCAGGCCTGACAAACTCTTGATCCTCCGAGACCTGCTGATAATCAATGCTATACCTCATGCACAGCCTACCTCATTTGCGGGGTAAGGAATCAGCGCCGCGGGTCGTAAATAGTAAAATCCAGTTCAGTAGGCACGTTTGCGACGGAATTAGTTAGCCGATCTCGATACTATATAGTTTGGCAATTAACGCTTTTCAAGTACATACCCTACGCCTCTAAGTGTGTGTATCAGCTTGGTTTCGAAGGGGTCATCTATCTTGGCTCTGAGTCTTCGAATCGACACCTCTACAACGTTCGTGTCGCAATCAAAATTCATATCCCAAACCTGAGAGATAATCTGCGTACGGCTCAGTACCACCCCGGTGTTACGCATCAAGTAGTGCAGCAACGCGAATTCTTTGGTGGTCAAATCAATACGCTGACCGTCCCTGAATGCCCTGTGCCGGCTTTGATCAAGTTCCAGATCGGCCACGCGAATGACCTCCACAGATGCGGGGTGATCTGACCTGCGCATCAAGGCGCGAACCCGGGCTAGCAGCTCTGGGAACTCAAATGGTTTGATCAGATAGTCATCTGCGCCGTTCTCCAGCCCCCGGACCTTATCCGCCAATCGGCTTCTCGCCGTCAGCATCATGATGCGGGACGGGCAGTTTTTACGGCGCAACAACTCAAGGACCTGCCAACCGTCCATCTCTGGTAGGTTTATATCGAGGATAATCAGCTCGTACTCATGCTGCTTGGCCAAGAATAATCCATCTGATCCGGTGTGGACGCAATCTACGACATAGCCACACTCTGTAAGGCCTTGACGCACATACTCCGCAGTTTTTACTTCATCCTCAATTACCAGAATTCGCATGGGATTATGTCTCGATATCACTGAGCAATTAACCGCGCACGCGCGCCGGCATTATTGAAATGGATGGTAAATCAAAATGAGCGTGTTGGGGTTCAAATGACGGATTTGTAATTTCTAGGTAATACAGTTGATAGTCTGGAGGTATATCTTGTCGCGGCTTGGGTTTGACAGTTGCGGGCCCTCTCTCCAGCGGATGATTTGACCATATGAAATACTGGGTTATTTTCTTCTTTGTGCTAGCTTCGTTCCGTTCGGATGACGGCGAGGTCGCTCATGTTGAGGAGACTGGTCATTGGTGTAGTCATGAACTTCACCGGCATGCAATGCGTACAATCGAACGCTTACTTGAATTTTAGGCAAAAAAAAGGCGCCCAATGGGCGCCAAATATCCACCTTTTACCAAAGGAGCAATTAAGCCACTCAAGGTGAATTCGTAATGCTCGTTTTACTAATCGGACCAGCCGTCGAAAGACTGGCCCGCTCAGCGAATTACAGAATCGAAAGCGGGTACTCGATGATTACACGAGTTTCATCCAGATCCGATTCGAAAGCAGTGGCACGCGTGGTTGCCTGGCGCAACCGGAAGGACAAGTCTTTTGCCGGACCGGTTTGCACAACGTATTTGACTTCGACGTCACGCTCCCAACGCTTCTGATTGTCGAGCGGGTTGCCGTTGTCGTCGGTGCGCATGTAGAACTGGTTAGCGTTCGAGTAATCCGCGCCCGAGCCTCTGGCGTAGCGGGTCATGAACGTCAGGCCTGGGATGCCGTAGCTGGTGAAGTTCAGGTCATAGCGCAGCATCCAGGAACGCTCTTTCGGCGAGTTGAAGTCGCTGTACTGGATGGAGTTGTCGACGAAAATCGAGTCCGACTGACGCAGATAGTCGAAATCGTCGTCGCCGTTGTTGCGCTGGTGCGACAGGGCCAGGGTGTGGGCGCCGTAACGCACGCCGACCTTGGCACTCCAGATGTTGTTGTCGAATTCACCCAGGCGCTTCTTACCTTCATCTACGGCTTTGTAGTAGTTGAAGCCACCGATCAGCGCCAGATCGTCGCTCAGCGGGTAAACAACGCTGGTGCCGGCGTAGTACTGATTCCAGACGTCTTTCAGCTGGCTGGCGTAGACGCTCACAGTCCAGTTGTCGTTGATCGAGTAGTCACCACCACCGTAACCGATCCATGGCGAGTTGACCGGGCCGCCGTAGAAGGTCACGAAGTTGTCGTTCAGGTTGCTGGAGACTGGCTGGCTCATGGCGTGCAGTCGACCACCCTGAAGGGTGAGGCCTTGGATGCTGGTGTTCTCAACGGTCACGCCGCGGAAGCTTTCTGGCAGCAGGCGAGAGTCACCGGATGCAACGACCGGAGTCGATGGGAAAACATCACCTACTTTCACGATGGTATCGAACAAGCGGACTTTGGCTGCACCGCCGACCTTGGTGTATTCGTCGCGAGCTTCGCCCTTGTTATCAACGGGTAGCACGTCGAAGGAGCTACGGCCGCCGTTGCGCCCATCACCGGTGTCGAGCTTGAGGCCGATCATGGCGAAGGCATCAACGCCGAAGCCAACGGTACCCTGGGTAAACCCAGAGTTGAATTTACTGATGATCGCGTGCGCCCAGGCTTCGGAGTAGCCGTTGGTATTGCCCTTGCCACTGTTGTAAGTGGGGGCGGTGCTGTCGCGATTATCACGGTTGAAGTAGAAGTTACGGTTCAACACTGTAAGGCTGCTGCCTTCAATGAAGCCTTCTGGCTTGTCTTCAGCTTGTGCCGAAATAGCGTAGCTTCCAGACAGCGCAGAAACTGCCGCCAAATACAGTGGTACTTTGATTTTCATCCGATGCTCCTTTGATTCACGGCAGTTTTTATTATGTTTACCGGCGCGGGTGTCGTTAATTGTTCTGACCCGGCGGCGCGCCTAGCGTAGCGCGAGCTCATATTTGCAGGCCGAAGATAACGGGAGGGTGATAGGACAATTACAATTTCGTCATCTGCCTGTTATTCGGCGCCTTCGCACCGCGTGTTTGCCATCTCCGTTGCTTGTAACGAAATCCTAGTGCCGGGTTTGGTTTCCCAGTATTTTCGGGCATTACAGGACTTTCTTACGAAATTGTAATTTTCTAGCCACCCCTCTGATAGCTACCGCTCATTAGAGTGCCATCACCTAATCAAGTGGGGCTTGGCAGCTGTTTCGGCGTTCTCGCCAAGCTTTATCGAAGTTTGTGCACGAGGACCATCAAAGTGCCCCGGTATAACCGCAATGTCTTATCCAAGACCTCCGTCTCGCCCTGGAAGATCGCTGCACTCTGTGCAGTCATCTCTGGATTGATGGCACCTGCAGCTCTTGCTCAAAGCATCAGCTTGCCCCAGGCGCTTTCGACGGCCATGGATGCCAACCCTGACCTGGCCGCGGCCCGGCAAGAGATTGGCATCGCTGATGGTGCTCGCAAGCAGGCCGGGCTTATCCCCAACCCCACTATTTCGTACGACGTGGAAGACACCCGTCGTAACACCAGCACGACGACCGTGTCGCTTAGCCAAACCCTGGAGCTGGGTGGTAAGCGGGGAGCTCGTGTTGACGTCGCCACTTACGGGCAGACCGCCGCACAGCTGGAGTTGGACCGTCGCGTGAACGGTCTGCGGGCAGACGTCGTACAGGCCTTCTACGCCGCATTGCGGGCCCAGACAGGCCTTGACCTGGCCAAGCAATCTCTCGAACTGACTGAGCGCGGTCTCCGCATCGTCGATGGTCGTGTTCGCGCAGGTAAATCGTCTCCAGTAGAGGCCACCCGCGCCCAAGTACAACTGGCCGAAGCAAAGCTGCAAGTTCGACGTGCCGAAACCGAAAAGACGACCGCTTACCAGCAACTCGCTCAAATTACCGGGAGCTCGGTCACCGTCTTTGATCGACTCGAATCGCCAACCCTCTCCCCGGGACTGCCACCGCGGACTGAAGAGCTGCTGGCGAAGCTCGATCAGACCGCAGAAATGCGCCAGGCCGTGGTACAGATCGACAAGAGCGATGCCTCGCTCGGTTCAGAGAAAGCTCAGCGTATCCCGAACCTTACCGTCAGCGTAGGTAGCCAGTACGACCGCTCTGTGCGCGAGCGTGTCAACACTGTGGGCGTCTCTATGCCTTTGCCGCTGTTTGATCGCAACCAGGGCAACATTCTTTCCGCTTCTCGTCGTGCAGATCAGGCCCGAGACCAGCGCAATGCTGTGGAGCTGCGGCTGCGCACCGAAACCCAAACCGCGTTGAACCAGTGGTCCACCGCCATGCAGGAGGTCGAGTCCTACGACAAGACCATTCTGCCGTCAGCCCAACAAGCCGTAGATACCGCAACCCGCGGCTTCGAGATGGGCAAATTCGGCTTCATCGAAGTGCTGGATGCCCAGCGCACCTTGATCGTCGCTCGTGGCCAATATCTCGAATCGTTGGCAGCGGCGACCAATGCGCGTGCGCAGGTGGAAAGGGTTTATGGCGAAGTCGGCTCAACTGCCGGCGCTCGCTGAACGGGCCAAACATTTTCTTCGGCACACAGCCTTGAACAAGCCGGTGCCTACGATCAGCAGGAGTAGCAATGGATAACAAACGCAAGATCGCCCTCGCGGTAGCCGCTGTGGCAGCCCTCGGATTTGGCAGCCTTGCCTGGAACAACAGTTCTGGACAGCAGGCCGCTAGTACCGCCGAGCATGGCGCTAACGATGGCCATGGCGACGAAAAGAAAGCCGCATCTGCCGCCAAAGAGGAGGGTGATGAGGGCCATGGTGAAGAAGGCCACAGCGAAGAGGGCGGTGAAGAAGAGGGCAAGCTGACGCTTAGCGCTGAGCAGATCAAGGCTGCCGGCGTTGCCCTGGAAGCTGCAGCGCCGCGTGACTTGGGTACAGTCGTGAGCTTCCCGGGCGAAATTCGCTTCGATGAAGACCGGACCGCCCACGTGGTTCCTCGTGTTCCTGGCGTTGTAGAGACTGTCCAAGCCGACCTGGGTGAGACGGTCAAAAAGGGTCAGGTCCTCGCTGTAATCGCGAGCCAGCAGATCTCTGACCTGCGCAGCGAACAACAGGCCGCACAGCGTCGCGTCGAACTGGCGCGAGTGACCTTCGAGCGTGAGAAGCAGCTGTGGCAGGACAAGATTTCCGCGGAGCAAGACTACCTCCAAGCACGCCAAGCGCTGCAAGAAGCGGAGATCTCCTTGGCCAACGCCAAGCAGAAGGTCGGTGCGATCGGTGCTTCGGTTAACTCCGTTGGCGGTAATCGTTACGAACTCCGAGCTCCTTTCGACGCCGTGGTGGTGGAGAAACACCTGACCGTTGGCGAAGTCGTCAGCGAGGCGACCAACGCCTTCATCCTTTCTGACCTGAATCAGGTCTGGGCAACCTTCGCCGTCCCGCCTACAGATCTGGGCAAGGTCACGACTGGTCGTGCGGTGAAAGTCTCTTCGCCTGACATGAATGTCGAGGTCGAAGGGAAGGTGGGTTATGTCGGGAGCCTGCTGGGCGAGCAAAACCGCGCAGCCACTGTCCGCGTCACCTTGACCAACCCCAACGGTGCCTGGCGTCCAGGCCTGTTCGTGAACATTGCGGTCACTTCCCAGACTGATCGAGTTGCCGTAGCGGTCCCTGAGCACGCAGTCCAGACCGTTGAAGACAAACCCTCGGTATTCGTACGCACCCCAGATGGGTTTGACACCCGCCCGGTAAAACTGGGTCGTCGCGACAATGGGTACGTGGAAGTCATCGACGGTATTGAAGCCGGCGCCCAGGTAGCAACCAGTGGCAGCTTCACACTCAAGTCCGAGCTCGGCAAAGCTTCTGCCGAACACGGTCACTGATGCGAACTGACAGGATGATTTCTCATGTTTGAACGTATCATCAGATTCGCCATCGAGCAGCGCATCGTAGTAATGATCGCTGTTCTGATCATGGCGGGTATCGGTATCTACAGCTATCAAAAGCTGCCCATCGATGCGGTACCCGATATCACCAACGTCCAGGTGCAGATCAACACTGCAGCGCCTGGTTATTCGCCTTTGGAAACCGAACAACGGATCACGTTTCCAGTTGAAACGGCCATGGCCGGTCTCCCGGGCCTTCAGCAGACCCGTTCCCTGTCTCGCTCTGGCCTGTCTCAGGTCACCGTGATCTTCAAGGATGGCACTGACATCTTCTTTGCCCGCCAGTTGATCAACGAGCGGCTGCAGGTTGCGAAGGAACAGCTGCCAGAAGGCGTAGAGGCCGTTATGGGCCCGGTATCTACCGGCCTCGGCGAGATCTTCCTGTGGACCGTTGAAGCCGAAGATGGCGCGGTCAAAGAGGACGGTACGCCTTACACCCCGACCGACCTGCGCGTGATCCAAGACTGGATCATCAAGCCTCAGCTGCGCAACGTCCCGGGTGTAGCCGAGATCAATACCATCGGCGGCTATGCCAAGCAGTTCCTGGTTGCGCCAGATCCTAAGCGCCTGGCTACCTACAAGCTTACCCTCAATGACCTGGTCGCAGCGTTGGAAAGTAACAATGCCAACGTCGGCGCCGGCTACATCGAACGTAATGGTGAGCAGTTGCTCATCCGTGCGCCCGGCCAGGTAGGCAACATCGAAGACATCGCCAACATCGTGATCACCAGCGTGGATGGTGCACCGATTCGCATCAGCAGCGTTGCTGACGTCAGCATCGGTAAAGAACTCCGCACAGGTGCTGCTACTGAGAACGGCCGCGAAGTCGTGCTCGGTACCGTGTTCATGCTGATTGGTGAAAACAGCCGTACTGTGTCTCAAGCTGTCGCCGCCAAACTGGCGGACATCAACCGCACCCTGCCAAAGGGCGTGGTGGCTGTGACCGTTTACGACCGTACCAACCTGGTTGAAAAAGCCATCGCGACGGTGAAGAAGAACCTGGTAGAAGGCGCGATCTTGGTAATCGCGATTCTGTTCCTGTTCCTCGGCAACATCCGTGCAGCCCTGATCACCGCGATGGTGATTCCGCTGTCCATGCTTTTCACCTTCACAGGCATGTTCAACAACAAGGTCAGTGCCAACTTAATGAGTTTGGGGGCACTCGACTTCGGCATCATCGTCGACGGTGCCGTGGTTATTGTAGAAAACGCGATCCGTCGACTGGCTCATGCGCAGCATAAGCATGGCCGCATGCTCACCAAAACCGAACGCTTCCACGAGGTCTTTGCCGCGGCGCGAGAAGCTCGCCGGCCGCTGATCTTCGGTCAGCTGATCATCATGGTGGTGTACCTGCCGATCTTCGCCCTCACCGGCGTCGAAGGCAAAATGTTCCACCCTATGGCGTTCACCGTTGTGATGGCTCTGCTGGGCGCAATGATCCTGTCCGTTACCTTTGTTCCTGCAGCTATTGCCATGTTCGTCACTGGCAAGGTGAAGGAAGAGGAAGGCGTGGTCATGCGCACAGCTCGACTGCGCTATGAGCCGGTTCTGCAATGGGTGCTGGGACATCGGAACATCGCTTTCTCGGCCGCAGTAGCCTTGGTCGTGCTCAGTGGTGTGCTGGCAAGTCGTATGGGTAGCGAGTTCATCCCAAGCCTCAGTGAGGGTGACTTTGCGATGCAGGCCATGCGTGTGCCTGGAACGAGCCTCACTCAGTCCGTCGAGATGCAGCAGCGTCTGGAGAAAGCGGTAATAGCGCAGGTGCCTGAAGTCGAGCGGATGTTCGCACGCTCGGGTACCGCGGAAATTGCATCTGACCCGATGCCACCGAACGCCTCCGACGCCTACATCATGCTCAAGCCTCAGGATCAGTGGCCTAACCCCAAGAAGCCTCGCGATGAGCTGATTGCTGAGGTGCAGAAGGCCGCAGCGGGTGTTCCAGGAAGCAACTACGAGTTGTCGCAGCCAATCCAACTGCGTTTCAACGAGCTGATTTCGGGCGTGCGTAGTGATGTCGCTGTGAAGGTCTTCGGCGATGACATGGACGTGCTCAACAACACCGCCAACAAGATCGCGGCAGCGCTCAAAGCGGTACCGGGCTCGTCGGAAGTGAAAGTTGAGCAGACATCCGGCCTGCCGGTGCTGACAATCAACATCGACCGCGAGAAAGCAGCACGCTACGGCCTGAACATCGCGGATGTTCAGAACTCGATCGCTATCGCCGTGGGTGGTCGCCAGGCCGGCACGCTGTATGAGGGCGACCGTCGGTTCGACATGGTAGTGCGCCTGCCTGAGACCGTTCGCACCGACGTAGCGGGGATGTCCAGTTTGCTGATTCCGGTGCCTGCCAATGCGGCTCAGGGTGCCAACCAGATCGGTTTCATCCCGCTGTCGCAGGTCGCTAATCTGGACCTGCAACTGGGCCCGAACCAAATCAGCCGCGAGAACGGCAAGCGTCTGGTAATCGTCAGTGCCAACGTTCGAGGCCGTGACCTGGGATCCTTCGTTGAGGAGGCGACCGCTTCGCTGGATCAGAAGGTGCAAATCCCTGCGGGCTACTGGACGACTTGGGGTGGCCAGTTCGAGCAGCTGCAGTCGGCTGCCAAACGGCTGCAGATCGTTGTTCCAGTCGCCTTGCTGCTGGTCATGACCTTGTTGTTCCTGATGTTCAACAACCTGAAGGACGGCATGCTGGTCTTCACCGGTATTCCATTCGCACTCACCGGTGGTGTTGTGGCGTTGTGGTTGCGGGACATCCCACTGTCGATCTCGGCAGGTGTCGGCTTCATTGCACTGTCCGGCGTTGCAGTACTGAACGGCCTGGTGATGATTGCCTTCATCCGCGGGCTAAGGGAGGAAGGGCGAACGCTCAGGCAGGCAGTCGATGAAGGTGCATTAACCCGTCTGCGACCTGTTCTGATGACTGCCTTGGTAGCTTCCCTGGGCTTCATCCCGATGGCTTTGGCCACCGGTACCGGTGCAGAAGTTCAGCGGCCACTGGCGACTGTGGTGATTGGCGGGATCCTGTCCTCCACCGCATTGACCTTGTTGGTACTGCCTGCCCTGTATTACTGGGCACACCGCAAGGATGAAGACGGCGACGAGGCCGAAGTGGTTAGCTAACAGGCTCCGCTAAAGAGAAGCCCACAACACGTGTTGTGGGCTTTTTTGTTTAAAGTGAAGTAGATGCACTTACCTTTCAAAATTGTAAGTTTCTCGTCATGCCGGTGATGCCTATGCATTGCTAAGGTTACGCCCGAGAAGTTTTGAAATTGAGAGGGTTTTATGAAAAAGCTAATTATCGCTGCTGCACTTGTTGTTTTCTCGGTGGCTTCGCAGGCCAACACTTTTTCCGAGAGCAAGCAGCTGCAATACACCAAGGAGCACCAGACCGCAGTGGCCAAGTACGCGGAGAAAAATGGCAAGCCAATGCCAGAGATTCAGGATTACAAATATGGCATGAAGATAGACGTTGCTAAGTTCGTACGTCAGTCGCAGGACCCACGTACCTGCCAGGTCTACCCACGGTTGATGACCTTCGAGGACTCCCAGGGCACGCTCAAGACTGTTCGTTACTCGATGTATTCGCAATGCATCAACAACAAGTAGTAAACGATTTGAACAGAACAATTAGAGAATTCATAAATGCCAGGCAGTGCCTGGCATTTTTTATTACGCCCGATGCCCCATGGTTTTGACATGTTAACGCCTGGGCCGGGGCAAACCGTGCAATAGGTCTTAGCTAACCAACCGCGACGGCTCCCAACTGCAGAGGGCAATTGGAAGCCTTGACCCCAGAAGGGACGAGTTATGAAGAGTTTGCTTGAACGCCCTGATGACCAAGCTGGGCATGAAGGTCATAGCCATGAGCATGGCGGCATTTTTGGCATGAACACGGAGCTGATTTTCGCGCTGATCTGTGGTGCCCTCCTGGGTGCCGGAGCTCTCGCAGGACAACTTGACCTGATTGATCGACTGCCCCTGATTCTGTACGTGTCGGCCTATGTGTTCGGTGGATGGTTCACCACCAAGGAAGCGATCAGCAACATCCGCCAGAAACGCTTCGAGATCGATTCGCTGATGCTTCTCGCCGCAGCCGGTGCCGCGAGCATTGGCGCCTGGGCGGAGGGGGCTCTGCTGCTGTTCCTGTTCAGTCTGGGGCATTCCCTTGAAAGCTACGCGATGGGGCGGGCCAAGAAAGCGATTGAGGCACTGTCCAAGCTCGCACCAGCCACCGCGATCGTACGCAGAGCAAATGGCACGTTGGAAATGCCTGTGGAGCTGCTGGTTCCCGGTGACGTTGTCATCGTGCGCCCCAATGACCGCCTACCGGCCGATGGTTTTGTTGTAGTGGGCTCCTCAAGTATCAACCAGACGCCAGTAACCGGTGAGAGCGTCCCCGTGGACAAGCAACCTGTCCCTGATGCCGAACTCGCACGCAGCAAGCCAGATGCAGTGGATGCAGCCTCGAAAGTCTTCGCCGGTACCATCAATGGCGAAACGCTCATCGAGGTTGAGGTAACACGGCGCTCTACGGAAAGTACCCTGGCGCGGGTCATCAAGATGGTCAGTGAAGCCGAAGTCAGGAAGTCACCGACCCAGCGATTCACGGACCGCTTCCAACGCATATTCGTCCCGTTGGTTTTGCTGCTGGTAGTCGGGCTGCTATTTGCCGGCATTTTCCTTGATGAGCCGTTCCGTGACTCGTTCTACCGGGCGATGGCCGTACTGGTTGCAGCCAGCCCCTGCGCGCTGGCGATCGCAACACCAAGCGCCATTCTATCTGGCATCGCCAGGGCAGCCCGAGGTGGCGTGCTGATCAAGGGCGGTGCACCGCTTGAAGAGCTCGGCTCCTTGAATGCCATGGCATTCGACAAGACCGGTACCCTGACCGAAGGGCGCCCACGCATCACCGATGTAATACCGGTAGGCGGCACGCAGATCGAGGATCTACTAAACGTCGCCATCGCTGTGGAGTCGATGAGCGACCATCCGCTGGCTGCGGCAATTGTGCGTGACGGTGAAGAGATGATTGGCACACGGCGCCGATTGCAAGCCAAGAACATGAGCAACATGATTGGCCGCGGCGTACGTGCCGAGCTTGATGGGCAGTTCGTCTGGATTGGCAAGGTCGAGATGTTCGGTACCAATGGTATTCCCGCACTGAGCAAGGCAGCCTTGGAGGCTGCGGAGCGTCTGCGTCAGTCGGGCCGCACAACCATGGTGGTACGTCGCGCTGACAAGGATCTGGGCGCTATCGGGCTATTGGACACACCCCGAGAGGGTGCCAAAGAGGCACTCCAGAAACTCAGAGAGATGGGCATCGACCGCATGGTCATGATTTCTGGGGACCACAACCGCGTTGCAGAGGCGGTAGCCAAACAAGTTGGCTTAGATGAGGCGTGGGGAGACCTAATGCCGGAAGACAAGGTCAAGGCCATCAAGAACCTGCGCCTCAGCGCCAGGGTGGCCATGGTGGGTGACGGCGTGAATGATGCCCCTGCCATGGCCAATTCGAGCGTTGGCATCGCAATGGGGGCTGCCGGATCTGATGTCGCCCTGGAAACGGCTGATATCGCGCTTATGGCTGACGACATCAGGCAACTCCCATTTGCGGTGGGGCTGAGCCGTCACACGCGATCGATCATCCGCCAGAACCTGTTCGTCAGCTTGGGGATTGTGGCCATCTTGGTTCCGTCTACCATCATGGGCTTGAGCATTGGTGCCGCCGTTGCGATCCATGAGGGCTCCACACTGCTGGTCGTCTTCAACGCCTTGCGGTTGTTGGCCTACCGCAGAAGCTCCTGATCCCTGAGCTTCAATCATGAAGCTAAGCAGGGAAATGACTTGAAGTAGAAGTACGGGTCGTGCGCGATCAGCGCACGACCCGTACTTTTCTCACTCGTCGATCCCGATGCGCTTGAGGCTTTCAAGGGCCTTCCCACACTCAGGTGAGCCGTGCCTTAAGCCGCAGGCCAACGCAGCTTTGAGACTCATGACACCGGCTACGAAACCGACTTGATTGCCGACCCCTTGTCCGTTCGCAAATCCCTGATCATACGCAATCTCCACAAGTGCATTGATCGCCGCCAGGGTGTCTTGTTTGTTGGTACTGTTCTGCATATCTACTCCGCGAGCATTCAGCTCATATCGCTCGGTTAGATGGCGGCGCCTTCAGGTTTGGGGTGAGCGAATCCCGCTCCCATAGCCAATCCCTAACGGGGGGCATAGCCCGCCACCGTAAGGAAAATCAGCTATTGAGAGCAGGTGACTCGTTTTGGTCACGCGTGCTGCTCGCCTCACCGCATTGGCACTGAGTGGGTACATCCGGATAGCCGCTGTGTTTCTCGACGAACAGCGTTTGGCAGGTGGTGCACCCATAAATCCGCGGCAGAGACTTCAGACCACCTGGCAGCACATCGCTCAAGGGCTCGTTATGCCAAGGAGCCCCGTCAAGGATCTTGGAGCGCAGGATGTTTCCCAGCCGCCAGGTGTTACTTTGTGCGCGCCAGAACCACATCGGCGCCGAAAGTGAATACTGGATGAAGGTCTCTTCCGGCTGTTTGGAGAGCATCGGAAATTTAGGGCGGGTCGATCCGGAATCGATGATAGTGAACCCCATGCCCATCTCAGCGCTCGGATGGGTCTGTTCACCGAAATAGCGGTCGTGACTCGCCGAAGCCGTAGCTTGATGATCAGTCGGCGGAAATACCCACAGATAGCACTCGCTTCGAGTCACCATTTCGACGAGCTGGCTCTGTCCCCGTATAGGGAAATCTGCAGCCAGTGCGAAGCGATCTTTCCACGTGATTTTCGGAGGCGGTGCCATACCCGCCGCAATGGCCAGCGTCGCCGTTTTCGGGACGAATCGATCGCCGAGCTCGTTCAGATCCAGATTCTTGCAAAGGGCTTTGAATGCCTTTTTACGAGTCTTCGAGGTGAAGGAGGGGTCGAGGAGCAGGCGAACCTGGTTCACGCCTATCCCTGCAGCTCGTAGTACTTCGATGACTTCTTCAGCCACGCCGACTGCTTGAAGATCGGTCAATCCCAAGCACTTTTTCGCCCGCTCAATCGTCTCGTAGAGGTTGTACTGCCTGTCGCTGTCACGGCATACCTGGATTGGCAGATTGTCTTGGGAGTCAACTTCTGGGGAGACGGAGCCAATGGCAGCGTGGAGCAACTGGTGAATGTGCTGGTGAGCGTACGGGCGACCGGAAGCCGAGAATGAGGCGTGCAGCTGAGCAGCGAGAGGTTGAAGCAGCTTTTTGGCAGACATGACTATCCCCTAATGAGCGACGTTGGGGTAGCTGCGCTTGTAGGGCCGTTAGACGCGAAGCTGGACGTCGAATCAGGTTCAATCATGAGTAGGAGTCAGGTTTGGTTTGCTTGCACGGCCACCATGCAAAACCCGACGCGGCAATCACACCAGATTCGCCGAGTTTTGGCAAGAGAGGTCATCAGGTGAGCGAGAGCAGGTAGGAGGAGGACGCTCCAAGCTCGATCACGTCAGAAACAGGGAAGCCGGAAGCACATTGAGCGCTTCCGGCTTTCTCACGTCAGACTGATGAGAGGGATCAGAAGACGTATTGCAGGCGGGTCACGATTGCATTGCCGCTGTCGTCGCCCACGGTGTTCTCGTTATTGTCAGTACGCACGTTGATGTAGTTGGCACTGAGTTTCACTGCCTCGTTGACATACCAGTTCACACCCACAGTGTGGCTCTTGGCCTTGCGCTCGTTCGATTGATCCGCTGCGGTGACCAGGTTGCCGTCTTCGACCTTGATATCGTCAAAGCGGTAGAAAACTTCCCAGGCCCCCAGTTCCTTGTTCTCTGGTTTGATAGTGTCGAACTTGGCACCGTCGAGCTTGTAGATACGCGGCTCGCCGGTCAGGGTGTAAGCCATCTGGGCGTAGTAACCAGAGGCCTTCATGTCGCTGTTGGCCTGGTCAGCTTTCAGCTTGCGGCGAAGGTATTCCGCTTGCACCGAGAACGGGCCGGTGGCCCAGGCACCTTCGAGACCCCAGACCGAATCGTCCTTCCACAGGCCATCTTGTGCGGCGGCACCGCCAAACAGCATGCGGTTGCCGTTGGTGCCGGCATCGCCGCCGCCATTGGTATCTACACCGCGAACGCCAAGACGCGAACGAATCCGGGTATCGACCGCACTGTTTTTGAGGTCGCGGTAAGCGTACTGAGCACCGACGTGCAGGACGTTGCCATCACTGTGCAGCGGTGCGAACACGGCACGTGCGTTGTAGCGCTTGGTGCTGTCGCCATCCGAGTTGTTGTTGGTTTCGCTGAAAACGCTACCGGAGACATAAGCCATGTCAGCGATGGTGCTGGTGGCTTGAACACCCATGCCGGCGTTGTCGTTGATCCAGTCCGCCAGGTCGTACGAGAGGTTCCGCTCCATGGCAGTGGTCCACTTCGAACTGGTGGCTTTCTCAAGACCGAAGTCGGTGTAGAAACGACCGAATCGCAGTTGGACGGGCTTGAAACCGGTGTAGGTCAGGCTGGCCTCGTCGAAGTAACCGTCGGAGTCGTTGCCCGTGTTGCGGGAAAGGTCGTAGTTGAGCTGATACTTCCAGTCGCGGTACAGAACGCCGCCGAACTCAAGGTAGGCGCGACGGAAGTAGCCGGCGTCAGCGGTATCGCCATTCTTGGTGAAGACACCATCGAAACGGCCGTAGTCGGCCTGAACGCGACCGCCCAGTTTGAAACTGAATTCCTTGTCAGAAGTCGATACTTCAAGACCGCCCTTGGTCTTCAGAACGATGTCAGCTCCGTCAGTGGTTACTGTTCCGGAGAATGCTTGCGAGGAAAATGTGCCTATTATTGCGGCAGCCAACAGCTTTTCCCGCATGTTCGAAGAACGGATCATTGCTTGCCTCTCGTATGTTAAGTGCTTAGCTACCGACGTTGTATTTCGCCCTTCGTCGGCCTAAATTTATCTTGCAGATGGGAGCAGGCCACGGTTGTCACCTGCTGTAACAAGATGCCTTTGTTCTAAGCACTCTGACTAGATTGCAAGCGAATATGACAGTTGTGTTTCTGTAGTGTTAACAGGAGAGTTTGAAACCTAACAAAACTGTTACCGAACAAGCCAGTCCTTCTTATCAAAGAAGCTCTTCTTGATCAATCTACGGATTTCCAGAACGTGCGGGTTGCGGGCAAGCTTGGTTTTGATAACAAGATAGACATCTTTCTCCTCCAGATCGTCCAAAAAACCCGGCACCGGCAGAATATTCCTCTCCATCTTTCGACTATAGTCGGGCAGCACACCGATACACGCGCCTCCTACGACAAGGCCACGGGATAAGTTATAGTTCTTTACCCGAGTGGTACCGCCCTGATGCTCAGCCATTATCGATGCCCACTTTCGTGAGCCCGCCAAAATCTCTTCATCCCAAGGGATAACGAGCATGAAGTTGTGCAAATCCAGGCTCTGCACTGGAAGGGTGACGCTTCTTGAGTAGCGGCTGGAAATGAACAGCGAGTGCCCAATCCGGCCAAGCCGTTCAAACCTATACGTAGGATGGCGATCAAACGCGCCCTCATCATCTGGGCTCACGAAAGCGATACCCACATCGACTTCACACTCAGAGAGCATCTGCGTTGTGCACTCTGAATGGATTTCAAGCTGCATTTCGGCATGATCGCGCACGTAGGCGACTAGATCGCGGTTTACGATGTCGCTCAACACTGGCTCCGTGATCGCGATGGTAAGCCTGGGGACTTCCTTTTCACCGGACTTGCCAAGGCCGTCTGGGCCGAAGAGCTGGCACAGGTAATGGCTGACCCTCTCGCCAGTGCGGGTCAGGGCAAGCTTGTTGTGTTTGTATACAAACACGGGAGCACCAATGTGCTCTTCCAGTTTCTCCAAGCGTTTCCGAAGGCCTACCACTGGCACATTGAGCCCCCGGGCAGCCTGTTTGAAACTGGCACAACGTGCTGTTGCGAAAAACTCTACGGCCAGCTGATCATCAATTGGCAGATCATCCAATATGTCAGGACTGTAAGGAACAACGCTGCTTGTAAATGTTTCATTTTGTGTAACCATTGGGTCCCCCTTAATTCGGGGAATCTATCTCAATGCCACCCAGCATTTCCTTATCTTGTCAGCATTGTAATCCGCAGGTCATGCATGCGTTATCGGAAGGTTTTATTTCGAAAGCGTAATTTTCGAGCAATCTTGCTGATATTGTAGCGTGCTAGCCTAGCGCGCCAATTTCATTACTTGGCAGATCTAAATTTAGCCAATTACGCATTTACATTTGGTTCACTTTTTTTTCACCTTTGCCTCCATAGGCTTTGGGCATGGAAAATCAAACCCTACCTCTTACTACCTTACTGATTCGTTATCTGGGGATCGGCTTCATAGCAACGGGAATCCATTATGCGGTGTTCCTAGTGCTGGTTACGACAGAATTATCTACTCCATTGCTAGCCAGTATCTGTGGAGGCATGGTTGGCGCTATCGCAAGCTTTATTGGAAATAGGGCGCTCTGCTTTGTGTCAGATGGCTCTCGTAAGTTTCAGCCTGTCAGGTTTGCACTGGTCGCGTTAGCCACAAACTTCGGCAATGGCGTGGGTATGTGGTTCCTCATCAAGTCGAATCTGTCACCGCTCATCTCCCAACTTGTAGTGACCTTAAGCCTCACTGCACTTGGATTCATTGCACATCGTTTTTGGACATTCAATCATGCAGACATTACATCGCTTTCCCGAGCGCCCTGATCCCTTGTTAACCATCGTCGTCCCTTGCTTCCAGGAAGAGGAAACCATCCCCGAGTTCCACCAGCGGATCACCCGCGTCGTGAAGCGCTTACCCGTCTCCTGCGAAATCCTCTATATCGACGATGGCAGTAACGACCGAACGGCCGACATTCTTCGCCACTATCAGGATGGGTCATCTGTACGTTGTCTGTCCCTGAGTCGCAACTTCGGCAAAGAGGCTGCACTCAGCGCCGGGATAGACCATGCCCGTGGCAGTGCGCTGATCTTCATCGATGTCGACCTGCAGGACCCACCAGAGCTCATCTCGGCCATGGTGGACCACTGGCAACGCGGTTACGACGTGGTGAACATGCAACGCAACCTGAGAGTCGGTGATTCGTGGTTTAAGCGCATGAGTGCCCGGGCTTACTACTGGGTCATGCAGCGCCTGGTGGAGAAGGTGGACATGCCGGCCGATGTCAGCGATTTCCGATTGATTGGGCCTGCGCCGCTGGCAGCACTGCGGGCGCTGGACGAACGCTCCAGGATTCTCAAAGGCATGATCGGCTGGGTAGGCTTCCGTACCATCGAGCTGCCCTACAATCGCACCGTTCGCCATGCCGGCAGCACCAAGTGGAATGCAGCTGGCCTGTTCAATCTGGCCATCGAAAGCATCGTCAGCTTCTCTCGCAAACCGCTGCGCATTTTCAGCCTCATCAGTTTCGGTCTTTTCGTCTCCAGCATCTGCTACATGCTTGCGTCGCTTGTGGCAGGAAGTTTCGACATCCATCACCTGATCGTCGGAATGGCTTCATTCATGTGCGTCGGTGTCGCCATGGTGGGGGAGTACCTGGGCGTGACACTCGCGGAAGTGAAGCGCCGGCCTCTCTATTTCCTGAAGCACAGCAGCAAGGCGGATCCCGTGTCACTCCACCCTTCGATGGCCTCGATCGAGGGTAAGAAATGCTGAGCCTGAAAAACGAGCGGACGCTGTGGTGGATCCTGGGTTCGATTTTGCTCTTGCGTTTGGTGGGGCTGGGCATCTATCCACTGATGGACACATCGGAGGCTCGCTACGCTGAAATGGCTCGCAAGATGGTCGAGTTGAATGACTGGATCACGCCCATGTTCGACTACGGGGTACCGTTCTGGGGCAAGCCACCGTTGTCCTTCTGGACCCAGGCCGCAAGCATGACGGTCTTCGGCGTTAACGAGTTCGCTGCGCGTTTCCCGGCGTGGCTGCTGCACCTGGCAAGCTGTTTCATCATCATCAAACTCGGCACGCAGCAGATTTCCCGTAACGCCGGCATCTGGGCCGCCATTATCTTTTCCAGCACCACCCTTGGCCTAGTCTCCAGCGGTGTCGTGCTGACCGACCCTGTTTTGTCGTTCTCGATTCTGCTGGCCAGCTACGGTTTCTGGCGTTGGATGAAGTGCGCCAGCAAGGCGGATGCCTACCTGATGTTCGCAGGTCTCGGGCTGGGCTTGCTTGCCAAAGGCCCTCTGACCCTAGTGCTTATGGGGGCGCCGGCATTCGCCTGGTTCGTTATCTACAAGGAATGGGGACGGGTACTGAGGCTTCCCTGGATCAGCGGCCTTGTACTCATGTTCGGTATATCCGTGCCTTGGTATGTCGCGGCCGAGATGAAAACGCCCGGCTTCATGGAGTACTTCTTCGTTGGTGAGCACTGGAGCCGCTACGTCGTCAGTAACTGGGCGGGCGACCTATACGGCAGTGCTCATGCCAAGCCATATGGCACCATCTGGATCCAGCTCGGACTGTCGCTACTGCCGTGGGCCTTTTTCTTACCATTACTGATCCGCAAGCGTGAATCAATGCAGCGCTTCGAGGCTTACCTCTGGCTGTGGGCCTTGGCGACACCGGTCTTCTTCACATTTGCAGGCAACATTCTGTGGACCTACCTGCTACCTGCGCTGCCAGCCTGGGCATTGCTGCTATCCGGACGGATCAGCGATGTTGGCCCGAAGACTACATGGGCTGCCGCGGCGAGTGCATTGGTGTTACCAATCATCGGTGCGGGCATCATCTACGCCGGGGTACTTGAGGAGCGACCTCAGAATCAGCGAGATGTGGTTCAAGCCTGGCTCAATGTGCAGTCTGCTCATTCCGCTCCCCTGATCTATCCTGGCCGCCGCTCATACTCGTCGGAGTTTTACAGCAGCGGAAAGTCCGAGAACATCAAGGATCCTGCCAAGTGGCCGCAGGATGGCTCGTTCTATCTGTCCAGGCGCTTGCGAGACAGCAAGGATGGTCTGCCCGCTGATCTAGCATGTACAGCGATCACCGAAGCGAACGCCAGCCAGCTCATGCTGTGCCATTGGAAACGTACCGTACAAGGTGCCGAGGGTCTGGCTGGAGAAAGCAATGCGGAAACGCCTCGCAAGAACGAAGGCTAAATTCCAAGCACAAAAAAGCCAGGTTTTATCCTGGCTTTTTTGTCGATTTCTTTCGTCATTTGAAGTCCTATTTAACCGCCGATTAATTGTCGGCTTGTTCCTTACCATCCTTGCTTTCTTTCTTTTGCTCTTGAGCGACTTGTTGTTTGTTCTGGTCCGAAGAGTCATCGCTCCATAGGCGAGCCTGTTCGGTTCGGAAGTTTTCATTGAACTGTTTCGCTCGCTCGAAGCCACCTTCAGCGTAAGCGGTACCCATGAGACCCAGCAGCAGGCTGCCAATAGCGATAGATTTGACAAATTTCATTGTGAACCTCGGTTCATACTAGGCCTGCCTGATTAGCGGCCTTTGTTGGTTTGTAGTTTAGGAACGCGAAGCTAACGACAAGGTGAGTCAATAATTACAATTCCGTAATTTTGGCGGCAGGCAGGATGCGTTAAATCCTCAAATCTGGAAGGATCATGTCTATCTCGGCACTGTCGAGGGCGACTAAGAATTTTCTCTTAAATTACAATTTTGATATCTAGCGCGTTAATTCAGCGCGGCGTTGTTGGCCGCCCTAGGAGATAGCCATGAATGACATAGAGCCCTGGGCAGTTGCTATCGGTGACTTTCGCCGCTGCACTGAAAAACTCACTGTCCAGCTCGATGAGCTGACCTCGCAGACGCGGACCTCCAGCGCTGTTCTGGAGAGGTCGAACGAACTGGTGGAGCAGGTGGACGCTGTCGGCCGGCAGATTCAGGAGGAGGTGCGAAAGGCGGAGAAGGCTTGGTCGAACGCGGAGGAGGTTGCCTTGCGCGCCGCTGCATCAGCGTATTCAGCTGCATGCCGCGGAGTCGACACCGCCATCCAGCCACTGATCTCGGAGCTTACAGCAGCGACAAAGGCGGCGGACGCCTCTATCCAGGAGCTCAAGCGGGCACCGGTGCTGGCCAAGCGTTATGTGATGGTGGTCGCCACGTCGTTCTTCATTCTGGCGCTGATCTGTGTCTACTCGACCATGCGCCTGATCGATGCCGCCGGCAGCGTAAGTGCTCAAGAGAAAGTGAATGCTCAGTACTTCTCACACCTGTGGAAGAACGCCAATCCTGACGAGCAGAAGATCATCAAGTCGGTGATTCTGCGGTCGCCTATGGACCCTGTGGTCCTCCGGCACTGATGCATTGAGCAAACAAAAAGGCCCGTCGATGGACGGGCCTAATCATGTCTGCGCGGTTTAAGCGGCGGTCATTGCTGGCTGCAGTTGCTGGGCTGCGGGAAAGTGAAGGTGGAACCAGGTGAAGTTTTCTTCGGTCACCTCCACGCTCGCCGACCCTTGGTGCAGGCTCATGATCGACTGCACAATGGCCAAGCCAAGACCGGTACCGCCTTCGCTCCGTGCTCGGCTCTTGTCCACACGGTAGAACCGCTCAAATAAGTGCGCATGGTGTTCCTTGGCAATACCGCGGCCGGGGTTGCCGACACTCAAGGTCGTACCGCTCGCACTATGCTGCACCTTCACGTAGACCGTGCGGCCGCGAGGGCAGTAGCGGATCGCGTTCGACACGAGGTTTGAGACGGCCCGTTGAACCATCAGGCGGTTCCCGCGTACCACATCATCACTCCCAGAAATCTGCAGCTGGATCTCGCCTTCCTCTGCCGAAATGCTGAAGAGGTCGCATACGCGCTGAACCTCGTCGACCAGGGACACCGGTTCGAACTCCACCATGGACGCAGGGTGACTGACCTGGGCCAAGAACAGCATGTCGGAAACCATGCGGCTCATGCGGTCCAACTCTTCTGTGCACGACTCTAGAACCTCCCGGTACTCGGAAAGCGATCTTTCTCTGGTCAAGGCAACCTGGGCCTTGCCCATCAGGTTGGAAAGCGGTGCTCGAAGTTCGTGGGCAAGGTCGTCAGAGAACTGCGAGAGCTGCTGAACGCCATCATCCAGGCGAGCCAGCATGATGTTGATGCCGTCGGCGAGCTTCTTGAGTTCTGCCGGCATCCCATCAGTCGGAAGACGATGGTCGAGGCTCTCCGTTGAGATCTTTGACGCCACCTTGAGGAATTTGGTCAGCGGCAGCAGGCCTCTGCGCACGGTCCACCAGCCAATGGCCAAGATCAGTGCGAGGATGACGGGGGACATCATCAAGGCCCAAGTCAGCAACGCATCAAGCAGTGCCTCACTGGATGACTGGTCCATGGTCATATAGACGCTGACCTCTGTTCCATCGCCCAAGCGCATGATCCGAGAAGCACTCAGCAGAGGACGGTCCTGCGTATCACGCCATTCATGCTCTTTAGGCTGGGCCGCCGGCTGAAACTTGTGCACCTCCAGATTGACCTGTTTCGAGCCAATCGAGAGCAGAGGAGTCTGATTCTGTGAGGTATCGAATATGCTCACATACAGGTTGTTGTGGCCCATGACCAAATCGACAAGCTGATGTGCATCTGCGTTGACGCCGGAGATATCCGGGATGGTGGACAGGTTGTGAGCCATCCCCGCCATCTTTACTTCCAGGTCCGCTCGGGCATTTCTTTCCAGAGCCTTACCTACCATCAGATAGCCAAAGGTGGCGAACAGAAGCAGCAACGCTGCGCTCATCAACCCAACTTTTAACCCCAGCTTTGCAGCCAGGCTGAATGGCCTCATGCGCGTTCCTCAAAAACGTACCCAACGCCACGAAGCGTGTGAATGAGCTTGGTTTCAAACGGGTCATCGATCTTCGAGCGCAAGCGCCGGATGGCTACATCGATGACATTGGTGTCGCAATCGAAATTCATATCCCAGACCAACGAGATGATCTGGGAACGAGTCAGCGCTTCGCCCGTTCGGCTCATGAGCAGGTGCAGAAGCGCAAATTCCTTGGTGGTGAGATCGATGCGTGTGCCACCGCGGAAGACGCGATGGCGGACGGAGTCGAGTTCCAGATCCGCAATTTTCAGCGAGCTCTTCTCGACCAACTCATCACCACGGCGTTGCAGCGAACGGATGCGAGCAAGCAGTTCAGGGAATTCGAATGGCTTCACAAGGTAGTCATCCGCGCCGCCGTCCAAGCCCTTGAGCTTGTCATTGATGCGTCCGCGGGCGGTCAGCATGATGATGCGGACCCGGCTGGTCTTACGGATGGTTTCCAGCAGGTCCCAGCCGTCGATACCGGGGAGGTTCACGTCCAGAAGGACCAACGAATAGACATTAGTGTTGAACAAGTGCAGGGCATCTACACCGTTGTGCACGATATCTACGACATACCCGCTTTCGGATAGGCCCTGCTGAAGATATTCGGCAGTTTTAATTTCGTCTTCCACAACTAGAACGCGCATAACTTATCTCAAGGTGTGAGGAAGGAGTTGGCCTAATCCGCCAAGATTATGGTTGCAGGCTGTTCGAAAGATAGGCTGAGGGTATGGCATGTGGTAGTCGCTACCTCTGTCCATACGCCGGGTCACCTGAGGACGCTTGAATCTTAACGCGAAGAAGCTGGCCGCGGCGAAATCCTACAAATTTGTAATGTAGCCGCAAGATTTCTGACAGTCATGCAGGCTCCAGCTCTGAGCTTAGCGGATTCTGGGGTCTGCGACGGTGTATGACAGCTTCGCCTGACAGGCGGAATCGGCCATGACAGGCAGTATTTCGGTCGCCAGCTTGCAGAGACTGGCGCTGGCCTTGCATCGAGTGCGCCACGCAGGCAGTCCCCATGCACGGCCGCGAACTGCTACGCCTTTCTGCGAATTAGTTCACTTGGTGGCTCAGTAGTCTCCCGAATAATTACCTTACAATCTATTACATGTCCAAATTGTAATTGCGCGATCATCTTGGTGTTAGCCTCCTTTGCTAGTTTAAGGGCAGCGGAAGAGGCATCGCTGCTTTGGAAATTGTCTCATTTCAAAGCAGCTTGGCAAGAGCAGCGGGCAGTTGTTCTCGTCAATGCATTCACCTGTAAACCATACGCTCCTTTGGTAGGTGAATTTTAGCGCCCCCCTACGGGCGCTTTTTTATTAAGGGACTTCTTATGAACACTACTGTATCAGCGATCGCCGTGTTTATGCTCTTCACATCACTAACAGCCAATGCACAAAGCGGTATGGAAATAAACCAACGCATTGAGCGTTCTGCTAGAGAGGCTACTGCGGATTATGCTCAGCGCGTAAAAAAGCCCATGCCTCAACTTGAAGACTATGCCTACGGTATGGACCTTGACGTTGGTAAGTTGGTGTATGTATCACCCAGCGTGCGGTACTGCGGTAATGTAAGAAGTATGATGACCTACGAAGACTCGAAAGGCGAGCTGCACATGGTTCGCTACCTGGTGAAGGGCGAGTGTATTAACAGCCGTTAAGGCTCATCAAGATGATGTCTGCGGTCGCCGGATCATAGAAGCTCAATGCCGAACCGGCGCAGCAGTACGGCGAAACATCCGAAACTGGCCATTGTGATGAGGATGCTGCTGATAAGGGTCGGCCAGAAGCCGAGCTTAGGTAGCAGCAACGGGAACGCGATAAACATCGGCAGTGTAGGAAGCACGTACCAGAACGTGTACCAAGCATGATTGGAGATCTTCTCCATGCTCTGGTTCTCCAAATAGAGCCAGACCAGCGTCAAGACAGTGACCAGGGGTAGGGCGGCGACCAGGCCGCCCAGCTTGTCACTGCGTTTCGCCAGCTCTGATACGAGAATCACTATTCCGGCAGTGAGTAGGTACTTCGTGATGATCCAAGCCATCGCTGAACCTTCTGGGGATTGTGGACGGGGGAGGTGAAGCCATTCTCCAACCCCTCTCGAAGTGCTCCTGCCGTTTACGCCATCCCTCATCGCATTTCTTCTACAACATCCCCCTCAGCCAGGAAGGGGATGTGTCTGCATGGTGTTTACCGATCGATCAGTGCGAGGGCGAGGGAACGCTCTCGTGGAAAGCTGCCCGCTCGATCTGGATGGTGCAGTGATGGATTTCAAATCCATCGCTGACAGCATCCACGACGGCCGCCAACACAGCATCCCCATCTGCAGAATCCCGTACCACTACGTGCGACGTCATCACGTTGCTGCCACTGCTGACGGCCCAGACGTGCAAGTCATGAACGTCCGTGACCCCATCTACGCCGCGGATGGTGGCCTCGATTGCCGTAACGTCGAGCCCCCTCGGCACACCCTCCATGAGAATCCCCAGGCTTTCGCGAAGCAACTGCCACGTCCGCGGCAGTACCCAAAGTCCGATTGCCACAGCGACAATCGTGTCGACCCAGGTCCAGCCCGTGAAGCGGATGATGAGTGCTGCAATGATTACGCCTAGCGAGCCGAGCATGTCGCTCCAAACTTCGAGGTAGGCGCCTTTGACGTTAAGGCTCTCGTTGCTCGCAGATGCCAGAAGGCGCATCGAGATTAGGTTGATGATCAGGCCGGCGATTGCGATCCACATCATCGCCCCGGTAGCGATCTCCGCCGGCATGAAAAAGCGCTGGTAGGCCTCGTACAAGATGTACATCGCCACCAGGAAGAGCAGCACGGCGTTGAACGTCGAAGCCAGAATCTCCAGGCGCGCATAGCCGAAGGTTCTTTTCTGATCCGCCGGGCGCTTGGCTATCTGAAGTGCAATCAGTGAGATCGCCAAGGCGGCAGTATCTGTGAACATGTGGGATGCGTCAGACAGCAGCGCCAGGCTGCCGGTAATCCACGCACCGATCACTTCTGCAATCATGAAGCTGCCAGTCAAGGCGAGCGCCATGATTAGCTTCTTCTGATGCCCCTCGCGTACTGCAGCGCTGCCATGGTCATGATTTGAACCCACGTATTTCTCCTTGCGCAGGGTTGTGGTCTCGTTGGCCTTCCTGTCTGCCTATCGTTAGAGCGTCGCTTGGCCACACTGACTGCAGAATTTTGCTCCTGCGCTCAGCAACGAGCCACAGGCGGTGCAACCACTCGATAGTGGTGTTCCGCAGTTTAGACAAAAGCGTGCTGACGGATCGTTGGCCGTCCGGCACTGCCTGCAGCCCTGCAGATCTTTAATGGGGGCTGGAGTGGCATGGCGCCCGCCGTCATACACCTGGTTGCCGCCGTCGCAGCCCTGCTGCCGGCCATGGCGATCGTATTGCTCGGCCCCATGTCCCCCGCTGTGGTGCTTGCCTCCACCGTGGTTTCCACGGCCATGGTGCCCGCCCAGGATATTTTTGAAAAAGCTCATGGTATTCGCCCCTCATTGATGGGTGACATATTAACGAGCAAAAGTTGAAAAGAATGTTCTGCTCGCGAGAAAGACTTGTAAGTTAAAGTGAAAGTTCAAAATTAGCCTACGTCAAAACGAAGCCGTTTTGTTTGTGAAATTAAATTTATCTAGCTGAGCGGTGCTCTGCGTTTAATAGATGGTGTCGCCCTAATTTTTATCATAGCCTGGTCGATGGCAATTAAAACAGCAGTTATTGCATTTCTGTCAGCATTGTAATCACGAGGTCATCGTGTCGTTATCAGGCGCCGGAAATAATGCGCTCAGCGAGATTTATTTCTCTTTTGTCCCTATGCCTCACACATTCTAAGCGTCTCCAACGCCTAGGCCCTAAGGCCTCTGGCGCTCCGCACATTGCGCAATCGCTCAGCATCTGTCGATGGTTTGCCAAGCAGCTCCCGCTAACTCCACAGCTAACGCATGGATAAGCAGCCTCTCAGAGTTTGATAATGACACCTTCAAAATCCATTGTTCACACCCTGTTAAGTAAATGGATCTTTGCTATTCGCACTGCCCGACAGGAAGGCATCAGCACTAATCTGCTCATTGGGCTGGTAACTCTTTGGTTGCTGCTATTCGCGAATGCTGAGCTCTGGAGCGTGCTCTGGAAGCTGGTATTCAAAACCGATGAAGTGAACTGGCTGCTAGCAGCTAGCCTCCCAGTCATAGTATTCGCATGGGTGTTTACGGTTCTGAGCTTGCTGTCATGGGCGCGGCTGACCAAACCTTTTCTATGTCTCGTACTGATCAGCGCGGCTTTTGCGAGTTACTTCATGAATGCCTATGGCATCGTGATCGATTACACAATGTTCACCAACGTTGTGGAGACAGACGTCGCTGAGGCAACCGAGCTGCTGAATTGGAAGCTCGGTCTGTGGGTCGCAATGGTTGGGGTGTTGCCCGTCTACCTGATCTCCCGGGTTCCCCTCCGGCGCAAGCCTTGGGCCAGAGCTTTGGTCAGCAGGGTCATTGCTCTGTCGCTCGCTCTGTTGACCTTGTCTGGCATCGTGCTGAGTCAATACCAGTCATATGCCTCCTTGCTGCGCAACAATCGGGAGATCCGACTGATCCTGGTACCCACCAACTTGTTTGCGGCTGGCCATGGTTACCTGAAGCGCCAGCTGGCCACACCTAAAACGCTGACGGCCATTGGAACTGATGCGGTAGTTAATCGACAGGGGGCGGCCCGTAAACCTAGGCTGCTGGTACTGGCTGTAGGAGAGACCGCCCGCTCCGCCAACTTCTCCCTCAATGGCTACACCCGTGAAACGAACCCGGAGCTGGAAAAACGCAACGTCATCAGCTTCTCCAACGTCAGCTCCTGCGGCACCGCCACCGCAGTTTCGTTGCCATGCATGTTCCTGGATGTGGGTAAGGCCGAGTACAAAGATGGCTTGGCCAAGAGCCGAGAAGGGCTGCTCGACGTGCTTCAACGCGCAGGCATTAGTGTCATGTGGACTGACAACAACTCGGGGTGCAAAGGGGCCTGCGACAGGGTTCCCAACCACAAGGCTGCCTCTCACGCGGATCCCCAACTTTGCACCAGCGAGGAGTGTAAGGACGGGGTGCTGCTCTCGGAGATGCAAGACTTCATCAAGCGTCAAGAAGGCGATGCTGTCCTGGTGCTCCACTACAAAGGTAGCCATGGCCCGGCCTACTACAAGCGCTACCCCGCGCAATTCAAGAAATTCGCGCCGGTGTGCGAGACCAACGAGCTCGACAAATGTAAGCAGCAGGAAGTGCTCAATGCCTACGATAACTCGATCCTTTACACCGACTACGTTACAGCCGGGCTGATCGACATCCTGGCAGCGAACACCAAATTCGACACTGGGCTCCTGTACGTTTCTGACCACGGAGAATCACTGGGTGAGGGTGGGCTCTACCTGCATGGGCTGCCTTATGCGATGGCTCCTGAAGAGCAAACCAAGGTGCCATTGGTGCTTTGGATGTCCGATTCTCTTGCGAAGAGTGAAAGGCTCAACGTCGGCTGTTTGAAAGCTCAAGCAAGCTCACCTCTTAGCCACGACAACCTGTTTCACACAGTGCTCGGGATGATGAATGTCCAGACGTCCTCGTACCGCTCAGCCTTGGATTTCACTGCCCCGTGCAAGCCCTTGCCAGGAGGCTCTTACTCAGGCCTCTAAGACACGAAGTAGGATGGCCCCTCTGGGATGCCAAGTGCTTCTGCTCCCGTCCGCTTTGACAGCTATAAGAAGCTGGACTAACTACATAGCAGCACCCACCAACCCAAGCGATAAAGGAAATCTCGCATGAGCATCAAGCCAGGCCCTAAACGAACTAACGAAGATGGCACTCCGGATAAAAGGCAGCGAGTCACGCCTGAGAAGCAGAAGGACCATCCGGACCTGAAACCCCACAAGCACAAAAAGGGGGAGTAGGTTAACAAGGCAGCTCCCGACTGCGGGAGCTGCCTTTAGATGACGGCTTCAAGGGGAACTTGAAGCTATCACCACAATGCAATGTCGTACGTCAGATACAAGCGGTAGTTATCCCGGTCGCTGCTGTACGTGCTCCTGGCCACTGCATATCGAAACTCAGCCCCCACACCTTTGAAGAGCCCGTCCTGGATCACATATTTCAGGTTCGTATTGGACTCGTGCTCCCGGGCTTCCTGACCACGATAGACCCCATCCTCGCCCTTGTAGTAGCGGGTCATGAAGCTCAGTCCAGGAATTCCCATGCTAGTAAAATCGTAGTCGTACCTCGCCATCCAGGTCCGCTCTCCGGGCTGAATGAATTTGCCAACGCTAGCATTGCTGAACGAGTAGACCGTGCTTACGCTCACGTACGGAAGTGCGGTGCTGCCATCAACCTTTTGATATCCAGCACTGAACGTGTGGCCACCCAGACGATAACTGAGTAAACCGCTAAACATATCGCTATCAACTACACCATTACGGGCTGCGCCAGCATCATCACTGATAAAGTAACGTAGATCGCTAGTTAGCTTGCCTGGGCCAAGCGGCAGTGTGTAAACCAACCCGAAAAATTGTTGGCGGTAGAAATCCCGAAGTTCCCCGTAGTAGCTGCTAAAACTGAGCTGTTTGGTGAGGTCGTAGCGCATCCCCGCAAAATCAAAGTCCGTACCGCCACCTCCGGAATATCCCTGAGGAAATATATCGACGCTATCGGTAGAGTTTCGGGCTTTGAATTTGTCTAGATGCCCAGCTTGAAGGTACAACCGATCAACACCGGTGTACTCCGCTTGGGTACCTCGGAACGTTTGAGGTAGTAGTCGACCATCGTTGTAAACCAGGACGGGGATTTTGGGGAGGAGAGTGCCACCACTGACCAAAAGGTCATTCCATTTGGCCTTAGCGGTAATGCCAAGACTCGAATATTCGCTAGCTGCCCGACCATCGTCGTGGACCGGCAGAAGGCCTGTCCCCGCATGCTTAGCGCTTGAGTCGAGCCGGATTCCTGAAAGTCCCAGTGCCTCCAAACCAAAGCCTACAGGTCCTTCGGTGTAACCTGACTGTAGCTTGAGCAGAAAACCCTGCGCCCACTCTTTGCGATCTTCGCCCCCATCACGAAATCCATCATTGAAATAGTAATTTCGCAGAGCCAGCCGGCCCTCGGAGTCTTTGAAGAAGTCTGCTTCAGCAAAATTGGGGAACAAGCTAGCAATGACGCTTGCACACGCGAGTGTGCGCGATGTTGTGAGGGTGTTCATCGGAAATCTCTGCTGTGTATTGTGATTTTTGGCAGCATCAAAATGGAGCGACCCAGTACTATCCATCGCAGATTACGCAGCGTCATGCTGGACGGGATTCACTCATGCGGCGGACACTAACCCGTCGTGGAATCGGCAACAACGTTATGAGTAATACGCATGAGGCTATGCGTTTAGTTGGTAAGAAACCTCGGAGTATCTTGTGAACCTCAAACAACTCGAAGCTTTTCAAGCCATCATGACAACGGGCTCTACCATCGGAGCTGCTACCCGTATGGGCTTGTCCCAATCGGCCGTCAGCCGCTTGTTAACTCAGCTCGAAGATCACTTAGGCCTCGCGCTCTTCCTTCGACGTAAGGGCAGATTGATGGCGACTCCTGAGGCGGAAGAACTCCTTGGACAGGTGGCGGAGCTCGTAGACAACCTCCAGCGCGTACAACGCATGGCAGATGAGCTGAGACTGGGTCATTCGCGCCGGAGTCTGCTCAAGGTTGCAGTACCGACCAGCATGTCTCAACACTTGCTACCGAGGATCGTTGCCGAATTCATGCAGGGCCGTGAGGACGTCGTCGTAGAGGTCATCACCGGCGGATACGATGCGCTGGAAAGGGCCGTACTCGACAAAAGCGCTGACTTCGCTTTCGTGCGTTTGCCTACGGAACTTCAGCATTTTGAAGTGCTACCGGTACTGGAGACCGAAGGGATGTGCGTCATGCACCAAAGCCATCCACTGGCGGAGCTATCGGAGGTCAGTCTCGAAGCATTGCGGTATGAACCCCTCGTGCTTCTGGGGCGGCAAAGGAGCCTTCGATCTGAACTCGACCTGCGTTTCCGAGAGGCTGAAATTACCCCTCAAGTTCGCGTAGAGGTCCACTCGGTCAGTGCTGCTTGCGCATTCGTTGCAGAGGGTATGGGGGTCTCAATTATCAATGGTCTTTTGGCCAAAGAGTTTGGTGGCCTTCCTTTGATCGCCAAGCCGCTGAGACCTGCGCTTTGCTATCGTTTTGGCCTGATTTTCCGCAAAGACCAGCCACGCTCTTTGCTGGTTGAGAGTTTCGCGGAGCACATGCGTAACAGGCTCACAGAGGTGAATGGTTCTACGCCAACGCAATAAATTGCATAGCCCAACCCGATTTACTCATAACGTTGAGTGACTGCATCCGATTGAACTAGTGTGCGCCCTGTAGCCCTGGGCCCCTACAAAACAATAATCGAGATCGCGCACCATGAACCTACCTCATGCACCGGCGGCGCAAGCCGCGCCTGCTGGAAAAGCAGACATCCCTCGCCCGGCCAAGCAGCTCAATCCTGCGTTGATCCTGTTGAGCATTGTTTTCATGGCTCTGGCCTTCACCTACTTCGTCGATTCAGGCCAGTTCCAGCGCAAAGACATCGCTGTTGTCCCCGGTTCGTACCAGACCTTGGAAAAGGACGCCTCTCTAAGCCAGCTATTTTCCACAGAGCCGCGTGCCACAACCGATTCTGCTGCACGTCCGGTCTCCTTGGTTGAGGCTTTCATGGCCATTCCACAAGGCATCGAGAAGCGAGCCGGCCTGATCTTCATGGTTTTGTTCATCGGCGGAATGTTTGGCGTGCTGAACAAGGCCGGGGCAATCGATGCTGGTCTTGAGCGGATACTTGGCCTTACCCGGGGCAACATCTACGTGCTGGTACCCTGCTTGATGCTGGTGTTCTCGGCCGGTAGCACGTTCATGGGACTGGCCAAAGAGTTCATCCTGATCGTCCCGCTAATGGTAGCGATGGCCAATCGCCTGGGGCTGCCCAACATTGTTGGTCTGGCGATCGTGGTGATCTCGGTGAAAATCGGCTATCTGGGTTCGATTACCAACCCCGTGGCATTGGCGGTTGCCCAGCCGCTAGTGGGCGTTCCAATGTTCAGCGGGCTGAATATGCGTGTGGCAGCCTACTTGGTGTTTCTGCTGGTCGGCATTGGCTTCGTGTTAATGACTGTACGCCGACTGGGTTACGACGCCAGTGCTGAGTTTACTTTTAAGCGCACACCGCTAGCGCCACGCCACAGTCTCAACCTTCTACTGCTGGGAGCGGGCGTCGCCTTCCTGGTTTATGCCTCCAATCGCTGGCACTGGAAGTACCCAGAGTTGTCTGCGTACTACTTGGCGATGAGCATGGTGTTCAGTGTGGTGGCTGGCATCGGTGCCAGCGAGGCTGCCGGCGCATTCGTCGACGGAATGAAGAAGGTGCTAATGGCCGGCGTGCTGATCGGTCTCGCCACTGCGGTGGAGATCATCCTCAGCACTGGCCAGGTGCTCGACACTATCGTCAACAACCTTTCCAACCTGGTCAGCGATCACGGCCCTCTAGTTTCGGCGTACGGCATGTTCTTCGCACAACTCGGGCTGGATGTCCTGATCCCGTCCACGTCGGGGCAAGCAGCAGTGACCATGCCAATCTTCGGACCGTTGGGGCAATTGTCAGGTGTGAGCGCTCAGACCACTGTGTATGCCTTTTTGCTGGGCAATGGTCTAACAAACCTGATCACTCCTACCTCAAGTGGCCTACTAGTGCTGCTTGCGACCGCTCAAGTCGGATGGGGTCAATGGGCGCGATTCATCTGGCCGTTGTGCCTGGTATTCGCGGCCATCGCCATGTGCCTCCTCTCCATTGCCGTTCTGACCGGCTACTGAAATCTCGGGCCGCGTATGCGGCCCTACTGCTTTGAGTGTCAAACATGCAAATCCTCAGAAACCTGATGGTCCCGATGCGCGATGGCGTTCGGTTGGCCACCGATGTCTACCTGCCTGATGAAAGTACCGGCGTGTGGCCAGTGGTGATCGAACGCACTCCATACGACAAGAGCAAGCCCTCACGCTCGGAGAAATGCCTGAATGGTCATCACTTAGGGCGTGAAGAGATGGCCCAAGCCTTTGCCGAACATGGCTTCGTCACTGTGTTTCAGGACTGCCGCGGTCGCTACGCCTCCGAAGGCGAATTCATCAAGTACGTCAACGAAGCAGAAGACGGCTACGACACTTTGGCCTGGTTGGTCGAGCAGCCTTGGTGCAATGGGAAGGTCGGAAGCATGGGTCTTTCTTATGCAGCCCATACTCAGCTCGCTATGGCCTGCTTAAATCCTCCAGGGCTGAAGACGATGGTGCTGGACTCTGGAGGCTTCGCCAACGCTTATCAATGTGGCATCCGCCAAGGAGGCGCATTCGAGCTCAAACAGGCCACATGGGCATACAAGCAGGCCAAGGAAAGTCCGGCAGCCAAAGCCGATCCACTATTGCGCGAAGCATTGGAGCAGGAAGACATCCGGCATTGGTTCGCCCATATGCCGTGGCGTCCAGGATTTTCACCGCTGCGTCATGCGCCAGCGTATGAGGACTACCTGTTCGACCAATGGGGCCGCGGCTGTTTCGATGCCTATTGGCAACAGTTGGGCATTTGCGCCGATCACTATCGCAGCAACATTCCCGATATTCCGGTGCTGCACATGTCGAGCTGGTATGACGCCTATGTCAGCTCAACCCTGGATAACTTTGCTGCCTTCGTCGCGAACGGTAAGGCACCACAACGACTCGTGATGGGCCCTTGGCTGCATGGCGACCGCAACATTAGCCACAGCGGCGATGCCGAGTTTGGCCCAGCCGCCGCTTTCGATGGGCAAGTGGCGCAGGATTGGCTGTCCTGTCGTATTGAGTGGTTTGTAAACCATCTGCAGCTACAGATCACTGCACCAGCCCAACAGGTGCAGGTATTCATGATGGGCGGTGGTAGTGGTCGCAAGCTTCAGGACACGCGAATAGATCATGGTGGTCAGTGGCTTGATGCACAGCAGTGGCCATTACCTGGCAGCCAGCGGTTGGATCTTTATCTTCATCCTGACGGTCAGTTGAGCAAAGGGGGGCCAGCGGCAACCGATGCTGCTTGCCACTTCCTCGCCGATCCATCTAATCCAGTACCGACCATCGGCGGCGCGCTGACTTCCGGCGCTCCTGTCTTCGAAGGCGGAGCGTTTGATCAGCGAGAAACACCACGCTTCTTCGGCGCGCGCGGAGATGGCAGTGCCATCTGCCAGCGCAGCGATGTGCTGTGTTTCGAAACTGAGCCGCTTGAAGCTGACCTTGCTGTCGCCGGTCCGGTAACGATCCAGCTGTGGGTCGAGACCGACGGCTTAGACACTGACTTTACCGCTAAGGTGGTCGACGTCTATCCGCCAAGCGATGACTTCCCAGAGGGGTATGCCATGAACATTACAGACGGCATCATTCGTTGCCGATACCGGGACAGCTGGAACGATCCGAAGCCGACGGTACCTGGGGAATGTTTCAAGGTGCAGATCGAACCGTTTGCAACCTGCAACCTGTTCAAGCGCGGTCACAGCTTGCGCCTTGAGATTGCCGGCAGCAATTTCCCACGGTTCGACGTAAACCCCAACAGCGGTGAGCCGGAAGGCTGCGCGAACAAAAAAAGGACTGCTCGAAATACCGTACATATGGGGGCTAAGCGGCCCTCCAGGATTCAGCTAACGGTCGTCCAAGCACCAGCTGGTAGCTGATAGCGGTATAGAGCTATCGCTTGGCAGCAGTTCTGGACAGCTGCCGAGCGCTGTCCCTGTAAACCAGTTTTTTTACCTGTTAACCACTGTAGTTAACAGGTAAAAAAATAGGTTTACACGATGCTCACCTCTACCCGTTCGACACCAGCAAATCGCCTAGCTCTTCACGGGCCATATCCACTCGGTCCATCCTGCGATAGGGATGATCAACAGGCATTCGGATGAGGCTCTCGAACCAAGCCGGATCGAATTTGAGCACCTGCTTGTGAATGTGCTCAAGCTCACCTTTGCGAAGCTGGGACACTACAAACTCCATGCTCTCAACCAGGCCGGATTCCTCGTTATCCTTAGAGATCCGGTGGCGGATGAAACTCATCTTGAGATCGAAGTAGGGGCCTTTCATCCCAGGAAGGCTCTTCGCCTCCAGCCGGCCTTTGGTGCTGATTTCCGCCCCTGGCACTTGAGACTCTATCGCTTTCACAAGCTCAGCATTCCCACCTATCTTCTGGCCAAAGAGCCGAGTGGCGTCCGACATATAGGCGAAGATCCATGGCACGTTGCGTAGCGTCGCACCGGTATAGAGGTAGCCGCGCTCCCCTTTGTAACGCTGCAGCATGCCTCGCAAGGCTTTCTCCGAGAGCACCACCTGGGTTTCCTTCTCCAGGATGTAAACCACGCGGTCAAACTGTTCTATCAAAAGCCTGAGAATCTTCCGCGGTACGCCGTCAAAACCGGTTTTTCGGTCGGTCTTCTTGTGCTGACGGGGCTGGAAGTATGGGCAATCGTTACGGGCCTCTCCATCAAATGGAGCGATACCGCGAATGCTCTTCGTCGCGTGCTTTCCGAAGGGATTTTTTACGTTTGGGGGTAACTCATACAGCCCTACCAGCTGGACAGGGTTGTCGCATGCCGGGCACACCGTATGCGTACGGCCAAGTCATCTACCCAGCCCTGCAAAGCCAAGACATGGTGTGCACTTACATTTAAGTGGGCACCAGTTCTAGCCTTTTAAGCGGGTATTTCATGCAGCCAACACGCCGTTCCTATTCCAAATCCTTCAAAGCTCAGGTCATTCAAGAGTGTGCCCAGCCCGGTGCTTCGATTGCCAGCATCGCACTCAGCCATAACCTCAACGCAAACCTCGTCCACAAATGGATTCGCCTGCAAGCGCAGAAAAGCACGGCGCTGCAACCTGCATTTATTCCGTTACCCGTGCCGCTGGCAGGGGCGAAATCCCACACATCATCATCGAATATTTGCGTTGAAATACAGCACCCGCGTGGCACCGTCACAGTGAACTGGCCCACTGAAAATGCTGCTGCCTGCGCGACCTTTCTTCGAGACCTTCTGCGATGATTCGCATCGACTCCATCTGGCTCGCCACCGAGCCGATGGACATGCGCGCTGGTACCGAAACGGCATTAGCCAAGGTGATTGCGGTGTTCGGTGCGGCGCAGCCGCACTGTGCTTATCTTTTCGCCAACCGCCGCGCCAATCGCATGAAAGTGCTGGTGCATGACGGCTTCGGCATATGGCTGGCGGCGCGCCGGTTGAGCCAGGGCAAGTTCCACTGGCCAAGCATTCGTCATGGCTCTGAAATGCAGTTGGACACCGAGCAACTCCAAGCCTTGGTATTGGGCCTGCCATGGCAACGAGCAGGTTCCGGCGGCTCGATCACACTGCTTTAACGGCTGCCATTAGCCTATCGGTCTATCGCCGCGAAGCGCCTGCTCTGGCAAAATTCGGCGCATGACTTCTTCTCCCAATCTCGACCAAATGACTCCCGACCAACTGCGTGCCTTAGCTGCGCAATTGCTCTCGCAAGTCGAAACAATGGGTAAGACGGTCGAAACCATGGGCAAGAAGATCAACCGCGATCAGACGGTGATCGAGAAGCTGACCTTCGAAATTGCGCAGCTCAAGCGCTTGAAATTTGCCAAGCGCAGCGAGCAGATGAATCCTGAGCAGGCCAGTTTGCTCGATGACCTGATCGATACAGATATCGCAGCGATTGAAGCAGAGCTTCAGGCCTTGCAAACAGTGCCAGCGGCGACCGAGAAAAAGCAGAAGCCCAAGCGCACTGCATTGCCGGCTGAGTTTCCACGCACACTGATCCATCACGAACCTGACAACACTCACTGCCCATGCGGCTGCGCGCTGAAACGCATCGGTGAAGATGTCAGTGAGAAGTTGGATTACACACCGGGCGTGTTCACCGTCGAGCGTCATGTACGTGGCAAATGGGTCTGCGATGACTGCGAAACGCTTATCCAGGCACCGGTTCCGGCTCAGATCATCGACAAGGGCATCCCAACCGCTGGGCTGCTGGCCCACGTCATGATTGCCAAGTTTGCTGACCATTTACCGCTTTACCGTCAGGAATCGATCTTCGGTCGAGCGGGCCTGGCGATTCCACGCTCAACCTTGGCCGAATGGGTTGGCGTGACTGGGGTTCAGTTGCAGCCGCTGGTCGATGCGCTGCGCGAAGTGGTACTCGGGCAGCAGATTATTCATGCCGATGAAACACCCGTGCAAATGCTCATGCCGGGAACAAAGAAAACCCACCGTTCCTATGTTTGGGCCTACGCCACCAGCCAGTTCTCGGATGTGGCAGCGGTGGTTTATGACTTCAGCCCCAGCCGTGCCGGAGAGCATGCTCGCAACTTCCTGCAAGGCTGGAGGGGCAAGCTGGTCTGTGACGATTTTGGCGGTTACAAAGCCAGCTTCGAACTCGGCGTGACCGAAATCGGCTGCATGGCCCATGCACGGCGCAAATTCTTCGAGCTGCACGCTACGAATAAAAGCACGCTTGCTGAGCAAGCCCTGCGCTATATCCAGTTGTTGTACGAAATCGAGAGCGAAGTCCGCGATCTGGAGCCGGATTTACGGCGGCGAATACGGAAAGAAAAAGCCGTCCCGGTAATGGACATGCTACATGTCTGGATGAGCGCCCAGCGCGACCTTGTGCCCGAAGGCTCAGCCATCAGCAAAGCACTCGATTACAGCCTGAAACGCTGGGCAGCGCTGTCGCGCTACCTCGATGACGGGGCTGTACCCATAGACAACAATTGGGCAGAGAACCAGATCCGACCATGGGCTCTTGGACGCAAGAACTGGCTCTTCGCAGGGTCGCTACGCAGCGGAAAGCGGGCGGCGGCGATCATGAGTTTGATCCAGTCTGCGCGGCTCAACGGTCATGATCCGTATGCCTATTTGAAGGACGTGCTCACACGCCTGCCGACGCAGCGGGCGAGTGAAATCGATCATTTGCTGCCGCATATTTGGCAACCGGTCTAATTGCGTAAGACGTGATGCTCGGATGCAAACGTTCAGTTGCGCCCAGTAAGCAGCGATGATGTCATATTGGACAAGCACGCTTATCGTGAGAAATTGGAACAGCCTTACGAGGTTGTGCCCGATACAGTTACATCAGAGCTCTTCCTTTGCCTCGGCGAACTGGCGCACGGCGTCGACTACTTGCCGTGCTCCGCTCTGAATTTCCTCTATCACAAAGCCGGCTTGGCTGACCAAATCGACGCCTTGATCGACCTTTTGGCGACTAGCCTGCATGCTCTCCACAGCATCCTGCGCTAGTTCATGGTTGCGCTTCACAACATCGACGATTTCCACGGTGGCCTGCGCCGTGCGGGCTGCAAGGTTTCGTACTTCATCGGCGACCACCGCAAAACCTCGGCCTTGTTCACCCGCCCTTGCAGCTTCGATAGCAGCATTTAGAGCAAGTAGGTTGGTCTGCTCGGCGATACCTCGGATGGTCTGCACGATGCTGCGGATCATCTCTGACTGCTGATTGACTGCAGTGATGCCTTCAGCCGCTCGTGAGAGCTCGGCTGCTATGCCTTGTACCACCTCGACCGTTTCACTAATGACCTCGGCACCATGGCGAGCGCTTCTGTCCGTCTGCTGGGATATATTGTAGGCGAACGTGGCTGCATCGGATTCTGCCTGCTGCTGGCGCACTTGGGACGTAATATCACGGGCAAACTTAACTACTTTGTAAAGCCGGCCACTGGCATCGAATACCGGGTTGTAGGTTGCGCTCAGCCAGACGGTATCGCCATGCCGGTTGAGTCGCTGGAAGCGTCCAGAGAAGAACTCACCACGGTTCAGTCGCTCCCAGAAATCGCGGTATTCAGGAGAGTCCGCTTCACCTCGTGTGCAGAACATGCGGTGGTGCTTTCCCCGAATCTCATCCAGGCGATAGCCCATGGCCTGCTCGAAGTTTTCGTTGGCGTCGAGAACCTCACCTTTCAAGTTAAAGGAAATCGCAGCCATCGAGCGACTGATGGCCTGAACCATGCTGCTCTGCTCCTGCTCACGGATCACCTGAGTAGTAATGTCGGTGGCCAGCTTCAGCACGCCTTCGACGCGACCATCGGCGCCTCGGATAGGGTTGTAGCTGGCTTCGAGCCAGACCTCCAGGCCTTGCTTATTACGCCTCAGGAAACGTTCACGTATGTACTCGCCACCAGCCAGGCGCTGCCAGAACTTACGATAGTCGGCACTCGCCTGGTAATCAGGAAAACAGAAAATACGATGGTGCTGTCCGACGATCTCCTCCAGTCGGTAGCCCATGGTGGTAAGAAGGTTCTCATTGGCACCTATGATGGTGCCATCGGGTTTAAATTCAATTGTTGCCGTCGAACGGTCAACGGCCACGGCCCTTGCTTCTGCGGCCTGAAGCTTTTGCAGAGCCTCAGCCAAGGTCTGCTTGATTGCCTTGTTGAACATTGATTAGCCTTAGAGTGAATTTTACTATCGGACGAATGAGGAGAAGCCGTAAATCCCAATTCGAATGTTTAACTGATGCTTAAATCAGGTGATGTAGCGGGTCTGCAAATTGCACCAGCAAGCACCAACTTGAATCTATGGCTTGTGCAGTATCACGCTAGAGTCTTGGTCGCGCTTAAGCTTTCCAGCATCCTCTCTGCGCTCATCGGCTTGCCCAGCAGGTAACCTTGCAAAATGTCGCAACCCAACTCGGTAAGCATCTGTTGTTGTTCAGCGGTTTCCACACCCTCTGCAACGATCCTCAGCCCCAGCGTTTTACCGAGCGCTACTATGGCCGAAACGATAGCCGCGTCATCGTTACACTTAGCCAGCTCGGTGATAAAACCTCGGTCGATCTTCAGTTCGTTGGCTGGTAGGCGCTTAAGATAAAGCAGGCTGGAATAACCGGTACCAAAGTCGTCGATGGAGATATTCACGCCCAATGCTGCCAATTGATCAAGAACAATCAAAGCAGCTTCAGCGTCCCGCATCGCCGTAGATTCGGTAACTTCCAGTGTCAGGAAACGGGGGGGCAGGCCACTGCTTTGCAGGGCATTGCGCACGACATCAACGAGCTTTGCATGGGCCAGTTGTACCGTCGAAATGTTGACCGCAATACTCCATTCGTCTTTACCTTCGCCTAACGCTTGCCATTCGGCCATCTGCCGGCACGCCTCATGGATTACCCAGCTACCGATTGGCACGATCAATCCAGTACGCTCTGCCAAGGGCAGGAAACGGACGGGCGGCACCAAGCCCAAACCTGGCTTGTTCCAACGCAGTAAAGCTTCAACGCCGATCATAGGGCCATTTGGGGCGAGCATCTTCGGCTGGAAGTGCAGGATAAATTCATTCCGATCCAGTGCGCACCGCAGATCCTGTTGCATTTCCAACTGCAGGTGAGCGTTAACGTTCATAGCTTTTTCAAAGAAGCAGTAGCCATCGCGGCCCTGCTCCTTGGCGTGGTACATAGCCGCATCGGCATTGACCATCAGCTCATGCTCGGTTAGGCCATTTTCTGGGAATATAGCGATACCGATGCTAGCGGACACATGCACTGTCTGCCGCCCAAGTACGTAAGGTAATCGAATATTTTCCACCAAGCGTTGCGCCAACATCGCAGCGTCTTCAGGTTCGCCGGGATCGATAAGCAGAACGAACTCGTCGCCTCCGAGGCGAGCCACCGTATCTTCGCCGCGTTTGGCGTCGTTGATTCGCTTTGCTACTTGCAGAAGCAACTGGTCGCCAGTGTGATGACCGTAAGTATCGTTAACAGCTTTGAAACCATCCAGATCCATGAAGAGTACGGCAAAGTGGCTCTTCTGCCTGATGGCTTTATGAATCGCTTGCTGAAGACGGTCGTTTAGGAGGATACGGTTAGGGAGGCGAGTAAGATTGTCGTGAAGAGCTAGCTGCACCAGTTCACTGTTTGCGAGGTCAAGGGAGCTGGCAAGTATGCTGGTGCGGACGTCAAGCATTGATACGATCAAGGCAATAGCGCAGACAGCCAGCGTGATCAGAATCACCAAAACCATTAGCCAGTTGCTATCAATGCCTGCATTGACCGCTCCGCACACGCTCCCGATAGGAAATTGGGCAGCCGCCATTCCGGTATAGTGCATTCCAACAATGGCACACCCCATAATTAACGAGGCGCCGATGCGTGTACGATTGATGTACTGACCTTCGCCACGCATGCGGAAAGCGATCCACAAAGCCACGCCCGAAGCAAGGATAGCAATCAGCACCGATAGCGCGAACAACGACGGAACGTATTCCACTACAGGATTCATCAGCAGCGCCGCCATTCCAACGTAGTGCATGGATGCAATTCCGATACCCATGAGCACCGCACCAAGCAGCAAACGCGGCAGTGGCATTTCCGTCTGGCATGCTAGCCACAAAGCAAAGGCGGAGGAGGCGATGGCGATCAACAACGATAAGCCAGTCAGCGTCAGGTCGTAACCCAGCTCGATGGGCAGTTGGAAGGCCAACATGCCAATAAAATGCATCGACCAGAGGCCCGTGCCCATGGCGGAAGATCCACCGGCAAGCCAAAGTGCCGATGCTTTGCCTTCGGTACGGGTGACTCGACCAGTCATGTCCAGCGCGGTATAAGACGCCAGGATCGCTACGGCGAAGGAAAACAGCACATACACGCTGTTATAGCTGCTTACTAGCATTGAAACCCCGAAGGTTGAATTTGGCTCCTCTGGGCCATCGGCGGCACGAGCAGTTTCTGAAGAGTACGCTTCATCCTATCGTCAAAAATTTTACAAAAAAAAGCGTCATGCCAGCCTTGCGACTTCCACGGGCACGCTTACGGCTGAATGCGATGCTGGCAATTGTAGTGCCGTGCTGGGCACCCATATTGAATGACCTGGGCTTTGAAGGCCTTGGAATAGGAACCGAGTGTTGGCTGCATGAAATACCCGTTTAAAGGCTAGATCTGGTGCTCACTTAAATTTGAGTGCACTCGATGTCTTGGCTTTGCGGGGCTGGGTAGATGACATGGCCGGACGGTTACGGCACACCGCGAACTGAGCCAGCTTGCCCGCGCTTCCGGGCTGATACCACGGCTCCCTGCGGAAGGTCTCAGACTCGAACCGATCCTTGTCTATGGTTTTGCTTTCAGTGTCTTCAATGCGGAGCTTGTACACATCCATCTTTGCCAAAACCGTATCAATAGAGGGTTTATTGATCGTACCCAGCGAAGTTCGGTAGCAGGAAGGCCTATCTGCCCCTTAGGTGGTCACCCTCCGGTGGCAGGCCTTGCCAGAAGCATGGGATTACCCCGTAAGGAGTCTGTGAGCCCCAGAAACAACTAACCCCCTGGTGCGCAGTGCAGGTCTGGGACCCGCCCGAGGCGTGGAGGCTATTCTTGTAGAGAAAATAACACCTGCCACGGAACGGATCAGTTGGTAGGCAGACCAGCCGTCAGCTATGGCCCAGCACCGTCGATCAAGGCCGCTCAATCAGCAAATCGTCGTCTTCTATGGCGTCTCCAAAACTGAACCAGTCGTGCAGGCTGTAATGCACGAAGTCTTCATCCTCCGCATCGAGCATAGTGAAATTCTGCAATACCGTGACATCCGCCCCCGAAGTACAGCCCCTCGTTGAGGTTTACGAAATGCTCCAGCAATTCGTTCAGCTGATCATGCAACTGACTTGTAAGCCTGGCGTGCTCTCGCTTGGTCTAAAAACGGAACATCACTTCATGCGCTTCGGGCGGGGCGCGAACTGGTCCCCAAGTTCTGCTTTTTTGAGGCATCCACTGGGTAAGCCGGCCACATGATTCGGAGGTGCAGATGTCAAGGCTCGGTAACCGACTTAGACGGTGAGACAGGCGTCGCGATCCCGGATCGAATGGCTTCGGCAGTAGGAGGGGGGGTGATCCAGTGGAGCATGAGACCAGCCAGGATGCTTGCGAGGGTGTTTACTGAGATTGTGACGAGAGCATTGCGCATTTTGGAGCGTCCGTTTCTGAAGTGGACCTCTATTTAATGCGCATAAATGGTGTGTCATTACCACCTACCAAAAAAATCGTCGCGCCCCAGAATGGGAATTCGCATTTGGCGACGATTCACGTTTATGCTCCTGCCACAGGTCGACTACAGCACAGTCAGTTGGCTAACCAGGACTCAACCACCTCGGCACCGTACTCTGCCTTCCAGGCCTTCAGAGTGCGCTGATTGCCCCCCTTCGTCTCAACGACTTCTCCGCTATGCGGGTTCTTGTAGGTTTTCACTACTCGTGGTTTCCGTGCAGGTTTTTGTGCAATAGATCCGGAATCTACGGGCTGCGGATCAATGATCTGGATCACGTGACGCAGGCTGTAGCCGTAATCGTTGAGCAGGTTGCGGAGCTTCGTTTCGAATTCCATTTCCTGCTTCAGGGCGGAATCATTCTTCAGTGCTTCCAGTTCGGCGAGCTGCGCGGCGAGCTGTTGTTCGAGAAGGCGAAATTCAGCGAGACGGGACATGAGATTCTCCAAGAAGTGGCCTGAGATTTTATCAGGCTAGACAGAAAGCGTGCTAAGTATCTTGTGGCCTAAACAGCCCTGCAATAGAGCAAAATCCAGTCCCCCCATTGGCGCTTGGGCAATCGCTTCGCGGCATTAGCAGGTGGTGATCAGCTCTGGTGTGAGGTTTTGCTTGAGTCCGGGAAGGCCGTTGCAAGGTCCATGCGTTCAGCTTCTTGAGTGATTTGAGCGAGTAACTCTGCCACTGCTCGGTTCTCTTTGAGGGCATAGCTCCCAACCAGTAATGTGATCGGATGAACTCCCAGCACTGGTGCGATGGTGTCCAGTTTCTCGATGGTCGGGACGTATCGTCCCCTTTCCAGCGTGCTGATGTAGGTACGACTGCTCACCGTCGCGAAGTCTTCTTGGGTCAGCTTTTGCTGGACTCGCATCCACTTCAGAACCCGACCGAATGCCTGTCTCAATTCCACTTTGCATCTTCCGCAAAAGGAAAGATGAGGCACCCGTGAACAGTATATGACTACAATGTATGCTGTTCATTTGAGAGGGGGTCATGATGTTTATCACCAACCGATGGGCAGAGGTGGATCGCTCCTTCGCCTGGCTGGCTGAGGATCAGCAGGCTTGGCATTTCGTGGAGCAACGGCTGTCATCGCCATGGATTCACATCACGGTGACGAGGGAGCGGGGAGAGGACACGTGTGTGGAGGTCTTCTTTCTGGAGGACATGCGTGGGCTGGAGCAGTTCACGCGTTTAACCCTGAATGGTGCCGTTGAGTTATCCCTTCAGATTGTTACTCCCGGGTGGATGAACGGTAGTAGCGGGTGGGCGATGGAGCATCTGGAGGTCATTCATGAAAGCGAGGATCGTTTGTACAGGTGTTACACCGTTCAAGGCGGTCGTCGGTATTACCAGCCTAACAGCTCCGAGTGCCGTGAGTATGGCTTCTTCAAGGAACTTTACAGACGAGGATAGCTGGTGAGTCAGCTCGTGGTATCTTCGAAGTATCGTCTTGGGTCAATTGCATCCTCGGTCATTAGCTGAGCGGCTTTGACGATTGTCTGAATTAATCGATTGTTCTCCATGCGTGCTTTTTGTAGCTGTGCTTCGAGAGCATAAATTCTCGCATCACTATTTTTACGCCCGACCTTTTTGAAGTCTTTAAGATGGGTCTGAGTGGCCGTATATAAAGATCGTATTTCCTCATCTCTCCAGAGCGTTTGACGACTAACACCCGCCTGCTGGGCAAGGCCACTTTGGGTGAGCGGTTCCTGAACCCGTCCGGCCTCATATTCGGCGAGAATGGACCGCACGTGGTCCTTCCATTTTTTTTCCTGCTTCATGATGAAGCCTTCTTAGGTTTTGAGTAAGCTTCTAAGGCCGTTTTGCAGCTCGTAACCATATCCATCACAAACAGAACGTGCTGATCGAAAGCGTGAGTATTATCGAGCTCAGCCTCAATACTAGACGTGATGTCAGTTTGGTTGTCAAAAATTGCCCTCAAAATTTTCTCGTACTCGCTGAGTAAGCTCTCGATAGCGGCCTTTGCTTCCAGATCATCAGGGTTCAGGTGAAAGGATTTACATCCAGAATCTGTACCGAAGCCTCTGATACACATGAGGCCCCTGTCGCACGGACTGATATAGAGCTCACGTGTACACCCGCCCCAAGGCGTTAGGTTGAGAATGCTGAGTTTCTCGATGATCATCTCTTCGATTTGTTCGTCAGCGATTGACTCCTCCCGCCATCGGATTACTAGCCTGCCCAAAAAGTCTGGGGGAGGGTCAACGGCCAAGTATAAAGATCTCACATATTCTGCTCGCTCTTTGGCAGTACGGTAGTCATATTGACGGCTTTGGCGTGGGGTTCGCCCCATCCATAGGTCCACAGCTGTTTCAGAGGGACCAGAACGAAGAATTGCCGTGGTAACCCAACGACGGATTTGATGAGGAGTGATGGAAAAGATTTCACCGTCTTGCCCTCGTAGGTCAAGGCGCTGAAAGATTGTTTTTTTTGAGAAGTTCGAAGAGAGATAGTTGTAGAGATCGGCTCTAAATAGGGGGCGGGGGATGATCCCTAGCTCAGATATCGAGTCAAACTGGTTTTCCCAGATTACAAGTAAGTTGTCACTCAGCTTGCTAGGATAACCTTTGGCAGTGTGCTTCGCATGATAAGGTGCTTCACTTCCATCACCAGGCATTGAAAATTGTTCTTCAAAATGGCGTCGCAGGTGAAATCTGTATTTATCTTCTAAAAGGCGCTTGAGCAGTCTGATATCTATGACCAGGGATGGTACTCCCGCCCCGAATCCTCTTTGAGATAACATAAGTTCTCTGATGCTTGCCCACTCATTCCGGATGTCGAAGAGTTGCGCATGTGAAGGATTGTTTCCAGGCTTGAAAAGCCCGTCGTGAACCATTCCCTTGAGAAAGGTGCGCAGGTGATCTACAAACCATTTGCTCTTTTTTACTGACGCCTCGGAGGATTTTGTGTGTTTTGCAATGTCAATGACGGATACGCTATAACAGTTCTTTTTGTACTCATTGAGAAAATTAGACCAATCCCAATTATGCATTCGTTCATCTATCCAAATTGCGATTCGAGCGGCCGTTATTCTAGGGAGTTCAACGCTGCTGCTGTAAAATCGCCCACCACTGTAGAGCTCTTTTGGAGATACGGGGAAGCACTTACATATCTCCTCAACAAAGTAGTGATGTTCTACGGGCAGATCCAACGATGAGAGTTGATCCACCGCGCCGGGATCTAACGGATGGTTAGCGCGATAGGCTGCGAGTGCTTTATCTATAAATGAGAAACCATTGGTTTCAATGTCAAGAGCACGCTCTCTAGCATCCTGAGTGACAGCCAGCAAGTACTCGTACGCTTCGGTGAGTGGTGCGCTCCATAGGTCTGCGACGGGTACGGCGTTGGGGATGCAGTTTTTTTCTACAGGCACTCGTACGAACGTCGTGTGAGTGTTGGGATCTTGGAAAAGGCAACTCTTTGGAAGATTCGCGATCTCACCAACTCTCAAACCGAGCGCCATTCCAAAGCAGGTCGCCTCAAGTCGAATTCTATCGAAGCCCGCAGTTGGCTCCAAATGTGGGTTCTGCTTGATCAACCACCTGGCTTGTGCAATCCCTTTGTGCAAGTCAGAAGAGTATAGATTTTCTTCTCTTTGCTGAAACTCTCGTGATGTGAGTTCAAGCGCACTATGAGTCGGGTTGGGTATCCCAGTTTGCCATTTGATAAACCTATCGACGAATCGCAGCAGTACTCCATCGACCATTACGCTAAGTTGGTTGAGGAAATCAACAAATGCCTTGAGGGCATTTGCTCTATGGTAAATGGTAGAGTCTGAACGTCCATGCCTGATCGAGTCTACGGTGCGGTCGAAGACTTTGCGCGTTATGTCGCTCCACTCAATGTTTTCGCTATCCATTACTGCGGATAGATGCCTAATCGAGGCCATTCTGCCGATAATCAGCTCTGCTGACGGATGTGCCAGAATTTCTTTAACTATAAAGCAGCGCGCAAGCTTGCCAATCACTAGCGGGAGAGGGGGTTGGTCTTGATTTCGCCTGTTGAGAGGATCGAGTGATGTGAAGGGAATATTACTCGATCGATACTGCCATACCTTGCCCTCGAAATCTCCTGCTACTAATCCGTTGGCCTTGAGGTCATTAAATTGTTGCTCTGCATGTTTGTATCGGTCGTCTAAGACCATCATTGATATGCTCATTCTTTCAACTCCTTCACAGCAATGATTACTGACTTAGCGCCGTGAATTGCTGCTTCGACCTGTTGGGCCATAGCGCCAGTGGAATTGCTCCCGAGCATCTGCTGGAATTTAGTGATGTCTGCTAAAGCCCCTTCATGATTAGCATGACGGCTAGGTCTGAATTTAGGGCATGCATAGCAAGTGACCGTCGGGTGGTAAGGACATGGCTCTTCAGAATTGCATGATCCTAAGCCACTTATTGGCCTTAGCGCGGATCTGTCAGGGATTTCTTCCATGAATTTGCCGCACCACATCTGCACGGCTGCATTGATCTCCGGGCTTGCCATGTGGGTCGTATTTATGAACTCTTGCAGCTCAAGGTTGTAATGGAAGTAGTGCTTTATAGAGTTCAGATTTGAATGATCTAAAGCTTCAGCGACCTCTTCAGGGGATGCACCGGAAAGAACCATTGAAGTAGCCTTGGTCCTGCGCAGTCGGTACGCGGTGATCCGCATGAAGGGCTCTGTTTTTTGTATGGGTCGATGAGGGTCTGGTAACTGGAGTATCCAAGTGAGAGATGTTAGCGCATAACTTATTCTATGGTTGTCGAGATGTAATGTGAATGGTGTCAGCTTGGGGTTGGTGAGGAAGCGTAAAAGGCGGTTTTCGGTTGTGTACGCCGAGGGAAACAACGGCGTAGGAAGTACTGGAGTGCTTATTCCATGCCTGGCACATATCGCGTTGATTTCCTTCGATGCGGCATTGCATTGGGTCTCAGCTAAAGTGCACTGAAGTTCTACTGCCTCTGCAGTATCGTTAGCGATGTAACGTTTTACCAGGTTGCTCGGATGCCTCCTGAGCCTTGAACGTCTAATTCCTTTAACACTCGGCACCTTTACAAAGGGGCCGCCCTCATCGATCCCGAAGTCAGTAACCTGCATTAGGGCCAACTGTATAGGGCGAAGAGCCCAGTCGCGACAGAGCAAAAAAAGCGTGCGTTGGGCATGAGTGATGAGCGGATTGTTGGCAAGCTTCATCTCAATGTTCGCGAGTTGTACGCGAGTGAAAGGGCCAAAGTCATCATCTCGCATCGTGACTAAATGCCTGTTATCATGCGCCTTTACTGTAAGCTGTGATAGTTCAAGGCTGTCATGTTCGTTGAAGCCTGGGACTTCTTCATCCAAGCACCATCGATAAAATACTCGAAGAGCAACTAGCTCCTCATACCAGCTTGATGCTTTTAATCGAGTGCATTCACGTACAGCAAATGTCGATAACCTATTGCCAATAGTATCCGCGTCATTTCCCGAAAATTTATGCTGGGCCAGAAGCCGCTGGACGACAATCAGAGGCCTAAGGTCGATGTGGGTTTGGAGTCTGTCGATGAACCACCCTCTGAGTAGCCACTCAACTAACAAGTTAGAATGTAGGGGCTTGCTCCACGCAATATTCATCGGAGCACACCCGACAATCTCTACCGTTATTCTCTCAACCCACGCATCATTGTTGTGAATTGTTATAGCCTGACCGAAGGTGGATTTGACTGTGGAAGGAAAGGCATCGGCCTCGATGCCGAAGCGACATTCAATCTCGGCTACGAGTTCGGCAGGCGAAATTTTAATCATCTTCATTGCCTCGAAAATTTGAGCTGTCTGAGCTTCTGATTATTTCGCCGAGCCGATCAGATATGGCCTGTCGAGAGTAGCGCTGAACACTTTCGCTGCTGGGGCTCCATCCGCCCAGATACGCCAGAGCATCTTTTACATTAATGCTGTTGGCGCCACTTTTTTCAAACTTTTTGCGAGCTATATTTGCCCCTGTCGCCCTCAAGCCGTGCGGATGAATTCGTGTTGAAAAGTTTGGCAAGCCGAGGCTGGCTGCAACGGTACGAAGAATGGTGTTTACGGTTCGCGCAGATAGCCGTCTCCCGTCACGGGAACTCACGAATAGGGCTGTACAAGGTCTTTTTGGTTTGATCAGTTTAGGGCGATGATCGGAAATGTATTCGTTCAGAACCGCGGCTACCGATGCGGTTATGGGGACTATCCGACCGCGCGTCTTGAGACTAGCCCCGTCCAGTCTCCGCTCCCTGTTGATATCGCTTGGGCGCTTGATGCGTATTGTAGGTGAGGGACCAAGGTCAACGTCGTCGAGTTCTATGAGAACCACTTCGCCACGCCTGGCAAGTGTTTCAAGCATTACTAAGAACAGACAGTAATTGCGTGCCTGTATCTGTTTACTTTGGAATGGGTTCCTAAAGTCATCAGGACTGAGCACCCCTTTGAATAAGGCTTGTCCGCCGGAGTCAAGTGGCGTTGCTGGTAGCGGCGGTTCTGATTGATATGCAATCTTGGTGATTTTTTTTGAAGATTTCGCAGATTCTTGGCTTTGTTTTTTTCCGCTTGGCTTTGCTCAAGTAGACCTAGTCGATTGAGCTCAACGTAGTGCTCGAAGGAGAAATCTATGAATGATTTGACAGCTTCGAGTCGTCGGGTGCATGTCGATTGGCTCGCACCCGCACCGCGTTTGGTGGAGCAGAGGCGTTCGGCCAGCGATGTCAGTTCCGCTGAGCTGAACACCGCTAGGCGCTCAAGCTTCGCTTCCAGTGGAGAACCTCGGCTGAGAGCCCACTCGTACGCGATAGCGATGTCACGTAGGTAATTTTCGACGGTATTGAGACGCGATCTGTGGAGCAAATCCTCCGCCCAGAGGTTTGCTAGGATCACTGGAACCCCCTGCACCAGCAGGTATGGCCTGAGGCCGCTGGAGGCAGTACGAATCATTCGGATCTCGCAGAAAGGGACGTCTGGCATCGGTAGCTCCAGATCTGCAACGTTTCCGAACATATACCATAAGTGCCATTACAACCATCCTTCAGGCAACAACGAGCCGAGCCAGGATGATGTGCATTTGACCCTGTCGTTGAAGCGGGGGCTGGCGTTGATCGATGTGCGGGTGCTGGATCACATCATCATCGGTGACGGGGAGCCGCTGTCGATGGTCGAGCATGGGTGGATTGTGGCTTAGGCACTTGTGCTGTCTGTCCCGGCCTTTTCGCGGGTAAACCCGCTCCTACAGGAATAGTGCCATGTTGAAAGTTGGCGAGGTCCCTGTGGGAGCGGGCAAGCCCGCGAAGAGGCCGGTGCAGGCTTATTTGTTCACTGATACCTTGCTGAAATCCAACCGCCCGAACGGGCTCACCTGGTACCCCTCGACCCCCTGGCGCAGCAGCGTCGCCGCTGTCGGGTGCGCCAGCGGCACCCACAGCGCCTGCTGCTGGATCAGCGTCTGTGCCTGCTGATAAAGCCGGCTGCGCACACTCTGGTCGTTGGTGGTGCGTCCGGCGCTGATCAGCTGGTCCAGGCGGCTGTCGCAGAAGCGTGCGAAGTTGGTCCCCGACTGCACCGCCGCGCAGGAAAACTGCGGGCTGAGGAAGTTGTCCGGGTCGCCGTTGTCACCCGCCCAACCCATGAACAGCAGGTCATGCTCGCCCGCCTTGGCGCGGCGGATCAGCTCGCCCCACTCGATCACGCGGATCTCGGCCTTGATGCCAATCTTGGCCAGGTCGGCCTGCAGCATCTGCGCACCGAGGCTGGGGTTGGGGTTGAGCAGGCTGCCCGACGGGCGGGTCCAGATCGTGGTGCTGAAGCCCTCGGCCAGGCCGGCCTTGGTCAGCAGGGCCTTGGCTTTCTTCAGGTCCAGCGGGTAGCCGGGCAGGTCCTTGGCGTAGCTCCAGGTATTGGGCGGGTAGGGTCCGTTGGCGGCCACCGCGGAGTCTTCGAATACGGCCTTGAGGTAGGCCTGTTTGTCGAAGGCCAGGTTGATGGCCTGGCGCACTTCCGTCTTGTCCAGCGGAGGGTGCTGGCTGTTGATGGCGACGAAGGCGGTCATGAACGCCGGGGTGGTGGCCACCTTGAGGTTGCCGTCCTTGCCGGCTTCGGCAATGTCCAGCGGCTTGGGCGACAACGCGACCTGGCACTCGCCGCGCTTGAGCTTCTGCAGGCGCACGTTGGCATCGGTGGTGATGGCGAAGATCAGCGGGTCGACCGCCGGCTTGCCGGCGAAGTAGTCAGGGTTGGCGCGATAGCGTACTACGGCGTCCTTCTGGAAGCGCTGGAAGATGAACGGCCCGGTGCCGATCGGCTGGCTGTTGAGCTTCTCCGGCGTGCCGGCCTTGAGCAGTTTGTCCGCGTACTCGGCGGAGTAGATCGATGCGAAGCCCATGCTCAACGTGGCCAGGAACGTGGCGTCCGGGTGGTTGAGGGTGAAGCGCACGGTGTTTGGCGCGGGTGCCTCGATCGCCTTGATCAGGCTGCCTAGTTGCAGCGACTGGGCATGCGGGTAGCCGCCCGGCGCGGTCTTGTGCCAGGCATGGGCGGGGTAGAGCATGCGCTGGAAGCTGAACAGCACATCGTCGGCGTTCAGTGGGCGGCTTGGCTTGAAGTAGGCGGTGGTGTGGAAGTTCACATCATCGCGCAGGGTGAAGTCGTAGATCAGGCCGTCGGCCGATACCGTCCAGCTGGCCGCCAGGCTCGGCACCACCTTGCCTTGCGCCGCGTCGAACTCCACCAGGCGGTTCATCAGCACATCGGCTGTGGCGTTGGTGGTGGTCAGTGAGTTGTACTGCACCACGTCGAAGCCTTCGGGGCTGGCCTCGCTGCAGACGCTCAGCGGGGCGGCCTGGGCAACGCTGGCGGCGATCAGGGCGCCTGCGGCGAACAAGGAGTTGAACAATAAGGAAAGGGCGGCGGCACGCATAGTGGCTCCTTGGCTGTCAGTGGCCCATCTGCCAGTGCAGTCTGGAAAAGGCCTACCCTAGTGTGCTCGTCGGGAAATGACCACACCCTTTTTTACAAAACTGTCGACGAGTGGTCGACGCTTACTGAGGCCCGCCGTTATGCTGGGCGACGCGCTCGGTCCCGGTAGCGGGGCTCCACGAATGTTCACGTCTAATATCACGATATGTTGTTGCGACGGAGTCTTTCTGGTATAAAGCAGCGCTCTTTTCTAGGGGCTCGGCCTGTCGCATCAGCGAATGCGGCCGATAAGACCTCCAGAATCACGGCGCCCAGGCGCCAAAGACTGAGAGATTAAGCGGCCAACCCATGCCGGGTTGGGCATGTGGTTTTAGAGGGCTGAGTCATGTCGAGAGTCTGTCAAGTTACTGGTAAGGGTCCAGTAACCGGGAACAACATTTCCCACGCAAACAACAAAACCCGTCGTCGTTTCCTGCCGAACCTGCAGCACCACCGTTTCTGGGTTGAATCCGAGAAGCGTTTCGTGCGTCTGCGCGTATCTGCCAAAGGCATGCGCGTTATTGACAAGCGTGGTATCGACGTAGTGCTGGCCGAGCTGCGCGCTCGCGGCGAAAAGTTCTAAGGAGAACGTCATGCGTGAATTGATCCGTCTGGTTTCGAGTGCTGGCACTGGCCACTTCTACACCACCGACAAGAACAAGCGCACCACTCCGGACAAAATCGAGATCAAGAAATACGATCCGGTTGTTCGCAAGCACGTGGTGTACAAGGAAGCCAAGATCAAGTAATTGATCGGCGACCTGAAAAAACCCGCCTCCGAAAGGATGCGGGTTTTTTTATGCCTGTTCGGGCCTCAGATCATTTCTGCTCGAACATCACATAGATCTTGCGGCAAGGCTCCAGCACCTCCCAGGTGCCCTTGAAGCCGGCCGGGATGACAAACCGGTCACCGGCGCGAAGGGTCTTGGCTCCGCCGTCCTGGTCACGCAGCACCGAAACGCCCTGGACGATCTCGCAGTACTCATGCTCCGTGTAGTTCACCGTCCACTGCCCGACCTCGCCTTCCCACACGCCCGCGGCAAACTGCCCGCACGGGCTGGAATAATGATTGTAGACCGCCTGGTCTGGCTCGCCCTTGAGGATTTTTTCCGCCGCCGGGCGGTAGCGTTCGGCCTCGGTAATGACCTGCGCGAAGTCGATTATGCTGTCGATACTCATGGTTCGGCTCCTGTTGTTGTTTAATAAAATGCACATGAGTAGGCTTTTGAGCCTTTCGTGTCAAATATATTGATAGTTTACACCGGCTGGTTTAGGGTGTCGGTAGCCAAAATGCCCTCGACGCTGGGGCAGAATTCTGACAACGCCTGTGAGTCCTCAGTGCGGCGTTGCACCTAAACAAGAGGAGGAGTTTCGTATGACCACCCTGACTCGTGCGGACTGGGAACAACGTGCCCAGCAACTGAAGATCGAAGGCCGTGCCTTCATCAACGGCGAATACACCGATGCCGCATCTGGTGAAACCTTCGAGTGCCTGAGCCCGGTCGACGGACGCTTCCTGGCCAAGGTTGCCAGCTGCGATCTGGCCGATGCCAACCGCGCTGTGGAAAACGCCCGTGCCACCTTCAACTCCGGCGTGTGGTCGCAGCTGGCCCCGGCCAAGCGCAAGGCCAAGCTGATCCGCTTCGCCGACCTGCTGCGCAAGAACGTCGAAGAGCTGGCGCTGCTGGAAACCCTGGACATGGGCAAGCCGATCGGCGACTCCTCCAGCATCGACGTACCTGGCGCGGCCAATGCCATCCACTGGACTGCCGAAGCCATCGACAAGGTCTACGACGAAGTCGCCCCGACCCCGCATGACCAGCTCGGCCTGGTCACCCGCGAAGCGGTGGGTGTGGTCGGTGCCATCGTACCGTGGAACTTCCCGCTGCTGATGGCCTGCTGGAAGCTCGGCCCGGCCTTGGCCACCGGTAACTCGGTAGTGCTCAAGCCGTCCGAAAAGTCGCCGCTGACGGCCATTCGCATCGCCCAGCTGGCCATCGAAGCCGGTATCCCGGCTGGCGTGCTGAACGTGCTGCCAGGCTACGGCCACACCGTGGGTAAGGCCCTGGCCCTGCACATGGACGTCGACACCCTGGTATTCACCGGTTCGACCAAGATCGCCAAGCAGCTGATGGTTTACGCGGGCGAATCGAACATGAAGCGCATCTGGCTGGAAGCCGGCGGCAAGAGCCCGAACATCGTCTTCGCTGACGCTCCGGACCTGCAAGCTGCCGCCGAAGCTGCCGCCAGCGCCATCGCCTTCAACCAGGGCGAAGTGTGCACCGCCGGCTCGCGCCTGCTGGTCGAGCGTTCGATCAAGGACAAGTTCCTGCCGATGGTGGTCGAGGCCCTGAAAGGCTGGAAGCCAGGCAACCCGCTGGACCCACAGACCACCGTCGGTGCCCTGGTCGACACCCAGCAGATGAACACCGTGCTGTCGTACATCGAGGCTGGCCACAAGGACGGCGCCAAGCTGCTGGCTGGCGGCAAGCGCACCCTGGAAGAAACCGGTGGCACTTATGTCGAGCCGACCATCTTCGACGGCGTGACCAACGCCATGAAGATCGCCCAGGAAGAAATCTTCGGCCCGGTGCTGTCGGTGATCGCCTTCGATACCGCCGAAGAAGCCGTCGCCATTGCCAACGACACGCCGTATGGCCTGGCCGCTGGCATCTGGACTTCGGACATCTCCAAGGCCCACAAGACCGCCCGCGCCGTGCGCGCTGGCAGCGTCTGGGTCAACCAGTACGACGGCGGCGACATGACCGCGCCGTTCGGTGGCTTCAAGCAGTCGGGCAACGGCCGTGACAAGTCGCTGCATGCGCTGGAGAAGTACACCGAGCTGAAGGCGACCTGGATCAAGTTGTAATCCCGTGGGGCCGCTTCGCGGCCCATTCGCGGCACAAGGCCGCTCCTACAGGGGTATGCGTTTCCCTGTAGGAGCGGCCTTGTGCCGCGAATGGGCTGCAAAGCAGCCCCAAGAACTCAAGAGGTCAAGGATGCGTTGGGGTACCTACTTCGCCGTACTGGCATCGGTGCTAAGCGTCGGGCTGGCACTCGGCGTGAGCATGCCGCTGGTATCCCTGCGCCTGGAGGCCCGGGGCTACGGCAGCTTCGCCATCGGTGTGATGGCCGCGATGCCGGCGCTGGGCGTGCTGGTAGGTGCCAGCCTGGCCAGCCGCCTGGCCGGCTGGGTCGGTGTGCCCTCAGCCATGCGCCTGTGCCTGTGGGGCGGGGCGCTGTCGATTGGCCTGGTCGCACTGCTGCCCAGTTACCCGCTGTGGCTGCTGCTGCGGTTGCTGATCGGTATGTCGCTGACCGTGGTGTTCATACTGGGTGAAAGCTGGATCAATCAGCTGGTAGTCGAGCAATGGCGTGGCCGCCTGGTGGCGCTGTACGGCAGCAGCTATGCCCTAAGCCAGCTGGCCGGGCCGCTGGTGCTGGGCTTTCTTGGCTCGGATGACGACTTCGGCTTCTGGGCCGCTACCGGCCTGCTGCTGGTGGCGCCGCTGATTCTCCTGGGCCGTGGCGGGGCACCCAGCACAGAGGCCTGCAGCGTCACCTTCGGCGACCTGTTCGCCTTCTGCCGGCGCTTGCCGGTGATCGCCTGGGCCATTGCCCTGTTTGCCTCGTTCGAGGCGATGATCCTGACCTTGTTGCCGGTGTATTGCCTGCAACAGGGCTTCAGCACCGAAATCGCCCTTTTCATGGTCAGTACCGTGGTGGTGGGCGACGCGGTGCTGCAGCTGCCCATCGGTGCGCTGGCCGATCATATGTCGCGGCGCGCCCTGTTCACCGGTTGTGCGGTGACCCTGCTGGTGTCCAGCCTGGCGATTCCGTTGCTGCTGCATTCACCGGCGATCTGGCCGCTGTGGGTGCTGTTCGGGGCCAGTGCAGGGGGCTTGTTCACCTTGTCGCTGGTGCTGATTGGTGAGCGCTACCGGGATGATGCGCTGGTGCGGGCCAACGCCCATGTGGCGCAGCTGTGGGGTATTGGCTGCCTGCTCGGGCCGCTGCTGGCCGGGGCCGGCAGCCAGTGGATCAGCGGGCATGCGTTGCCGTTGCTGATGGCTGCGGGGGCTGCGGGGTTGGTGGTGTTGACCCGGCGGCGCGGGGCGTTTGAGCCGGCTTCTGCCTGATGGATTTTGGGGCCGCTTTGCGGCCCATCGCGACGCAAGGCCGCTCCTACAGGAGATACGCGATCCCATGTAGGAGCGGCCTTGCGTCGCGATGGGCTGCAAAGCAGCCCCAAAATCGCCGCTACAACATCTTCTCCAGGCCAACCGCCTTGCTGATCCAGGCATTGAACCGCCGCCAAATCCCGCCCGGCTCGGACGTGAGCATGCGTCGCCTGCCATTTTCCTCGGTCACCCACACCATCTGGTTACCCACCAGCGTCGGCTGGTAGCTCAAGGCCGGGGCCATGCCCTGTACCGCCAGCGCGCGGGTGTACTCGGCCAGCTCCGGGCTGTCCACCAGCACCCCGACCTCGGTATTCCACAACACCGAACGTGGGTCGAAGTTGAACGAGCCGATGAAGGTCTTGCGCCGGTCGAACACGATCGCCTTGCTGTGCAGGCTCGAGTCGGAGCTGCCATGGAAGCTCAAGCTGTGTCTGGCGCTGGGGTCACCGGGTTGGCGGCGCAGTTCGTACAGCTGCACGCCATGCTCCAGCAGCGCCCGCCGATACGGCGCATAGCCGCCATGCACTGCCGGCACGTCGGTGGCTTCCAGCGAGTTGGTCAGCAGTTTGACCGAGATACCCGCGTCTGCGCTGTGGGTAAGGTACAGCAGGCCGGACTCGCCTGGCACGAAGTACGCCGATACCAGGATCAGCTCGCGTTGCACCTTGCTCAAGTCAGGAGCCAGTTGCTGGGTCAGCAGTAGTTGCGGGTCCGGTTCGTCATCGGCCAGCACCTTGCTCGGCGCATCCCACAGCGCCTGGGCATGGGCCCAGATCAGTTCGTTGCGCCACACATCCAGGCGCGGCTGCGACTGGTAGGCCATCAAGCGGTCATACAGGGCTTTGCGCTGGGTCCTGGCTTCGGCGAGTGAAATTTCCAGGCGGTGGCGGCTGGCGCGCAGGTCGCTGGCGTCCGGGTCGCGCCAGAGAAAGTCGGTAATCGGCCGGCTCAGGGCGCTGTTCCAGTATTGGTCGAAACTGTGGCCGAGCTGTTCGGCCACCGGGCCGACACCCAGCAAGTCGATGTCGGTGAAGTTGAGGTTGGGTTCGGCATCGAAATACTCATCGCCCAGGTTGCGCCCGCCGACGATGGCCATGCTGTTGTCCACCAGGAACAGTTTGTTGTGCATGCGCCGATGCTGGCGCGACAGGTTGAACAGGCGGCCCACCGCGCGCGTCACGCCGGTGCTGCGGCCCAGGTGTAGCGGGTTGAACACCCGTATCTGGATGTTCGGGTGGGCATCGAGGGTGCCCATGATGACGTCCAAGCCATCGCTGGTGGTGTCGTCGAGCAGGATGCGCACACGCACGCCACGGTCGGCGGCGCGCAGCAGTTCATGAACCAGTGCACGAGTGCTGAGGCCATCGTGGACGATGTAGTACTGCAGGTCGATGCTCGCCTGGGCGTTGCGGATCAGTTCGGCACGGGCGCGGAACGCCTCGTTGCTGTTGGGCAGCAGGCGAAAGCCCGAGCGGCCGTCGTACGGCGCGGCCTGGCGCAGTACCGAGCGGCCGAAGGCCGAGTCGTTGGCGGGTAACGCCTGGCTGGTTTCGCGGGGCGTGCCGACGCTGGCACAGCCGGCAAGACCAAGCAGTAGCACCAGCAGCAGAGGCAGGGCTCGCTGGAGTCTCAAGGGTGGATCGTCCTGTGCAGCAAAGGCTTAAATGGTTGGACCGTGGCGGGCGGCGCAAAGTTACGCGCCGGCGCTTTCTTCTTCCAGTAGACGAAGGGCGGTTTCACCAACCCTGCGCACGGCAGCTTCGATCTGCTGCGTGGGCCGTGCGGCGAAGTTCATGCGCAGGCAGTGGCGGAACTTGCCCGAGGCCGAGAAAATACTGCCCACGGCAACCTGCACGTCCTGCTCCAGTAAAGCCCGGTTCAGGCGCAGCGTATCGAAATGTTCGGGTAATTCCACCCACAGCATGAAGCCACCTTGCGGTCGACTGACCCGGGTGCCCGCCGGGAAGTAGCGGGTCACCCAGTCGCTCATCAGGTCGCGGCCACGCTGGTACTGGCTGCGCATGCGCCGTACGTGGGGCTGGTAGTGCCCGCCGGCGATGAAGTCGGCAATGGCCAACTGTGGCTGGCTGGCCGTGCTTCCGGTGCTGATGTATTTCATGTGCAGCACCCGCTCCAGGTAACGACCGGGTGCCACCCAGCCTATCCGCAGACCGGGGGCGAGGGTCTTGGAGAATGAACTGCAAAGCAGCACGCGGCCGTCGTCGTCAAACGACTTGAGGGTGCGTGGGCGCGGGTAGGTGTAGGCCAGGTCGCCATATACATCATCTTCGAGGATCGCCACGTCGTAGCGCTGTGCCAGGCTCAGCAGGGCCTTCTTGCGGGCCTCGGGCATGATGTAGCCGAGCGGGTTGTTGCAGCTGGGGGTGATCTGGATGAGCTTGATCGGCCACTGCTCCAAGGCCAGCTCCAGCGCCTCCAGGCTGATGCCGGTGACCGGGTCGGTGGGGATCTCCAGGGCTTTCATGCCCAGGCCCTTGAGGGTCTGCATGGCGCCGTGGAAGCTGGGCGAGTCGACCGCGACGATATCGCCCGGCTCGCACACCGCGCGAATGCTGCATGACAGCGCCTCATGGCAGCCGGTGGTTATCACCAGGTCGGCCGGGCCTAGGCGGCAGCCGGAGTCGAGCGTCAGCCGGGCCACCTGTTCGCGCAGGGCCAGGTTGCCGTGGATGTTGTCGTAGTACAGGCCGGGCATGTCCTGCCGCCGGCTCAGCTGGGCGAGGCTGCGCAGCAGTGGCTTGAGGGTGGGGCTGTCGATGTCGGGCATGCCGCGGCCGAGCTGGATCACGCCTTGGCGTGGGGTGCTGCGCACCAGTTCCAGCACCTGCTCCCATTGCGAGATGTCCACCGGGCGCTGGGCCGGGCGGCTGACGGCGGGCAGGGCTGGCAGGTGGCGGTGGTCGTTGACGAAGTAGCCGGACTTGGGCCGGGCGAGACCATGCCGCTGTCTTCCAGCATGCGGTAGGCCTGCTGCACGGTGCTCAGGCTGACCCCGTGCTCCACACTCAGGGCGCGCACTGACGGCAGGCGCTGGCCGGGGCGGTAGAGGCCCTGTTCGATACGGGCACCGAGCAGTTCGGCGAGGTTCAGGTAAAGGGTCACGGCATACTCCTGCGCTGTAATAGCGTGGCGACCGGTACAGTTGCGCTGAAAATACAGCATTCAGTCGGTCTGCGGCCAATTCTGTATGGGAATAATAAGGCTGTATTGGATCTGTATTGCCGGTGCTGTCGACGCGCATGCTTTCTCCACAGTATCAACTGAACGAGAGGATGCGGTGATGGGTGGCATGAGCGATGTGCGCTTGCAACTGTTGGCCAAGGAACTGGAAGCCGGGCAGCAAGCCAAGGTGTTCAACGCGCCGGAAGGGTTGGGGCGTTGGGGGCTGATGCTGCATCGCTGGCACACCCGCAGGGCGCTGCTGCAGTTGACTGATGACGAGTTGCGCGATATCGGGCTGAGCTGGGAGCAGGCCCGGGCCGAAGGGCGTAAGCCCTTCTGGAAAGACTGACCATACAGATGTTGCGCGGTCGATGTAGGAGCGGCCTTGTGTCGCGATAGGGCCGCAGAGCGGCCCCAGCGATATTTGCGGCGAAGCTGAAAACCTGGGGGCGCTACGCACCCCTTTCGCGACACAAGGCCGCTCCTACAGGGACCGCGCAGCTTTCAGATCAGCTCTTTCAGGCGATGCCACAGCATCCCCAACGCCAGCAGCGGCGAGCGCAGGTGCTTGCCGCCGGGGAAGGTGATGTGCGGCACCTTGGCAAACAGGTCGAACCGCCCGCTTTCCTGGCCGCTGATGGCTTCGCCGAGCAGGCGCGCAGCCAAGTGGGTGGCGTTGAGCCCATGGCCGGAGTAGGCCTGGGCGTAATACACGTTCGGCTGGCTGGCCAGGCGGCCAACCTGTGGCAGGCGGTTGGCGCCGATGCCGATCATGCCACCCCACTGGTAGTCGATGCGCACGTCGGCCAGTTGCGGGAAAACCTTGAGCATCTTTGGCCGCATGTAGGCGGCGATGTCCTTCGGGTCGCGGCCTGAATAGTGGCAGGCACCGCCGAACAACAGGCGCTGGTCGGCGGACAGGCGGTAATAGTCCAGTGCCACGCGCTGGTCACACACCGCCATGTTCTGCGGCAGCAGCGAACGGGCACGTTCCTCGCCCAGCGGCTCGGTGGCGATGATGTAGCTGCCGGCTGGCAGCACCTTGCCGCCCAGTTCGCGGTTGAGGTCGTTGTGGTAGGCGTTGCAGCACAGCACCAGAGTCTTGGCGCGTACCCGGCCTTGGGCGGTGTGTACCTGTACTTCCGGGCCGTAGTCGATGCGTGTGACCTCGGACTGCTCGAACAGCTTCACACCCAGGCGGCTGGCCACGGCAGCCTCACCCAGGGCCAGGTTGAGCGGGTGCAGGTGCCCGGAACCCATGTCGACCAGCCCGCCGACATAACAGTCGGCACCGACCACGCTGTGGATATCGTCCTTGCCGACCAGGCGCAGTTCATGTGCGTAGCCGAGGGTGCGCAGTTCTTCAGCATCCTCCGCAAAGCCCAGCAGTTCGGCGGGTTTGTTGGCCAGGTCGCAGTAGCCCCAAGTCAGGTCGCAGGCGATGGCATGCTTTTCGATCCGCTCGCGGACGATCTGCACGGCTTCCAGGCCCATCAGTTTCAGGCTGCGCACGCCTTCCTCGCCGATGACCGGGAGGAATTGCTCCAGGCCGTGGCCGACGCCACGGATCAGTTGCCCACCATTGCGCCCGCTGGCGCCCCAACCGAGCTTGCGCGCCTCCAGCAGGATGACCGAAAAGCCGCGCTCGGCCAGTTCGATGGCGGTGTTCAGGCCCGAGTAGCCGCCGCCAACGATACACACGTCGGCGCTGTGCTCGCCTTGCAGGAAGGAGTGGTCGGGGTGTGGCGCGCTGCTGGCGGCGTAGTAGGAGGCGGCGTGCTGCGCGCTGTGGATCATTGGGCAGGTCCTGAGGCTGGTGGGCTGAGGGGGAGGAGGATAAGCCGGGGCTTCGGGGAGGGGCAACCGGCCTCATCGCCGGCAAGCCAGCTCCCACAGGGTCCGCGTGGCACTTGAGACCGACGGTGTACCTGTGGGAGCCGGCTTGCCGGCGATTGGCCTTATAATTCAACCTCAGTTCTCAGACTTGTACCCAGCCATGTCCTGCAACCGCCACAAGATCCACTTCCTGCGCGAACTCATCCCTTCCTTCGAGTGCGAGCCCGGCTGCCACGATTGCTGCGGCCCGGTCACCACTTCGGCGGAAGAAATGGCCCGCCTGCCGCGCAAGTCCCAGGCCGAGCAGGACGCCGCCCTGGAGCGCCTGGACTGTGTGCACCTGGGCCCCAACGGCTGCACGGTGTATGAAGAGCGCCCGATGATCTGCCGCCTGTTCGGCACCACCCCGCGCCTGGCCTGCCCGCGTGGCCGTGGCCCTGAACAGATGATCGAGCCCGCTGCCGAGCAGCTGGTCCACCAGTTCATTGCCACCACCCGCCAGGTGCTTGTCTGACTTCAGTCCGGGATCGGCAGGCAAAGGCTCTCTTTCACCTCTTCCATCACGATGTAGCTCTTCGATTCGCGCACGTGCGGCAGCTTCAGCAGGATGTCGCCGAGCAGCTTGCGGTAAGAGGCCATCTCGGAAATACGCGCCTTCACCAGGTAGTCGAAGTCGCCTGAAACCAGGTGGCATTCCAGCACGTGGGGCAGTTTCAGCACCGCGCGGCGGAACTCCTCGAAGGTGTCGCCCGATTTGTAGTCCAGGCTGATTTCCACGAACACCAGCAGGCTGCCCTTGAGGTGCTGCGGGTTCAGGCGGGCGTTGTAGCCCATGATGATGCCCTCGCGCTCCAGGCGGCGGACCCGCTCGGTGCAAGGGGTGGTGGAAAGCCCAACTTTCTCGCCCAGTTCGGTGAAGGAAATACGCCCGTCATTCTGCAGGATACGCAGGATGTTACGGTCGATCTTGTCCAGTTCACGCTTGCTCTGGTGCTGGGTTCTCATAGGGGATGCCCCTCCGTGAAAGGCGACTTTGCCGAGAATTCTCGCCAATAATAGGCTTTTATATAGTGAATTGCACTGCCTTCAAATTCCTATACTGCGCGCATTCATGCCATTTCAATAAAAGTCTGCGGCGCGCCGCGTGCGAGGGATAAAACGATGCGAGTTCTGGTACTTGGTAGCGGTGTGATCGGAACCGCCAGTGCCTACTATCTGGCCCGGCAAGGTTTCGAAGTAACGGTGGTCGATCGCCAGCCGGCGGTGGCCATGGAAACCAGCTTTGCCAACGCCGGCCAGATCTCGCCCGGCTATGCCTCGCCCTGGGCCGCCCCAGGCGTGCCGCTGAAGGCCATCAAATGGCTGCTGGAGCGCCACGCGCCCCTGGCCATCAAGCTCACCGGCGACGTCGACCAGTACCTGTGGATGGCACAGATGCTGCGCAACTGCACCGCCAGCCGTTACGCGGTGAACAAGGAGCGCATGGTGCGCCTGTCCGAGTACAGCCGTGACTGCCTCGACGAACTGCGCGCCGAAACCGGCATCGCCTACGAAAACCGCAGCCTGGGCACCACCCAGCTGTTCCGTACCCAGGCCCAGGTGGATGCCGCGGCCAAGGACATTGCCGTTCTGGAGCAGTCCGGCGTACCTTACGAGCTGCTTGACCGCGACGGCATTGCTCGCGTCGAACCGGCCCTGGCTGGCGTCAAGGACATCCTGGCCGGCGCCCTGCGCCTGCCAAACGACCAGACTGGCGACTGCCAGCTGTTCACCACCAAGCTTGCCGAAATGGCCGTGAAGCTGGGCGTGGAGTTCCGCTTCGGCCAGGACATCCAGCGCCTGGACTTCGCGGGTGACCGCATCAATGGCGTGTGGATCGACGGCAAGCTGGAAACCGCCGACCGCTACGTGCTGGCGCTGGGCAGCTACTCGCCGCAGATGCTCAAGCCGCTGGGCATCAAGGCCCCGGTATACCCGCTGAAGGGCTACTCGCTGACCGTGCCGATCACCAACGCCGACATGGCCCCGACCTCGACCATTCTCGACGAGACCTACAAGGTCGCCATTACCCGTTTCGACAACCGTATCCGCGTCGGCGGCATGGCTGAGATCGCCGGTTTTGACCTGTCGTTGAACCCGCGTCGGCGCGAAACGCTGGAGATGATCGTCAACGACCTTTATCCTCGCGGCGGTGATCTGAGCCAGGCCAGCTTCTGGACCGGCCTGCGCCCGGCGACCCCGGACGGCACGCCGATCGTTGGTGCCACGGCGTTCCGCAACCTGTTCCTGAACACCGGTCACGGTACTTTGGGCTGGACCATGGCGTGCGGTTCCGGTCGCCTGCTGGCCGACCTGATTGCGCGCAAGAAGCCGCAGATCAGTGCCGAAGGCCTGGACATTTCCCGTTATGGCAACAGCCCGGAAGTGGCCAAGCACGGGCAGACTGCGCCGGCTCACCAGCAGTAAGTTCGCCTGTACCGGCCTCTTCGCGGGCTCGCCCGCTCCCACAGGAAAACCACAGATATTGAAAACTGTGCAGTACCTGTGGGAGCGGGCGAGCCCGCGAAGAACCCAACACCGTTTTCAACCTGTGAACCACCATAAGGCAGCCGCCATGCGTCCCGCCCGCGCCCTGATCGACCTCCAGGCCCTGCGCCACAACTACCGTCTGGCCCGTGAACTGACCGGTGCCAAAGCCCTCGCCGTGATCAAGGCCGACGCCTACGGCCACGGCGCCGTGCGCTGTGCCCTGGCCCTGGAGGCCGAAGCCGACGGCTTTGCCGTGGCCTGCATCGAAGAAGCGCTGGAACTGCGCGCCGCCGGTATCAAGGCCCCGGTGCTGCTGCTGGAAGGTTTCTTCGAAGCCAGCGAACTGGCCCTGATCGCCGAGCACGACCTATGGTGCGTTGTGCACTCGCTGTGGCAACTGGAAGCGATCGAAAAGACCCAGCTGCACAAGCCGCTCAGCGTCTGGCTCAAGCTCGACAGCGGCATGCACCGCGTCGGCCTGCACCCCAAGGACTACCACGAGGCCTACCAGCGCCTGCTGGCCAGCGGCAAGGTCGCGCGCATCGTGCTGATGAGCCACTTCGCTCGCGCCGACGAACTGGATGCCGACGCTACCGCCCAACAGATCGCCGTGTTCGAGGCCGCCCGCCAGGGCCTGGCCGCCGAGTGCAGCCTGCGCAACTCCCCCGGTGTGCTGGGCTGGCCGCAGGCCCCCAGCGACTGGGTGCGCCCGGGCCTGATGCTGTACGGTGCCACACCGTTCGAAGTGGCCCAGGCCGAGGCCGAGCGCCTGCAACCGGTGATGACCCTGCAATCGCGGGTGATCAGCGTGCGCGAACTGCCTGCCGGCGAGCCGGTGGGCTATGGCGCCAAGTTCGTCAGCCCACGGCCAACCCGCGTTGGTGTGGTTGCCATGGGCTATGCCGATGGCTACCCGCGCCAGGCGCCCAACGGTACCCCAGTGCTGGTCGCCGGCAAGCGCACCCAACTGATCGGCCGGGTGTCGATGGACATGCTCAGCATCGACCTGACCGACGTGCCGGAAGCCACCGTCGGCAGCCCGGTCGAACTATGGGGCAAGCATGTGCTGGCCAGTGAGGTGGCTGCGCACGCGGGTACCATTCCGTACCAGATTTTCTGCAACCTGAAGCGAGTACCGCGGGACTACATCGGCGAATGACACGCTGAAGCGGACAGGTTGAAGGGCGGTGTGTTGTAAATACTGAACGGCATTGCCATGATATCGTTCACATCCACCCCCCTTTCCACCGTTTCAGGAGGCTCCAGCTTTGGACGTCGGCGAACGACTGCAAGCCATCCGCAAGCTCAAGGGCCTGTCCCAGCGTGAACTCGCCAAGCGTGCCGGCGTGACCAACAGCACCATCTCGATGATCGAGAAGAACAGCGTGAGCCCGTCGATCAGCTCGCTGCGCAAGGTGCTGAGCGGCATTCCCATGTCCATGGTCGAGTTCTTTTCGGTCGAACTGGAACCTGAAAGCCCCACGCAGATCGTCTACAAGGCCCATGAGCTGATCGATATCTCCGACGGTGCGGTGACCATGAAGCTGGTCGGCAAGTCGCACCCCAACCGTGCCATCGCCTTTCTCACCGAGGTGTACCCACCGGGTGCCGACACGGGCGCCGAAATGCTTACCCATGACGGTGAAGAAACCGGCATCCTGCTCGAAGGCCGCCTGGAGCTGGTGGTCGGCAACGAGATCTTCATCCTTGAAGAGGGCGACAGCTACTACTTCGAAAGCACCCGCCCGCACCGCTTTCGCAACCCGTTCGACCGGCCGGCGCGGCTGATCAGTGCGGCGACGCCTTCAAACTTTTGATCCAGCGCAGTGCATTGATTCGGCAATACCCCTTTCCCGTGTGGGGTCGTTTCACGGCCTCTGGGTTCCCGCTATACTTTTCAACGCTCGCCGATCCGTGGCCGCGAGCGTGATTAGCCACCATGAGGGTGTTCGCGTGAACCAAATCAAGAAGATGCTGGCCGTACCAGCAGCCGTATTCGCCCTCTGGGCAATGAGCGCAACCGCTGCGACCAATGATGACATCGCCAAGCGCCTGGAGCCGGTTGGCCAGGTGTGCGTCCAGGGCCAGGAGTGCAAGGGCATGGAAGTGGCCGCCGCCGCAGGTGGCGGTGGTGCCAAGACGCCGGACGAGATCATCGCCAAGCACTGCAATGCCTGCCATGGCTCCGGCCTGCTCGGCGCACCGAAAATTGGCGATACCGCGGCGTGGAAGGAACGCGCCGACCACCAGGGCGGCCTGGACGGCATCCTGGCCAAGGCCATTACCGGCATCAACGCCATGCCACCGAAAGGCACCTGCGCAGACTGCTCGGATGACGACCTGAAAGGGGCGATCAAGAAGATGTCCGGGCTGTGAGAAACAGCTGAATTGCATGAAGCCCGCCGTTGATGGCGGGCTTTGTTTTTGTGGCGCCTTTACCGGCCCTTTCGCGGCTAAAGCCGCTCCCACAGGTACAGTGCAGGCTTCAAGGATTGTGGGGTCCCTATGGGAACTCACAGGTGCAGCACAGGACTCAAGGGCAGTGAGGTCTCTGTAGGAGCGGCTTTAGCCGCGAAAGGGCCGGCACAGGCAACCAACCCACCAAAGCCCATGTCCAACCCCTGAACCCATGGATGTCTCAGGAGGCCCCGATGCACCTCTGCTCCATCGACCAGGCCGTCGAGCAAGTCCTGTCGCGCCTGCCAGCCCATATCCACATGGGCCTGCCGCTGGGCCTGGGCAAGCCCAATGCCTTCGTCAATGCGCTTTACGCCCGCATCCGCGAGCTGCCCGAACGGCAGCTGACCATCTACACGGCCCTGTCCCTCGGCCGCCCGCCACTGGGGGATGGCCTGCAGCGGCGCTTTCTCGAGCCCTTCGTCGAGCGCGTCTTCGCCGACTATGAAGAACTTACCTACCTCGCCGACCTGCGCAATGACAGTCTGCCGCCGAACATCCAGGTTGAACAATTCTTCATGCAGCCCGGCAGCCTGTTGCACAGCGATTCGGCCCAGCAAAGCTACATCAGCAGCAACTACAGCCACGCAGCACGTGACATCAACGCCAAGGGCCTGAACCTGATCGCGCAGCTGGTGGCCGCCACGCCCGAGAGGCCGGTGCACCTGAGCCTGGCTTGCAACCCCGACATCACCCTCGACCTGCTGCCGATGATCGCCAAGCGCCGCGCTGCCGGCGAGACCATCCTCATGCTCGGCCAGGTGCATGCCGAGCTGCCTTACATGCCGGGTGACGGCGAGCTACCAATCGACACGTTCGACCTGCTGATCGATACAGCCGAGCAACGCCGCCTGTTCTCCACGCCGAACATGCCGGTTAACACCCAGGACCACTGCATCGGCCTGCACGCCAGCAGCCTGGTTCGCGACGGCGGCACGCTACAGATCGGCATTGGTGCCATGGGCGATGCGGTAGCTGCCGCATTGCTGGCGCGTCAGGGTGACAACGCCGGTTATCGTGCCGTGCTCGACGCGCTGGGTGCTGGCTCGCGGCAAGCGCTGATCGAACGGGAAGGGGGCCTGGATACCTTCGCCCAAGGCCTGTACGGCTGCAGCGAGATGTTCGTCAACGGCTTGCTGGCGCTGGCCGAAGCGGGCCTGTTGCGGCGCCCGGCGGACGAGCAGGTGGCGGCAGTGCTGCATGGCGGTTTCTTCCTCGGCCCCCAGGCGTTCTACCAGCGCTTGCGCGACATGCCGCTGGAACAGCGCGCACGGTTTGCCATGACTCGTATCAGCTTCATCAACGAGCTGTACGGGCAGGAGGAACTCAAGCGCCGGCAACGCCGCGATGCGCGCTTCATCAACAGCGTATTCGGCATGACCCTGCTTGGCGCTGGGGTGGCTGACCAGCTGGAGGATGGCCGAGTACTCAGTGGCGTGGGCGGGCAGTACAACTTCGTCGCCCAGGGCCATGCGCTGGAGGGCGGGCGTTCGATCCTGCTGCTGCGCAGCTGGCGTGAGGCGGGCGGGGAGGTGACCTCGAACCTGTTCTGGAACTATGGCCATTGCACCATCCCCCGGCACCTGCGCGATATCGTGGTGACCGAGTACGGCATTGCCGACCTGCGTGGGCAGACCGACAGCGAGGTGATTGCGCGGTTGCTGGCGGTATGTGATTCGCGGTTCCAGCAGGGGCTGATCGAGCAGGCAAAGGATGCCGGCAAGCTGGCCAAGGATTTTCAACTGGAGGCGTGCTTTACCGACAATACGCCGCAGCGGCTGGAGGCGATCAGGGCGCGGCATTCGCGGTTGTTCCCGGAGTATCCGCTGGGTACGGACTTTACGGCTGAAGAGCGGGATTTGCTGCGGGCGCTGAACTGGTTGAAGAGCAAGTTCAAGCTGAGCGAGGTGCTGGAGCTGGGCAAGGCAGCGCTGGATGCGCCGGGGCCGGAGGGCTATGCGAGGCATCTTGTGCGGATGCAGCTGGATCAGCCGCAGGGGCTGAAGGAAGAGCTTTACCAGCGGTTGCTGCTGGCGGGGTTGGCGGCTGCCAGATAGAGAGGATTGAGGCCATTCGCGGGCACGCCCGCTCCCACAGGTACACCACAGCATTCAAAACCTGTGGTTTACCTGTGGGAGCGGGCGTGCCCGCGAAGCAGGCGCCGCGATTACTCGATGAAGGTAACCACACCACCTTCCAGCGACTTCACCCGGGCCAGCGACTCGACGCGATAGCCCTGGCTGTCCAGCTCGGCACGGCCGCCCTGGAACGACTTCTCGATCACGATACCCAGGCCGGCCACGGTGGCGCCGGCCTGCTTGATGATCGAGATCAGGGCCTGCGACGCCTTGCCGTTGGCCAGGAAGTCGTCGATCACCAGCACGCGGTCGCTGCTGTTGAGGTGACGCGGCGAGATGGCCACGGTGTTCTCGGTCTGCTTGGTGAAGGAATACACCGAGGCGGTCAGCAGGTTCTCGGTCAGGGTCAGCGACTGGTGCTTGCGGGCGAAGATCACCGGCACGCCCAGCTTCAGGCCAGTCATCACCGCCGGGGCAATGCCCGAGGCTTCGATGGTGACGATCTTGGTCACGCCCGCGTCGGCGAACAGGCGGGCGAACTCGTCACCGATCAGCTGCATCAGCGCAGGGTCGATCTGGTGGTTGAGAAACGCATCGACTTTGAGAACCTGATCGGAAAGCACGATGCCTTCTTCGCGAATCTTCTGATGCAGTGCTTCCACTGTGGTATTCCTCGATGTAACAAAGGTCGCCGCAAATAGCGGCAAAGTTAAAGAGTAATGGTTGATCAGCGTTTGAGCATTGCCCGGATATCGGCCAGGGCATTGTTGCCCCGTGCGGCCTTTACCTCGACCGGCGCATCGTCAAGGCCCTCCCAGGCCAGGTCGTCCGGTGGCAGTTCGTCGAGGAACCGGCTGGGCGTGCAGTCGATGATTTCACCGTACTGCTTGCGCTTGGCGGCGAAGGTGAAGGCCAGGGTCTGGCGCGCGCGGGTGATGCCCACGTAGGCCAGGCGTCGTTCCTCTTCGATGGTGTCGGCCTCGATGCTGGAGCGGTGCGGGAGGATTTCCTCTTCCATGCCCATGATGAACACGTATGGGAATTCCAGGCCCTTGGAGGCATGCAGAGTCATCATCTGCACACCTTCGGCGTTCTCTTCCTCTTCCTGCTGGCGCTCGAGCATGTCGCGCAGCACCAGCTTGCCGATGGCGTCCTCGATGGTCATGTCACCCTCTTCGTCCTTCTCGAGGGTGTTCTTCAGCGCTTCGACCAGGAACCAGACGTTGCTGATGCGGAACTCGGCAGCCTTGTCGCTGGCGGTCTGCTGGCGGATCCAGTTCTCGTAGTCGATATCGCGGATCATCTCGTGCAGCGCGGCAATCGGGTCTTCCAGGGCAACCTTGTGGCGCACCCCGTCCAGCCAATGCTTGAAGCGCTGCAAACGCTCGGTGTAGCGGGCGTCCAGATGCTCGCCCAGGCCAAGCTCCTCGCTGGCGGCGTACATCGAAATACCGCGCTCGGTGGCGTAGTTGCCGAGTTTTTCCAGGGTGGTGGAGCCGATTTCGCGGCGGGGTACGTTGATCACCCGCAGGTAGGCGTTGTCATCGTCCGGGTTCACCAGCAGACGCAGGTAGGCCATCAGGTCCTTGACCTCCTGGCGGCCGAAGAAGCTGTTGCCGCCCGACAGGCGATATGGCACCTGGTGGTGCTGCAGCTTCAGTTCGATCAGCTTGGCCTGGTAGTTGCCGCGGTAGAGGATGGCAAAGTCGCTGTACGGACGGTTGGTGCGCAGGTGCAGGGTGAGGATTTCCATAGCCACGCGTTCGGCCTCGGCTTCCTCGTTCTTGCAGCGGATGACGCGGATCTCGTCGCCCACGCCCATCTCGCTCCACAGCTGCTTCTCGAACGCGTGCGGGTTGTTGGCAATCAGCACGTTGGCGCAGCGCAGGATGCGGCTGGTGGAGCGGTAGTTCTGCTCCAGCATCACCACCTTCAGGGAGGGGTAGTCCTCCTTGAGCAGCATCAGGTTTTCCGGCCGGGCGCCACGCCAGGCGTAGATCGACTGGTCGTCGTCGCCTACCACGGTGAACTGGTTGCGCATGCCGATCAGCATCTTCACCAGCAGGTACTGGCTGGCGTTGGTGTCCTGGTATTCGTCCACCAGCAGGTAGCGCACGCGGTTCTGCCAGCGCTCCAGCACATCGGGGTGCTCCTGGAACAGCTTGACCGGCAGCAGGATCAGGTCGTCGAAGTCCACCGCGTTGAACGCCTTGAGCGTGCGCTGGTAGTGGGTGTAGACGATGGCGGCAGTCTGCTCGCGCGGGTTGCGCGCCTTCTCCAGGGCCTCGGCGGGCAGGATCAGGTCGTTCTTCCAGGCACCGATCATGTTCTTGATCTCGTCGATGCCGTCGTCGCCGGAGTATTCCTTCTGCATGATGTCCGACAGCAACGCCTTGATGTCGGACTCGTCGAAGATCGAGAAACCCGGCTTGTAGCCCAGGCGCTCGTGCTCCCTGCGGATGATGTTCAGGCCCAGGTTGTGGAATGTGCACACAGTCAGGCCGCGGCCTTCCCCCGGGCGCAGCAGGGTGGCGACCCGTTCCTTCATCTCGCGCGCGGCCTTGTTGGTGAAGGTCATCGCCACGATGTACTGGGCACGGATGCCGCAGTTCTGGATGAGGTGGGCAATCTTGCGCGTGATCACGCTGGTCTTGCCCGAGCCTGCACCGGCGAGCACCAAAAGAGGGCCGCCGACATAGTCACGGGCTTCCTGCTGCCGGGGATTGAGTCGGGACATGCTAGAAACCGGGGGTCGCCAGAAAATAGCCGCGCATTCTAACAGGCATGGGGCGTTTGTGGCGCGACCGTCTGACGTCTGAGTCAAATATGTAAACGGGATTTGCCGGCTGGCGCAGTTTCGCGCAGGATGCACGACAAAATACGTCGGGATGCTACACCCGTAAAAACATGTATTAAATTGAAAATCATTTTCATTAATGCAGTAGCATACCTGGCAGTTTCCGTTGCACCGTGAAGCCTAAGGAGCCCGCTTGTCCACGCCTGTCGAACCATTGCGTTTGCTGCTGTTGGCCGATGAGCCGGAATGGGGCGCGCTGCTACGCGAGTGCATGCCTGCCCAGGGTGGCAGCGCCGTGCTGCTGACGGCGCCGAACTGGGAGTCGGTCGACAACCTGTTCAACCAGGACCGCCAGGCTGTCGTGCTGGCAACCCCGGCCCTGCAGCCCGCGCCTGGGCGCTGCGAGCTGCCGACCATCCTGCTGCTCGACCACGAGCCTCAGTTAGCGCCCAGCGCCGTCAGTGACTGGCTGGTGCGTGACCAGCTCAATGCCGACACCTTGCGTCGCTCGCTGCGCCATGTGCGCGAGCGCGGCGTGCTGGTGGCCACTTTGCAGCGCCTGGCCGAGCAGGATCCGCTGACCGGCATCGCCAACCGCCAAGGCTTCCAGGCCTTGCTGACCGCGCGCCTGGCCGAGAACGACGGCCGTGGCCTTGCCCTCGGCCACCTGGACCTGGACAACTTCCGCCACGTCAACGACGCCCTTGGCCACCAGAGCGGCGACCGCCTGATCCTGCAGGTGGTGGCGCGGCTGAAACAGCAACTGGAGGCGGGCGACCAACTGGCGCGCCTGGGCAGCGACGAGTTCGCCCTGCTGATCGACACCCGACGCGACCCCAACCGTGCCGAGTGGATTGCCGAGCGGATTGTCGAGGCGTTGGCCGAACCCTACTGGATCGACGGCGAAAGCCTGCTGCTGGGCTGCAGCCTGGGCCTGGCCCATGCCCGCGCCCAGGGTGGTGCCGACCCGCTGATGTGGCACGCGCACATCGCCATGCGCCAGGCCAAAGGCAGCCAGGGTTGCACTTTCCATGTGTTCAACGAACGCATCAACCGCAACGCCCGCAGCCTTGCCGACCTGGAAAGCGAACTGCGCCGCGCCCTGCGCCGGGACGAGCTGGAGCTGCATTACCAGCCGCGGTTGAACCTGGCCGACGGGTGTATCGTCGGCCTCGAGGCGCTGGTGCGCTGGCGGCATGCCGAGCGTGGCCTGTTGCCGCCCAGCGAGTTCGTGCCGCTGGCCGAGCAGAGCGGCCTGATCGTGCCGCTGGGCTACTGGGTGATTTCCCGAGCCCTGCGCGACATGCAGGCGCTGTGCGAGCGCGGCCTGGAGCCGCTGCACATGGCGGTCAACCTGAGCTTCCGCCAGTTCCAGGACAGCCAGTTGCTGGCGACCTTGAGCCGCCTGATTCTCGAACATGGCGTGGATGCCCGCTGGCTGGAGTTCGAATTGACCGAAACGGCAGTGATGCGCCGCAACGAACTGGTGCGCCAGACCATGGACGCCCTGGGGCGCCTGGGCGTGCGCTTCTCGCTCGATGATTTCGGTACCGGGTTCTCTTCGTTCGTGCACCTCAACAGCCTGCCGATCACCTTGCTCAAGGTGGACCGCAGCTTTGTCGCGGAAATGGAAATGCGCGAGGAGAACCGCAAGCTGGTGCACGCCATGATCAACCTGGCGCACAACCTCAACCTCGAAGTAGTGGCCGAAGGTGTGGAGAGTGAAGAGCAGATGGCGTTGCTGCGCGGGTTTGGCTGTGACCAGGTGCAGGGCTTCCTGGTCAGCAAGCCGCTGCCGGTGGGGGAGTTGATGGAGTTCTTGCTGGATTACAGCAAGCCGAAGCTGGTTAGCCTGTGACATCGCAGGGGAGGGCTTCGCCCTCCTTTCGCGACACAAGGCCGCTCCCACATTGATCGGCGAACGCATTCCCATGTGGGAGCGGCCTTGCGTCGCGAAAGGGCTGCAAAGCAGCCCCGGCAATCACACAGACACTGCCGACCCGTCAGCCAGACCTGCCTTGCCCAAAAGCCGCTTCATGCGCCACTCAAAGCCAAAGGTCAGTGCCACCGCCGCACACGCCAGCCCCAACGCCAGCCCCCACCACACCCCGACTGCGCCACCGCCCAGGGTAAAGGTGAACAGCCAGGCGCTCGGCGCCCCTACCAGCCAGTAGCACACCAGCCCGATCAGGAAGGTCGTCTTGGCATCCTTCAGCCCACGGATCGAGCCCATCGCGATCGTCTGCATGCCATCGAACAGCTCGAACCACGCAGCCACCATCAGCAACTGCACCGCCAGCTGGAAGATCGCCGCAAATGCCGGGTCGTCACTGTCGATGAACAGCCCCACCAGCGTATCGGGCAGCAGCCAGAACAGCGCGGCGAAGGCAAACATGATCATCGCCCCGAAGCCTATGCCCACCCGCCCGGCACTGCGCGCCGCCAGCAGGTTGCCGGCGCCGTAGTACAGCCCCACGCGCATGGTCACCGCATACGACAACCCGGTTGGCACCATGAACGCTGTGGAGACGATCTGCAGGGCGATCTGGTGCGCTGCCAGCTCGGTGCTGCCCAGCACGCCCATGCACAGCGCGGCGAAGGCGAACAGGCCGACTTCCACCATGTAGGTGCCACCAATCGGCAAGCCCAGCCGCCACAGCTCGCGCAGGGCCGGCAGCGAAGAGCGCGACAGGCCCTTGCGCAATGGGTAGGCGGCATAGGCCGGGTGCCAACGGATATACAGCGCCAAGGCAATGGCCATGCCCATCGACACCACCGCGGTGACCAGGCCGATGCCCATCAGGCCCAGCTTGGGCAGGCCGAACATGCCTTCGATCAGCGCCACGTTGAACAGGTAGTTGAGCACCGTGCCGACCAGGCTGATGACCATCACCGGCGTAGACCGGCCCAGCGCGCTGGTGAAGCCGCGCAACGCCATGAAGGTCAGGTAGCCGGGCAGCGCCAGTGGCAGCAGGGTGAGGAATTCGGCGGCCGATGCAACGTTTTCGGGCTTTTGCCCGAACAGCAGCAGTACCGGTTCAAGGTTCCACAACACCAGCGCAGCGAACAGCGCCAGGCTCCAGGCCAGCCACAGGCCACCCTGCGCCAGGCGGGTGGCGCCCTCGATGTCGTTGGCGCCCTTGCGAATGGCCACCAGGGTGCCGACCGCAGCGATCACGCCAAGGCAGAAGATCGACACGAACGAGTAGCTCGCCGCACCCAGGCCGCCGCCAGCCAGGGCTTGCGGGCTGATGCGGGCCATCATCAGGGTATCGGTCAGCACCATCAGCATGTGCGCCAACTGCGAGGCGATCAGCGGCCCGGCCAGGCGCAGCAAAGCCTTGAGTTCTGTGGTGGGCGCGACATGCATGGGGGCAGTCCTTTTCCTGGGGTGATCAACGAAGGGCGATTCTGAGGCTTTGGTCAACTTTGCACAAAAGGATAAAAGCGATCATTGGCATGAGTCTGACTCATGTATATATGCTTCCCGGTGATTCATTTCACAGCCCCGTATGGCAGGTGCCTCATGTCCCGTCAGCTCCCCCCGCTGTATGCCCTGCGCGCATTCGAAGCCGCCGCGCGGCTAAGCTCCTTCACCCGTGCCGGCGAAGAGCTGTCGATTACCCAGAGCGCGGTCAGCCGGCATATCCGCACGCTGGAGGAGCACTTTGCCTGCCGCCTGTTCGTGCGCAGCGGCCGCAGCCTGCAACTGACCGAAGCGGCGCGGGTGCTGCTGCCCGGTGTGCGTGAAGGCTTTGCCGCGCTGGAACGGGCTTGCGATACCTTGCGCGGTGAGGATGACATCCTGCGCATGAAGGCTCCCTCGACCCTGACCATGCGCTGGTTGCTGGCGCGCCTTAGCCGCTTTCGCCACTTGCAGCCTGGCAACGAAGTGCAGCTGACCAGCGCCTGGATGGATGTCGACCATGTGGACTTCAACCAGGAGCCGTTCGATTGCGCGGTGTTGCTCAGCGACGGGGTGTTCCCGCCGGAATGGGAAGTGCGCAGGTTGTTCCCGGAACTGCTGATCCCCGTGGGTGCGCCAGACCTGCTCGACGAGGAACCCTGGGACGAGCGTCGGCTGGCCTGCATAGAGCTGCTGCACCCCACGGTGGACAAGCGCGACTGGCGGGAATGGCTGGAGCGCATGGGGTTGAGTGACAAGGTTTCGCTCAAGGGCGGGCAGGTGTTCGACACCCTGGAGCTGGGCATGATTGCCGCTGCGCGTGGCTACGGCATTTCCATGGGTGATTTGCTGATGGTGGCCGAAGATGTGGCGCAGGGGCGCTTGAGCCTGCCTTGGCCGACGGCCGTGCCCAGCGGGATGGATTATTACCTGGTGTGGCCGCGCACTCGGCCAGGGGGCGAGCGGTTGCGGCGTTTGAGCGCGTTTCTGGAAGAGGAGGTGGCGGCGATGGATTTGCCGGATGTGCAGATCCTGCCGCCCCTTTGATCGCCTGTGCCGGCCTCTTCGCGGGCTTGCCCGCTCCCACAGGTTTGGGGGCAACTGTCTGTGTTGCCTGCCCTGGCCTCATCGCCGGCAAGCCAGCTCCCACAGGGACTGCATTTGCCTCAGGCTCGATGCCATCCTGTGGGAGCTGGCTTGCCGGCGATAGGGCCGCGAAGCGGCCCCTGCGATCTACAGCCTTACATCGAGCCCAGGTTCAACGCCTGTGCACACGCCTGCAGCGACCGACGCTCGCTCTGCGCATACAGCGCCAGCTCATCCTGCACCTGCAGCCCCAGCGCTGTTTCGAACGCATCGCGGTTGGCGTTGCTGCCGTACTCGGCCTGCGCATCGTCACCCAGGTTGGACTGGAAGATCCCCGCCGCGCTCACCGGCAGGAAGTCCTCGTACACCAGCGCCTCGAAATGCACATGGCCAGCCTCGATCAGCCCATCCAGTGTGGTCGGGCGGTCGTCCTGGTCGCGCGCAGCCAGGCCTTTCTCGGTGGCGAAGTAGCGGAAGTAGGCCAGCCCTTGTTCACGCATCTGCGCCAGGTCGTCCGGGAACTCGGCAAAGGTGTCCTTCAACAACGCCATGTAGCGTTCGGCATTGGCCTCGGCCGGGGCGCCACCCAGGGCGGCGCGGGTGGCGTCTAGCAGCTTGTCGTACAGCTGGCGGCCTTTCGGCGTCAGCGCCGCGCCGCGTTGCTCGATTTCGCCGAAGCGCGCGGTGTGGCTGCCCTGCTGGTCGCTGAACGCAACCTTTTCCTGCAGGGCCTTGAAGCTGGTCTGGCGCAGCAGGATCGGATGGCGGCGGGTGGGCGGGCCCTCGACCACGGCCTTTGGCGGGATGCCCTTGGCCGGCATGCCGAGCTGGATTGCATCGATGTCAAGGGTGCGCGGGGTCAGGTGGTTGATGTGCGGGCCCTTGAAGGCCACCACATCGGCGATCAGGCGGTGCTGGTCGTGCAACTGCTGGTACTGCTCGGCAGTGACGGTGGCGTCATGGTGCCAGCGGAAGGTGTGCAGCGCTTCTTGCACGAACACCTCGGCATCGGCGGCATTCAGGCCACCATCGCGCTCGCATTGGTCGATCAGCTCTAGGGCGCGGGCGGTGAAGATCTGGCGCTTGGCCAGGATGCTCTCTGCCAGCTCGCGCAGTTGCGGGTTGTCGATCAGCTCCAGGCGCAGCAGCGAAGTGAATACGCGGAACGGGCTGACGTGCAGCGACTGCTCGTGCACCGCGCGGAAGGCGGTGGAATGCACCGGCACGCCGGCGGAACTAAGGTCGTAGTAGCCGACTGGCTGCATGCCCATGACCGCGAACAACCGGGCGATGGTGGCCAGCTCTGCGGCGGTGCCGACACGGATGGCGCCGTGGCGCTCCTGATCCAGGCGCTCGATTTCGCCGGTCCAGCGCAGGGCCTCGGCAACCTCGGGTTGCTGGGCCATGACCTGCTGGTTGATTTCGCTCACCAGCTCCAGCAGCGTGCCGTACAGGGGCACTTCCTGTTTGTACATGAGCGACATGGCGGCAGAGAACTGCGCGCGGATGCTGTCGGGGCTGACGAAATCGTGGGCGGGCATCGCTAGCTTCCTGGTTGGGTTCGGACGCTTACATGAAAGCTGGGAATGCACTTTGCTCACAAGCGAAAAAAAGTGAGTGTGTCATTCCTTTTTTGATCGACCTCAAGGGCCCTATCGCCGGCAAGCTAGCTCCCACAGGTTGGACACAGGATTCAGCAATTGTGGAGCTCCCTGTGGGAGCTGGCTTGCCGGCGATGGGCCGCAAAGCGGCCCCGGCAATCTCAAGCCTGAAGCTGCTCGCGAATCCATTCCACCAACGCCCTTACCTTGGGCACCTCCGCCGCATGCTCGGCATACGCCAGGTAATGCGCCCCGGCACTGCGCATCGCATGGTTCCACGGCACCACCAAACTCCCCTCGGCCAGCTCCTTCGCCGCCAGATAGCGCGGCACCAACGCCACCCCGCACCCGGCCTGCGCCGCGCTCAAGGCCATGTAGAAGGTATCGAAGCGCGGCCCGTGGTAGGCACTGACGCTCTGCAAGCCCAACTCCAGGAACCACTCGTGCCAGGCCTCTGGCCGCGAGGTGCTCTGCAGCAGCACCAGGTCGGCCAGCTCCCCGGCATCGTTCAGTTCACGCCCGGCCAGCAACTCCGGCGCACATACCGGCACCACCTCTTCACCGAACAGCTCCACGCAGGTGGCCCCCGGCCAAGTACCCTGGCCATAGAAGAACACCACGTCCGCCGATCCTTGCAGCAGGGCGAAAGGCTCCATCTCGTTGCGGATGTCCAGGTGGATGTTGTTGTGGCGCTTGCCAAAACCCTTGAGGTGCGGGATCAACCAGCGCACGCCAAAACTCGGCTGAGTGGCTACCTTCAATATCTCGGTCTGCTCGCCGTAGGTGAGCACGTAGCGGCTGGACATATCCACCTGGGTGAGGATCTTGTTGACCTCGGCCAGGTACAGGCTACCCGCCGGCGTCAGCTGCAGACGGCGGCGGATACGCAGGAACAGGTGGTGGCGCAGCATGTCTTCAAGCTGCGCCACCTGCTTGCTGACTGCGCTCTGGGTCAGGTGCAGCTCTTCGGCGGCACGGGTAAAGCTCAAATGGCGGGCTGCAGCTTCGAAGCACTGCAGGGCGGTCATGGAGGGCACCAGGCGTTTGGACATAGCGGTCTCTGCGGCTCAAATCATTACCTGACGGAATGATATGCGGAATAAAGGTCGTTTGTTGCACCGGTGTGATCGGATTAATACTGATCCACATCATTTTTCCACCCCATCACCCGATGTAGGAGATGCACAAATGGTTGCTGGACTGCTCGAGCGCCTTGGCGTTGCTGCCGAGGCTTACACCCAGGGCGACTACCCTGTTCACACGCCGATCGACGGCAGCCAGATCGCCTCGGTGAAACTGCTCGGCAAGGCCGAGACCATCGCCCGCATCGATCAGGCCCAGAGCGCCTTCGAAGCCTGGCGCAGCGTGCCGGCCCCGCGCCGTGGCGAGCTGGTGCGCCTGTTCGGCGAAGTGCTGCGTGAGCACAAGGCCGACCTCGGCGAGCTGGTTTCGATCGAAGCCGGCAAGATCACCCAGGAAGGCCTGGGCGAAGTGCAGGAAATGATCGACATCTGCGACTTCGCCGTTGGCCTTTCGCGCCAGCTGTACGGCCTGACCATCGCTTCCGAGCGCCCTGGCCACCACATGCGTGAAACCTGGCACCCGCTTGGCGTGGTCGGCGTGATCAGCGCCTTCAACTTCCCGGTCGCAGTCTGGGCCTGGAACACTGCCCTGGCCCTGGTCGCCGGTAACTCGGTGGTATGGAAACCGTCCGAGAAGACCCCGCTGACCGCCCTGGCCTGCCAGGCGCTGTTCGAAAAAGCCCTGAAAGCCTTTGGTGATGCCCCGGCTGGCCTGGCACAACTGGTGATCGGCGGCCGTGAAGCCGGCGAAGCCATGGTCGACGACCCGCGCGTACCGCTGGTCAGCGCCACCGGCAGCACCCGCATGGGGCGCGAAGTCGGCCCGCGTGTGGCTGCCCGCTTCGGCCGCAGCATCCTCGAACTGGGCGGCAACAACGCCATGATCCTGGCCCCGAGCGCCGACCTCGACCTGGCCGTGCGTGGCATCCTGTTCTCCGCAGTCGGCACCGCCGGCCAGCGTTGCACCACCCTGCGCCGCCTGATCGTGCACCGTTCGATCAAGGACGAAGTGGTTGCCCGTGTCAAAGCCGCCTACGGCAAGGTGCGCATCGGTGACCCACGCAAGGACAACCTGGTGGGCCCGCTGATCGACAAGCAGTCGTTCGACGCCATGCAGGGCGCGCTGGCCAAGGCCCGCGACGAAGGTGGCCAGGTATTTGGTGGCGAGCGTCAGCTGGCCGATCAGTACCCGAACGCTTACTACGTATCGCCTGCCATCGCCGAAATGCCGGCGCAGAGCGACGTGGTGCGCCACGAAACCTTCGCCCCGATACTGTACGTGCTGGCCTACGACGACTTCGAAGAGGCCCTGCGCCTGAACAACGAAGTGCCACAAGGCCTGTCGTCGTGCATCTTCACCACCGACATCCGTGAGGCCGAACGCTTCCAGAGCGCCTCGGGCAGCGACTGCGGCATCGCCAACGTCAACATCGGCACCAGCGGCGCCGAGATCGGCGGTGCGTTCGGTGGCGAGAAGGAGACTGGCGGTGGCCGTGAGTCCGGTTCGGACGCCTGGAAAGGCTACATGCGTCGCCAGACCAACACCGTGAACTACTCGCGCGAACTGCCGCTGGCGCAGGGTATCGTGTTCGACTGATGTCCGCAGGCGGGGACTTTGCCCCCGTTTCGCCGGCAAGCCAGCTCCCACACTGTGGGAGCTGGCTTGCCGGCGATGGGCTGCAATGCAGCCCCAACAAGAACAAATTGCTGGAGCCGGGCCATGTCCGAACTGCGTCAAGAATGCTTGTGGGAATTCGTCAGCAAACCGACCGTCGCCGCCCAGGCCCTGGCCGGTGAGCACAAGGCCGATGTCTGTGTGATCGGTGGCGGTATTACCGGCCTGTCGGCGGCCATCCACCTGCTCGAACAGGGCAAGTCGGTGATCCTGCTGGAGGCCTGGAAGATCGGTCACGGTGGCTCCGGGCGCAACGTCGGCCTGGTCAACGCCGGCACCTGGATCCGCCCCGACGATGTCGAGGCCACCCTCGGCCTGCAGCAGGGCAGCCGCCTGAACAAGGTGCTCGGCGAGGCCCCGGCTGAAGTGTTCGCCATGATCGAGCGCCTTGGCATCGACTGCCAGGCCCAGCACAAAGGCACGCTGCACATGGCGCATAACGCCACCGGTATCGCCGACCTGGAGGCCCGCCACGAGCAATGGCGCCGCCGTGGTGCCGATGTGGAGCTGCTGACCGGCGCCCAATGCCAGGAATACTGCGGCACCGACAAGATTTCCGCCGCGCTGCTCGACCGCCGCGCCGGCACCATCAACCCCATGGGCTACACCCAGGGCCTGGCCGCAGCGGTGGCACGCCTGGGTGGCAAGCTGTTCCAGCAGTCTTCGGTCGAAGGCCTGGAGCGTGACGGCGATGCCTGGCGGGTGAAGACCGCACGTGGTTCGGTGCGCGCCGACAAGGTGGTGATTTCCACTGGTGCCTATACCGAAGGCGACTGGAGCAACCTGCAGAAGCAATTCTTCCGTGGCTACTACTACCAGGTGGCATCCAAGCCGTTGCAGGGTGCTGCAGCCGACAAGGTGCTGCCACATGGCCAAGGCTCGTGGGACACCCGCACCGTGCTCAGCAGCATCCGTCGCGACGACCAGGGCCGCCTGCTGCTCGGCAGCCTGGGCCGGGTCGACAACAAGCCGGCGTGGTTCGTGCGCAGCTGGGCCGACCGCATCCAGAGCCACTATTACCCGGAGCTGGGCAAGGTCGAGTGGGAAATGCACTGGACCGGCTGCATCGACTTCACCCCGGACCACCTGATGCGCCTGTTCGAACCGGCGCCGGGGCTGGTGGCCGTGACCGGGTACAACGGGCGGGGCAATACTACTGGGACCGTGATTGGCCGGGCGTTTGCCGAGTTCCTGCTGAAGGGGGAGGCGGGCAGCCTGCCGATTCCGTTTTCGCCGATGAAGGGCGTGAGTGCGCCCTCGCTGCGGACTGCGTTCTACGAGTCCGGGTTCTCGCTGTACCACGCGGGGCAATGCCTAAGGGTTGTGTTGTAAGCACCGGCCCTATCGCCGGCAAGCCAGCTCCCACATTGATCGCATTGCCCTTAAAGCCTGTGCAGTACCTGTGGGAGCCGGCTCGCCGGCGATAGGGCCGGCACAGGCTTACTTGTGCAACCAGCTGAGAAAACCGCCCTTCTTGATCGAAACCGGCTTCTGCAGCAACAACGACTCCCGGCTCTGCCGCCGAAACCGCTGCAACTTGCTCAACGCCGTTTGCACATCGCCGCGTTGCACCAGGCAGCTCTTCACCTGTTCCTTGTCGATCCGATACAGCACGCAACCGGTCAGCGTGCGGAACTCGGCCAGCGAGTCCTCTTCGTCGATGATTCCTTCGATCCCCAGCACCTCGCCCGGCCCCATGCGCCCGGCCTCGACCAGCTTGTCGCCATCGCGGATCGACGCCGAAACCACCCCGCTGCCAATCACCAGCAAGTGATCGGAATGCTCGCCCACGCCCAGGATTACCTGGTCGGCAAGGTATTCCACCGCCGTCATACGCTGGCTCAACGCATCGCGCTCTTCAGCGCTCAGCGAGCGGAACACCCGCACCTCATCCAGCACCTCGCGCTGGCGGCTGCGTGGTGGCATGGCCAGGTCGGTGTTCCACATTACCCCGCTGGCCTCCAGGTGCCGGTGGGCCAGGTCGAACAGCTGATTGCGCGCGTCGCCCTTGGCGCCCGCGTCGGCCACGAAGCCGCTGGCTTCGTACTCCACTGATTCCAGCGTCGAGGCTTTCACCGTCACCTTTGGTCTTGGTGTAGCCAGGATGGCACTGACGCCTTGCAAGGCTTTTTCCAGAGCATCGAACACCCGTTTGGGCCGCACCTTGGCCGGTACCACCACGCTGACCGACACCCCGTGCACATCGGCCGGGCGGCTGTGGTTGAGCAGCCGGGCCTTGGCCGCCACCGAGTTGGGGATCACCGCCAGGCTGCCGGTGCTGGTGAGCAGGCGGGTGGCACGCCAGTCGATTTCCAGCACCTTGCCTTCGGTGCTATCGATGGAGATCGAGTCGCCAATCTGATACGGCCGCGTGGTGTTCAGGATGATGCCACTGAACACGTCGGCCAATGTGCTCTGCAGCGCCAGGCCGATGACGATGGCCATTACCCCCGATGTAGCCAGCAGGCCCTTCACCGGCAACTGCAACACATAACCTGCGGCGGCGACTACCGCAGCCAGGAAGATCAGCGCCCCCAGCACATCCTGCAGCAAACGCCCGCCATGGCTGCCACGGGCACCCAGCAACAGGCCGAACACCACCGTCACCGTGCGTGCGCCGAACAGCCACCAGCCGATCGCCAGTACCGTGGCGATCAGGTTGCGCGAGACATCATCGGGCCAGGGTGGTGGTTGCATCGGGCTCATGCCGGCAGCCACCAGTACCGAGCTGAACAGCAGGAACAGCACCAACCGTGTGCCGATACGCCAGGCGCGTTGCTGGAGAGGAATCAGCTGCCAGAGCGCGAGGTCGAGCAGGATCAGGGCGGTGCCGAGCAACAGCGGGTACGACTGGATGAACGCCAGCATGGTGGTCTCGGGTGAGGGGAGGGCTGTGGGTAGTAATAGAGCAGGTTGGCCGGGCAGGCAATGACAGCCTGTGCCGACCTCTTCGCGGGCTTGCCCGCTCCCACAGATGTTGTGCATGAGTTGATGGATGCGCGATCCCTGTGGGAGCGGGCAAGCCCGCGAAGAGGCCGGCAAATCGAGCATCAATCCATCGTTCACAAAACAGAACGCTAGAGCCAAAAACTGCTATCTACCGCCCAAAAGGTCATGGTTTTAATCTTCTCCCATCAACGCGAAACACCCAACTTACTGAAAAGATCAAAACCTTAGGAGCAACGACCATGACCAACTTCAAATACAACCGCCTGAACAAAGACGACGCCGCTGTCCTGCTGGTCGACCACCAGGCTGGCCTGCTGTCCCTGGTCCGCGACATTGAGCCGGACGCGTTCAAGAACAACGTATTGGCCCTGGCCGACCTGGCCAAGTTCTTCAACCTGCCGACCATCCTCACCACCAGCTTCGAACAAGGCCCCAACGGCCCGCTGGTACCAGAGCTGAAAGCCCTGTTCCCGGACGCCCCCTACATCGCCCGCCCAGGCCAGATCAACGCCTGGGACAACGAGGACTTCGTCAAGGCGGTGAAGGCCACCGGCAAGAAGCAGCTGATCATCGCCGGCGTGGTGACCGAAGTGTGCGTAGCCTTCCCGGCGCTGTCAGCCCTGGAGGAAGAGTTCGAAGTGTTCGTGGTCACCGATGCCTCCGGCACCTTCAACGCCATGACCCGCGACGCCGCCCACGACCGCATGAGCCAGGCCGGCGCACAACTGATGACCTGGTTCGGCGTGGCCTGTGAGCTGCACCGCGACTGGCGTAACGACATCGAAGGCCTGGCCGCGCTGTGCTCCAACCACATCCCGGACTACCGCAACCTGATCACCAGCTACAACGCTTTCAACGCCAGCAAGTAAGCCAGATGCGCGGGCACCGCCAGCCGGTGCCCGCCAAGGCAGCACACCTGTCCAATCCAGCGCCCGTCCGCCGTTGCACAGTGGATGCGGGCAAGCTCATCCCAAGGAACGCCGATGAACACCGCACCCCAAGACAACCGCGACGTAGTGACCGTATGCCTGCAACACAAGGTAATCGCCAGTTCGACGGGCACCACGCCGGCGCAACCGCCGCGCTGGAAGCAGGCGTTGCTGACCTACCTGGTGATCTGCCCGATGACCATGATCATTCCACAACTGCTGGCACCGTTGTTTGCACGCTTTCCGCAGTTGGGGGGCGCGATCACCGGCAATCTGATCGTCAACCTGTTCGTCATCCTGCCCGTGGTGTTCTACATCATGCCTTGGGTAACCCGCCGCTGCGCCAACTGGCTACGTGGCTGAGCCAGGCCTTTACCTCGACATTTTCAAGGAGATACCGACATGAGCACGTTCGTTACCCGCGATGGCACTTCGATCTACTTCAAGGACTGGGGCAGCGGCAAACCTGTGCTGTTCAGCCACGGCTGGCCACTGGATGCCGACATGTGGGATTCGCAGATGGAATTCCTGGCCAGCCGCGGCTACCGCGCCATCGCCTTCGACCGCCGTGGTTTCGGCCGTTCGAGCCAGCCATGGAACGGCTACGACTACGACACCTTCGCCGATGACATCGCCCAGCTGATCGAACACCTCGACCTGCGCGACGTGACTTTGGTGGGCTTCTCGATGGGTGGCGGCGACGTTAGCCGCTACATCGCCCGCCACGGCAGCGAGCGTGTGGCCGGGCTGGTGCTGCTGGGCGCGGTGACGCCGGTGTTCGGCAAGCGTGACGACAACCCTGAAGGTGTCGACCTATCGGTGTTCGAGGGTATCTGCGCCGGCCTGCGTGCCGACCGGGCGCAGTTCATCGCCGATTTCGCCACGCCGTTCTATGGCATCAACCATGGGCAGCAGGTGTCCCAGGGTGTGCAGACCCAGACCTTGAACATTGCGCTGATGGCATCGATCAAGGGCACCCTGGATTGCGTGACCGCGTTCTCCGAAACCGACTTCCGCCCGGATATGGCCAAGATCGATGTGCCGACCCTGGTGATCCACGGTGACGACGACCAGATCGTGCCGTTCGAGAGCACCGGCAAGCGGGCGGCGGAGCTGATTCGTGGGGCTGAGCTGAAGGTGTATGCGGGGGCGCCGCACGGGTTTGCGGTGACCCATGCACAGCAGCTCAATCAAGACTTGCTGGCGTTCCTTCAGAAGTAACTGTGCTGGGGCATTCGCGGGCGTGCCCGCGAAGAGGCCAGCCCAGGCAGCGCAAATGCTGAACAAGGCTAACCTTCAACAACCCACCGCACATCCATCCAAGCCTTGCCCCTACACCAACCGGCATGCTCCGCAGTTGCGCCTGCCCGCTGCCGCACCAGACGGAGAACCCCATGTCCCAGGACCGCAACGACAAGACCCGTCGCCAGTTCCTCGCCACCAGTACCGTGCTCGGTGCCGCTGGCGCGCTCTGGTCCGCATTGCCCTTTACCGGTTCCGCCGGTTCCGCTCACGCATCCACCCAAGGAGGTTCCATGACCGCCGATCTGATTCTGTTCAACGGCAAACTGCACACCGTTGATCGTGAAAAGCCCACCGCGACCGCCGTCGCCATCAAGGATGGCCGTTTCATCGCCGTGGGCAACGACGCCGAAGCCATGGCCCACAAGGGCGCCACCACGCAGATCATCGACCTCAAGCAGCGTACGGTCATCCCTG